>NZ_NWMQ01000003.1:0-220230 GCF_002901215.1 Paracoccus sp. SY | reverse complement strand
TATGACAACGGCGTCAAGGTCGTACCGTCCTATCTGCTGGAGCCTGTCTCGGTCACCGCCGACAACTGGAAAGAGGTTCTGGTGGATTCGGGCTATTACACCGAAGACCAGTTGAAGTGATCACCGGCGGTCCCGGCTTGCGCCGGGACCCCACATGATCGGAGGAACACGATGACAGCCATTCTTGAGATGCAGGGCATCACCAAGACCTTTCCCGGCGTCAAGGCGCTGAGCAACGTGAACCTGTCGGTCCGCGAAGGCGAAATCCACGCGATCTGCGGGGAAAACGGCGCGGGCAAGTCCACGCTGATGAAGGTGCTGTCGGGCGTCTATCCGCACGGCAGCTATGACGGCGAGATCCTGTATGACGGCAAGCCCGCCCGGTTCCGCGACATTCGCGACAGCGAACAGGCGGGCATCGTCATCATCCACCAGGAACTGGCCCTGGTGCCGCTTCTGTCCGTGGCCGAAAACCTGTTTCTGGGCAACGAGGTCGCCACGGGCGGCGTGATCAACTGGCCCCTGGCCTATCAGAAGACCGAAACCCTGCTGAAGAAGGTCGGCCTGACCGAGGCGCCGACCACCAAGGTCGAAAAGCTGGGCGTGGGCAAGCAGCAGCTTGTCGAGATTGCCAAGGCGCTGGCCAAGAACGTGCGCCTGCTGATCCTGGACGAACCGACCGCCGCGCTTCAGGAAAACGACAGCCAGAAGCTTCTGGACCTGATGCTGGAACTGAAGGGGCAGGGCGTCACCCAGATCATCATCAGCCACAAGCTGAACGAGATCCGCCGCGTCGCCGACCGCGTGACCGTGATCCGCGACGGGTCCACCGTGTCCACCCTGGACCGGTCCGAGATCACCGAGGACCGCATCATCCGCGACATGGTCGGCCGCGACATGGCGCATCGCTATCCCGACCGCACGCCCAGGATCGGCGAGGTGCTGATGGAGGTGCGCAACTGGTCGGTGATGCACCCGGACCAGCCGCGCCAGGTGATCCGCGACGTGTCCATGACCGTCCGCAAGGGGGAAATCGTGGGCATCGCCGGGCTGATGGGGTCGGGGCGCACCGAATTCGCCATGAGCCTGTTCGGCCGCAGCTATGGCCGCGACATCCGGGGCGAGGTGAGCCTGGCGGGCGGCACGCCGGACCTGTCCACCGTGTCCAAGGCCATCGACGCCGGGCTGGCCTATGTGACCGAGGACCGCAAGGCCCTGGGCCTGATCCTGGACGAGCCGATCCTGCGCAACATCTCGCTTGCGAACCTGGAAGGCGTCGCCAAGGGGGCCGTCCTGTCGCGGGGCCGCGAACAGCAGGTGGCCGAGAAATACCGCAAGGCCATGAACATCCGCACGCCCAGCGTCTTCCAGCGGGTCGTGAACCTGTCGGGCGGCAACCAGCAGAAGGTCGTGCTGTCCAAGTGGCTGTTCACCGATCCCAAGGTGCTGATCCTGGACGAACCGACCCGCGGCATTGACGTGGGCGCCAAGTTCGAAATCTACAACATCATGAACGAGCTTGCGGCCCAGGGCCATGGCGTCGTCATGATCAGTTCGGAAATGCCGGAACTGTTGGGCATGTGCGACCGAATCTATGTGATGAACGAGGGCCGGATCGCCGGCGAGCTGACCCGTGAACAGGCCAGCCAGGAACGGATCATGGCCCTGATCCTGCAAGACGGAATGAAGGGGGAGGCTGCATGAGCACCGCCGAGACCAACAAGCCTGCCACGACAGGCATCGGCGCCCATCTGGGCAGCCATCTGCGCGAGAACGGGATGATGCTGGCGCTTGTCGCCATCGTGCTGTTCTTCTTCGTGATCGTGCGCGCGACCCAGGGGGTGGACTTCCTGTCGGCGCAGAACATCACCAACCTGTTCCTGCAGAACTCCTATGTCATCATCATGGCCCTGGGGATGCTTCTGGTGATCGTGGCGGGCCATATCGACCTGTCGGTCGGCTCCGTCGCGGCCTTCACGGGCGCGGTGGCATCCGTGCTGATGGTGCGGATGGGCCTGCCGGTCCTGGTGGTGATCCCCATGGTGCTGGTGGTGGGCGGGCTGATCGGCGCCGCCCAAGGATACTGGATCGCCTATTGGCGCATCCCCTCCTTCATCGTGACGCTGGCCGGGATGCTGGTCTTTCGCGGCCTGACGCTGTGGCTGCTGGGCGGCCAGAACATCGGCCCGTTCGAGCGGTCCTTCCAGGCGCTGTCCACCGGCTTCATCCCCGACCTGTTCGGCCCCGACAAGCCGAACTTCACCGCCCTGATCCTGGTCGCGGTGGCCGCCGCCGCGATCGTCTGGACCGGCGTCCGCGCCCGTGCCCGCGAGGCCGAGTTCGGCATCACCCCCGAGCCCGCGGGCTTCTTCTGGGCGCGCAATGCCGTGGTGGTGGTCGCGCTTCTGTTCGTGGGCTGGAAGCTTGCCAGCTTCCGGGGCCTGCCGAACGTGCTGCTGGTCATGTCGGTGCTGATCGTCCTTTACGCCTTCTTCACGGAATCCACGACGACCGGGCGGCGCATCTATGCCCTTGGCGGGAACGAGAAGGCAGCCAAGCTGTCGGGCATCAAGACTGAACGGCTGGTCTTCTTCACCTTCGTCAACATGGGCGTGCTGGCGTCCCTGGCGGGGATGATCGTCACCGCCCGCCTGAACAGCGCCACCCCCAAGGCCGGCGTCGGGTTCGAGCTTGACGTGATCGCGGCCGTGTTCATCGGCGGCGCCTCGATGTCGGGCGGGGTGGGGCGGATCATCGGGGTCGTGGTCGGCGCGCTGATCATGGGCGTGATGAACAACGGCATGTCGATCATGGGCATCGGCATCGACTATCAGCAGGTCATCAAGGGGCTGGTACTGCTGGCCGCCGTGATCTTCGACGTCTACAACAAGAACAAGCAAGGCTAGAACCATGTTTCTGTCGCAACTGAAAAGCCCCGGCGGGGACCGGGTTGTCGCCGCACGCGAAAACGACAGCGCCTGGATCGTGCCGGGTGCGCGTTCCACCCGCGATCTGGCCCTGGCCGCCATCGCCGCCGGCCACGGCCTTGCGGCCGAGGTGAAGGCGCGCGGGCAGGGCGAGGCCGTCGATCTGGCCGCCGCCCTGGCCGAAGGCCGGGTGCTGCTGCCGCTGGACCACGACGATCCCGCGCATCTGCACCTGACCGGCACCGGGCTGACGCATTTGGGCAGCGCCGCCACGCGCAACTCGATGCATGCCAAGACGGACGCCGAGGCGCTGACCGACAGCATGAAGATGTTCCGCATGGGGCTGGAAGGGGGCAAGCCGCAGAACGGGGCCGCCGGCGTTCAGCCCGAATGGTTCTACAAGGGCAATGGCGTGAACGCGATTGCCCCCGGCGCGGCCCTGGTGTCGCCGGGCTTCGCCCTGGACGCAGGCGAGGAGCCGGAGATCGCGGGCCTTTACTTGATCGGACCGGACGGCACGCCCTTCCGCCTGGGCTTCGCGCTGGCGAACGAGTTTTCCGACCATGTGACCGAACGCGGCAATTACCTGTGGCTGGCCCATTCCAAGCTGCGCCCGGCCAGCTTCGGCCC
This sequence comes from Paracoccus sp. SY, assembly GCF_002901215.1. Classification (NCBI taxonomy): domain Bacteria; kingdom Pseudomonadati; phylum Pseudomonadota; class Alphaproteobacteria; order Rhodobacterales; family Paracoccaceae; genus Paracoccus; species Paracoccus sp. SY. The sequence continues at coordinate 216,673 of NZ_NWMQ01000003.1, read as the reverse complement.
CGAGATGCTGGTGGGCGATCTGCCGCAGCATGTCGAAGGGACCAGCCGCATCCTGCGCGACGGCCAGGCGATCTGGGAAAAGCCCTTCCTGTCGGGCGAATCCAACATGTCGCATTCGCTGGCGAACCTGGAACACCACCACTTCAAATATGCGCTGTTCCGCCAGCCGGGCGACGTGCATGTCCATTTCTTCGGCACCGCGACGCTGTCCTTCGCGGACGGGATCAAGGCGCAGACGGGCGATGTCTTCCAGATCGAGGCGCCCGACTTCGGCCTGCCCCTGTCCAACCCGCTGGACCAGCAGCAGAACGGCGAAATCCCTGTCGCCGTCGCCACTCTCTAGAGGCTCAAGATGACGTTCAAACCCGCCCCCTGGCCCCGCCAGCTTCGTTCCCAGCACTGGTATGGCGGCACCTCGCGCGACACGATCTATCATCGCGGCTGGATGAAGAACCAGGGCTGGCCCCATGACCTGTTCGACGGGCGGCCCGTGATCGGCATCATGAACACCTGGGCCGACCTGACCCCCTGCAACGGCCATCTGCGCGAACTGGCCGAAAAGGTGAAGGCGGGCGTCTGGGAAGCCGGCGGCTTCCCGGTCGAGGTTCCGGTCTTTTCCGCATCCGAAAACACCTTCCGCCCGACCGCGATGATGTTCCGCAACCTGGCCGCCCTTGCGGTCGAGGAAACGATGCGCGGCCAGCCCATCGACGGCGCGGTGCTGCTGGTCGGCTGCGACAAGACCACGCCGTCCCTGCTGATGGGCGCGGCCTCGACCGACATCCCGTCGATCGTCGTCACCGGCGGGCCGATGCTGAACGGATATTTCCGGGGCGAACGGGTCGGCTCCGGCACGCATCTGTGGAAGTTTTCCGAGGCCGTGAAGGCCGGAGAGATGACGCAGGAGGAGTTCCTGGAAGCCGAGGCCTCGATGTCCCGCTCCACCGGCACCTGCAACACGATGGGCACGGCATCGACCATGGCAAGCATGGCTGAGGCGCTGGGCATGGCGCTGTCGGGCAATGCCGCGATCCCCGCCGTGGACAGCCGCCGCCGCGTGATGGCGCAACTGTCGGGCCGCCGCATCGTGCAGATGGTCAAGGACGACCTGAAGCCCTCGGACATCATGACGCGGGCTGCCTTCGAGAACGCCATCCGCACCAACGGCGCCATCGGCGGGTCCACCAATGCGGTGATCCACCTGCTGGCCATCGCAGGCCGGGTGGGCGTGGACATCACGCTGGATGACTGGGACCGCTGCGGCCGCGACGTGGCGACCATCGTGAACCTGATGCCGTCGGGCCAATACCTGATGGAGGAGTTCTTCTATGCCGGCGGCCTGCCCGTCGTGCTGAAACGCCTGGGCGAGGCCGGGCTGCTGCACAAGGACGCGCTGACCGTCAGCGGCAGCACGATCTGGGACGAGGTCAAGGATGTCGTCAACTGGAACGAGGACGTGATCCTGCCCGCCGACCGCCCGCTGATGGCCCAGGGCGGCATTGCCGTGCTGCGCGGGAACCTGGCGCCCAGGGGGGCGGTGCTGAAGCCGTCCGCCGCCAGCCCGCATCTGCTGGTCCATCGCGGCCGCGCGGTCGTCTTCGAGGATATCGACGACTACAAGGCCCGGATCGAGGACGAGGCGCTGGATATCGACGAGACCTGCGTCATGGTGATGAAGAACTGTGGCCCCAAGGGCTATCCCGGCATGGCCGAGGTGGGCAACATGGGCCTGCCGCCCAAGGTGCTGCGCAAGGGCATCACGGACATGGTGCGGATTTCCGACGCGCGCATGTCGGGCACGGCCTATGGCACGGTGGTCCTGCATACCTCGCCCGAGGCGGCGGCAGGCGGTCCGCTGGCCGTGGTCCGCGACGGCGACATTATCGAACTGGACGTGCCGAATCGCCGCCTGCACCTGGACATTCCTGATACGGAACTGGCCGCGCGCCTTGCCGCTTGGCAGCCCAGCCATGAATTGCCGACCAGCGGCTATGCCTGGCTGCACCAAGCGCATGTGGAAGGGGCCGATACCGGGGCGGATCTGGACTTCCTCAAGGGTTGCCGGGGCAATCCGGTCGGACGGGACAGCCACTGATGAAGATCGCGTTAGTCGGCATCGGGAAGATCGCGCTGGACCAGCATGTGCCGGCGCTTGATGTCAGCCCCGACTGGGAACTGGCCGCGACCGTCAGCCGAAAGGGCACGGTCGATGGCGTCGAGGCCTTCACGGACATCGGCGCCATGCTGGATGCGCGGCCCGACATCCCGGTGGTCAGCCTCTGCCTGCCGCCCGTTCCCCGCTTTGAGGTGGCGCAGGCGGTGCTGCGTGCGGGCCGTCACCTGATGCTGGAAAAGCCCCCCGGCGCCACCCTGGCCGAGGTTCACGCCCTATGCGACCTGGCTGAACGGCAGGGCGTCACCATCTATGCCACATGGCATTCGCGCATGGCGATGGCCGTGGCTGCCGCGCGCGACTGGCTGGCGGACAAGACCGTCCAGGACGGCCGCATCACCTGGCGGGAAGACGTGCGCAAGTGGCATCCGGGCCAGGACTGGATCTTCGAGGCCGGCGGCATGGGCGTCTTCGACCCCGGCATCAACGCCCTGTCGATCTTGACCGCGATCCTGCCCCAGCCCGTGCGCCTGCTGTCCGCCGACCTGGATTTTCCGGCCAACCGCCAGGCACCCATCGCGGCGCGGTTGCGGTTCAGCCAGGGCATCGACGCCGATTTCGACTTCCGCCAGGAAGGCCCGCAGACCTGGGACATGGAGTTTCAGACCGACGGGGGCCGGATGGCGCTGCGCATGGGCGGCAACCGGCTGGAAATCGACGGCCGCCATGTCCAGGGCGCCGACGACATCATGGGCGAATATCCCGCGCTTTATGCGCAGATGGCAAGGCTGGTTTCCGGCGGAAACCGGGACGCAGACCTTGCGCCCATGGTTCTGGTGGCCGATGCCTTCACCCTCGGGCGGCGCAACAGCGTCGCGGATTTTCATTTCTGAGGATAATGCAATGACCTTCACCCCCCATGGCAAACATCTGGTCGCAGGCGAATGGCTGACGGGCGAAGGCACGTTCCGATCGTCCCCCGCCCATGGCGACGGCCACGATTTCAGCGCCGGCACCGCCGATCTGGTGAACCGCGCCTGCGAGGCAGCCGAGGCAGCCTTTGCCGCCTATGCCGCGACCAGCCGAGAGGAGCGCGCCCGCTTCCTGGACGCCATCGCCGACGAGATCGAGGCACGCGCCGAGGCGATCACCGCCATGGGCACGGCGGAAACCGGCCTGCCCGAGGCGCGGCTGCAGGGCGAGCGGGGCCGCACCACGGGCCAGTTGCGCCTGTTCGCGGACCATATCCGCAAGGGCGATTACCTGGACCGCCGCCACGATCCCGCGCTGCCCGACCGCCAGCCCCTGCCGCGGCCCGACCTGCGGCTGATCCAGCGTCCGATCGGCCCGGTGGGGGTCTTCGGGGCCTCGAACTTTCCCTTGGCCTTTTCGACAGCAGGCGGTGACACCGCATCCGCGCTGGCGGCGGGATGCCCGGTCGTCGTCAAGGGCCATCCCGCCCATCCCGCCACGGGCGAGATCGTGGCCGAGGCGGTCCATGCCGCCGTCCAGTCCACCGGAATGCCTGCCGGCGTCTTCAACTTCATCCATGGCAACACGCATCATGTCGGCGCGGCCCTGGTCCAGCACCCGCTGATCAAGGCCGTGGGCTTCACCGGCAGCCTGCGCGGGGGCCGGGCGCTCTTCGACCTGTGCGCCGCGCGGCCCGAGCCGATCCCCTTCTTCGGCGAGCTTGGCAGCATCAACCCCGGCTTCATCCTGCCCCAGGCGCTTGCCGCGCGGGGTGCCAAGCTGGCGGAAGGCTGGGCGGGCAGCCTGACCATGGGCGCGGGCCAGTTCTGCACCAATCCCGGCCTGATCGTGATGCCCAAGGGCGTTCTGGCCGAAGCCTTTGCCAAGGCTGCGGGCGATGCGCTGGCCAAGATCGGCCCCCAGGTCATGCTGTCCGACGGCATCGCCGAGGCTTACCGCGCGGGCATCAACCGTGCGGCTGGGGTGGCCACGCCGGTCTTCGAGGGCGAAAGCCATGGCCGCAACGCCCTGCCCGCCATCTACAAGACCACGGCCGAGGAATTCCTGCGCGATCACACCCTTGCCGAGGAGGTGTTCGGTCCCATGGGCGTGATCGTCACCGTCTCTGACGGAGACCAGATGCTGGACGTGGCCGAGGCGATGGAAGGCCAACTGACCGCGACCCTGCATCTGGATGATGGCGACATCGACCTTGCGGCGCGGCTGATGCCGATCCTGGAACGCAAGGCGGGCCGCATCCTGGCGAACGGCTGGCCCACCGGGGTCGAGGTCGCGGACGCGATGGTCCATGGCGGGCCTTATCCCGCCACGACGAACTTCGGCGCGACCAGCGTGGGAAGCATGGCGATCCGACGCTTCCTGCGCCCGGTCAGCTATCAGAACATCCCCGAGGCGCTGTTGCCCGAGGATTTGCGGGGCCTTTAGGCCCTGCATCAATCCGCCGGCGAAAAGACCGGCGAGATCATGAAAGGGAGGAAAAAACCATGACCATCAAGACCCTGTTGGGCACGGCGGCGTTTCTGGCCGTCACGGCCGGCGGCGCCTTTGCCGAAGGAGAGACCGTCGGTTTCTCGCAGATCGGTTCCGAATCCGGCTGGCGGGCGGCGGAAACCACGCTGACCCGGCAGCAGGCCGAGGAACGCGGCATCCAGCTGCAATTCTCGGATGCGCAGCAGAAGCAGGAAAACCAGATCGCCGCGATCCGGTCCTTTGTCGCGCAAGGGGTGGACGCGATCCTGCTGGCCCCGGTCGTGGCGACCGGCTGGGATTCCGTCCTGCAGGAAGCCAAGGAGGCCGAGATCCCCGTCGTCCTGCTGGACCGGCAGGTGGACAGTTCCGAGGATCTCTATCTGACCGCCGTGGGATCGAACCTGGTCCATGAAGGCGAGGTCGCGGGCGAATGGCTGGCCAACGAGGTCGGCGACCGCGAATGCCGCATCGTCGAATTGCAGGGTACCACCGGATCAAGCCCCGCCATCGACCGCAAGACCGGCTTCGAGAACGCGATCAAGGATCACCCGAACCTCACCATCGTGCGCAGCCAGACGGGCGACTTCACCCGCGCCCTGGGCAAAGAGGTCATGGAAAGCTTCCTTCAGGCCGAAAACGGCGGCAAGGACATCTGCGCGCTTTACGCCCATAACGACGACATGGCGGTGGGCGCGATCCAGGCCATCAAGGAAGCCGGCTTGAAGCCGGGCGAAGACATCCTGGTCGTGTCCATCGACGCGGTCCCGGACATCTTCAAGGCCATGGCCGACGGAGAGGCCAATGCCACGGTCGAACTGACGCCCAACATGGCGGGCCCCGCCTTCGACGCCCTTGCGGCATACTGGGCCGACGGCACCATGCCGCCGAAGTTCATCCAGACGGAATCGAAGCTGTTCACCCAGGCGGACGATCCGGCGGGCGAATACGAACGCCGCAAGGGCTTGGGCTACTGATCGCCTGTCTGCCGGGCCGCCCCCATGCGGCCCGGCAACCATGCCGAAGGGGGCGACATGCTGCTGACCATCCGGTCCCTGACCAAGACCTTTCCGGGCACGCTTGCGCTTGACGCCGTCGATTTCGACCTGCGCGCGGGCGAGGTTCATGCGCTTCTGGGCGAAAACGGCGCGGGCAAGTCCACGCTGATCAAGTGCCTGACCGGTGCTTATCGCCGCGACGGCGGCACGGTGACGCTGGACGGCGCGACCATCGACCCGCAGTCCACGGCCCATGCGCAGGAACTGGGCATCGGCACCGTTTATCAGGAAGTGAACCTGCTGGCGAACTTGACCGTGGCGCAGAACCTGCTGTTCGGCCGCGAGCCGCGCCGCTGGGGCCTGATCGACGGCCGTGCGATGCGCAGGCAGGCCCGCGCGATGCTGGCGGAATACGGGCTGGATCTGGACGTGGACCGCGACCTGGGCACCTATTCCGTGGCGATCCAGCAGATCGTCGCCATCGCCCGCGCCGTCGCCCTGTCGGGCAAGGTGCTGATCCTGGACGAACCCACCGCCAGCCTTGACGCGGCCGAGGTGCGGATGGTCTTCGATGTGGTGCGGTCCTTGCGCGAACGCGGGCTTGGCATCGTCTTCGTGTCGCATTTCCTGGACCAGGTCTTCGACCTGACCGACCGGGTGACGGTCCTGCGTAACGGCCGCAAGATCGTGACCACCGACACCGCCAGCCTGGACCGCGTGCGCCTGATCGAGCACATGCTGGGCCGTGAACTTGAGGATGCCACCGGCGATCAGGCCGTCGCGCGCGGTCCCCGCCCGCCGATGCTGGACTTCAGCGGCCTAGGGCGGCGCGGCACCATCGAGCCCTTCGACCTGGCCGTGGGACAGGGCGAGGTCGTGGGCCTTGCCGGTCTTCTGGGATCGGGCCGCACCGAATCCGCAGAACTGCTGTTCGGGTTGCGCAACGCCCATTCCGGCACCGCGACCGACCAGCAGGGACCGCTGGACCTGCGCAGCCCGCGCAGCGCCATCGCCGCAGGCTTCGGCTTCGTCCCCGAGGAACGAAAGACCGACGGCATCGTGGCCGACCTGTCCATCCGAGAGAACATCATCCTGGGCCTCCAGGCCCGGCGCGGCTGGGCGCGGCCCATCCCGCGCGCCGAACAGAACCGGCTGGCCGACGACTATATCAAGCGGCTGGACATCCGCACCTCGGGCCGGGAAAAGCGCATCGGCGAACTGTCGGGGGGCAACCAGCAAAAGGTCGTCCTGGCCCGCTGGCTGGCGATGAACCCGCGCTTCCTGATCCTGGACGAACCGACCCGCGGCATCGACGTGGGCGCACATGCGGAAATCGTCCGCCTGATCCATCAGCTGGTGGACCAGGGCATGTCGCTTCTGGTCATCAGCAGCGAGATCGACGAGCTGATCGCCGTCTCCGACCGCGTGATCGTGCTGCGCGACCGCCGCCATGTCGCCGAACTGACGGGCGACGAGATCGCCCCCGGCCGCATCATGCAGGCCATTGCCGCCACGGAGGCCGCGTGATGGACCTGCTGAAACGGCTTGCCCCGCAACTGATCGCCCTGGCCGCCCTGGTGGCGGTGGTGACGGCATTCTATCCGGCCTTCCTGGATGTCTCGCTGACCGACGGGCGGCTAGTTGGGCCGGTCATCGACGTGCTGAAGCGCGCGGCGCCCGTGGCCCTGCTGGCGGTCGGCATGACGCTGGTGATCGCCACGCGCGGGATCGACCTGTCGGTCGGCACGATCATGGCGATCTGCGGCGCGGTCGCGGCATCCGCCGTGGCCTCGGGCTGGGGGCTGCCCGCCGCGCTGCTGCTGGCCCTGGGCGCCGGCGCGCTTGCCGGGCTGTGGAACGGCACGCTTGTGGCGGTGGTGGGCATCCAGCCCTTCGTCGCCACGCTGATCCTGATGACCATGGGGCGCGGCGTCGCCCAGTTGATCACAGAAGGGCGCATCCTGACCTTTACCGATCCGGGCTTTGGCTGGATTGGATCGGGGGTGGTGCTGGGCCTGCCTGTGCCCACGATGATCTGGATCGTCACCGCCATTGCCGCCGCGCTTCTGATGCGTCGCACCGCCCTTGGCCTGCTGGTCGAGGCGATCGGCATCAACCGCCGCGCCAGCACCCTGGCCGGGGTGAACGCGACCGTCCTGCTGATCGCGGTCTATGTGGCGTCCGGCCTTTGCGCGGCCCTGGCGGGGCTGATCGTCACGGCCGACATTCGGGGCGCGGATGCCAACAATGCCGGGCTGTGGCTTGAACTGGACGCGATCCTGGCGGTGGTGATCGGGGGCAATTCGCTGCTGGGCGGGCGCTTTTCCATCGCGGCATCCATCATCGGGGCGCTGATCATCACCACCATCAGCATCGGCATCCGGCTGATCGGCTTTCCGTCGGAATACAACCTCATCATCAAGGCCGGGCTGGTGCTGGTGATCCTGGTCCTGCAATCGCCGCGCATCAGCGCCGAATGGCGCTTGTGGCGCGACAGCCACCGCGCAAGCCGCGAAGCCACGCAACGGAGGCAGGCATGAACACCCGCGCGCTGCCGCTTTATGTCACCATCGGGATCTTCCTGCTGGCCTATCTGGTCTTCTGGCTGCAATTCCCGAACATCCTGTCCACGCGGGTGGTCGGAAACCTGCTGACCGACAACGCCTATCTGGGCATCGTCGCGGTCGGCATGACGCTGGTGATCCTGTCGGGGGGCATCGACCTGTCGGTCGGATCGGTCATCGCCTTTTCCGGCGTCTTCATCGCGGTCCTGCTGCGCGACACCGGGCTGCATCCGCTGGTCGTCTTCGCCCTGTTGCTGGGGCTGACCACCGCCTTCGGCGCGGGCATGGGCTTTCTGATCGACCGGCTGGCCATGCCCGCTTTCATCGTCACGCTGGCGGGCATGTTCCTGGCACGCGGGGCGGCCTATATCCTGTCCATCGACTCCGTGCCGATCCAGCATCCCTTTTATCAGGCGCTGCAGGGGGCCTATTGGCTGATGCCCGGCAAGGGGCGGCTGACGCTGATCGGCGTGCTGATGGTCCTGACCTTCGTCCTGGGCATGATCGTCGCCCACAAGACCCGCTTCGGCGCATCCGTCTATGCCCTGGGCGGGGGCGAGGCCGCGGCGCGGCTGATGGGCGTCCGGCAGGGGCGCACCACGGTGCTGGTCTATGCCTTTTCGGGGGCGATGGCGGGACTGTCGGGCATCGTCTTCTCGGTCTATACCGGATCGGGCTATTCGCTGGCGACGGTGGGGACGGAACTGACGGCCATTGCCGCCGTGGTCATCGGGGGCACGCTGCTGACGGGGGGTGCGGGCTATATGTTCGGGACCTTCGTGGGCGTGCTGACGATGGGCCTGATCCAGACCTATATCGTCTTCGACGGCAGCCTGTCGTCCTGGTGGACCAAGATCGTCATCGGGATCCTTCTGCTGGCCTTCATCCTGCTGCAAAAGGGCCTGCTGAAACTGTCGCAGATGCGGCTGGCCCAGGACGCCACAAGGGGAACATGATGATCCACGACAACCGCCAATGCCGGCTGGGCGAGGGGGCCTTCTGGCACCCCGAGCGCCGGCAGTTCTTCTGGTTCGACATCAAGGGCAAGCGGCTTTTGTCGCAGGACGACGGCCAGCCCGTGGAATGGCGCTTTGACCGCATGGCCTCGGCCGCCGGCTGGATCCACCGTGACCGGCTGCTGATCGCGACCGAGATGGGGCTGGCGATCCTGTCGCTGGCCGACGGATCGCTGGCAGATGTCGCGGCGGTCGAGGCCGACAATCCCGCCACTCGGTCGAACGACGGCCGCGCGGACCCGCAGGGCGGCTTCTGGTTCAGCACGATGGGCCGAAACGGCGAGCCGGGCCTTGGCGCGATCTATCGGTATTACCGGGGCGAGGTCCGCAGGCTGGTCGCACCGGTCACCATCCCGAACTCGATCTGCTTTTCGGCCGACGGGGGGACGGTGCATTATTCGGATACGGATCGCGGCATCGTCTGGCGGCAGGGCCTTGACGACCAGGGCTGGCCCGTGGGCGAGGCGCAGGTGTTCCTGGACCTGTCCGCGCAGGACTGGTCGCCCGACGGCGCGGTCACGGATGCCGAAGGGGGCTTCTGCTGCGCGATCTGGGGGCAGGGGGCGGTGGTCCGCTTCGACGCCCAGGGGCAGCAGACCCATCGTTTCGACGTGGCCGGGCGGCAGTCGTCCTGTCCGTCCTTCGGGGGCGCGGACCTGTCCGACCTGCTGGTGACAACCGCCTTCGACGGGATCGAGGATCCCGACCCGGCGCAGGGCAAGACCTATCTGGTGCGGACCGGCCTGACCGGCCTTCCCGAACCGCAGGTGATCCTGTGAGCGACTGGACCCTGCCCGATGGGCGTTCCGTGGACCGCCTGACCCTGCGCGGCGGCGGGCTGACGGCGCAGGTGCTGACGCTGGGCGCGACGGTGCAGGATCTGCGCATGGACGGCGTGGATCACCCGTTGGTCCTCGGCTGCCCCGATCCGGCGGATTACCTGGGCGACGGGATCTACATGGGCGCGATCGTCGGGCGCTTTGCCAACCGCATCGGCGGGGCGCGGTTCACGCTGGACGGGCGGGAATACCGCACCGATCCGAACTTCAAGGACCGCCACACGCTTCATGGCGGAAAGCACGGCACGAACTGGCATGTCTGGACCGTCGAGGATGCGGGGGACGACAGCGCCACCCTGTCGCTGCTGCTGCCGGATGGAGAGATGGGCTTTCCAGGCGCCATGGCCGTCCGCGCTACGATCTGTTTGCGCGACGGCGCGCTGATCTTCGACCTGTCGGCCGAGAGCGACGCGCCGACGCCCTGCAACCTGGCCCATCACGGCTATTTCAACCTGGATGGCGGGGGCGATGTGCGAAGTCACCGGCTTCGCATTGCGGCCAACCGCTATCTTCCGGTCGATGACGACCTGATCCCCCTGCCGGGCACAGCGCCGGTCGAGGGCACGCGCTTCGATTTCCGCCAGCCGCGCCAGATCGAGCCGGGCGAATACGACCACAATTTCTGCCTGTCCGACGGCCCCGTCGCCCCGCGCGTGGTGGCCGAACTGACCGGGCAATCCGGCATCAGGATGCAGATCGAGACGGACCAGCCGGGTCTTCAGGTCTATGACGGCGTGCATTTCGACGGGCTGGCGGGGCTGGAGGGCCGCCGCTATGACCGCTTTGCCGGTGTCGCGCTGGAAACCCAGGGCTGGCCCGACGCGCCGAACCGGCCCGATTTTCCCGATGCGATCCTGCGCCCCAGCGAGACCTGGCGCCACCACGTCGCCTACAGGTTTTCCCGATGACGGCGCTGATCGGCATCGACTGGGGCACGACCTCGTTCCGGGCCTGGCGCATGGGGCAGGGGGGCGAGGTGCTGGAGGAGGTCGGCGACGGCCCCGGCATCCTGGCCGCAGGCGCCCTGCCGGGCGGCTTCGGTCAGGCGCTGCGCGACCGCATCGGCCCCTGGATGGATGGCACGCCGGTCATCGCCTCGGGCATGATCACCAGCCGCAATGGCTGGGTGGAAACGCCCTATCTGCCGCTGCCGCTGGACGCGGCGAGCTTGGCCCGCAGCCTGACGCTGCATGACGGCATCCATTTCGTCACCGGCGCGGTCAGCGACCCCGACGGCCCCGCCCCCGACGTGATGCGCGGCGAGGAGACCGAGATCATCGGCCATCTGGCGGGCGGGGGCGGGGACGGCCTGTTCGTCCTGCCCGGCACCCACAGCAAATGGGCCTGGGCCGAGGGCGGCAGGCTGGTGGCCTTCCGCACCGTGATGACCGGAGAGGTCTTCGGGGCCCTGCGCGATCACACCATCCTGGGGCGCCTGGTCCAGCCGGGGCCGGGCAGCGGGGAAGCCTTCCGCCGGGGTGTCGAGGCCGGGCGGCAGGACGGCGCGCTTCTGGGGCGCATCTTCAGCGCCCGCACGCTGGCGCTGATGGACCGGCTTCCGCCGGACCAGATCGCCGACTACCTGTCGGGCCTGCTGATCGGGGACGAGGTCGCGCATGGCCTTCGCGACGCCAGCGGCCCCGTCACGATCATCGGGCGCGGGGATCTGGCCGCGCGCTATCAGACGGCCTTTGCGGTGCTGGGGATTTCGGCGGATGTGGCGCCGCCGGGCATGGCGCGGCGGGGGCTTTGGGACATTGCCCTGAAAGGGGGACTGACATGACCGACTTCGACACCGCCTTTGCCGCGAACCCGCTGATCGCCATCCTGCGCGGCCTGCGCCCCGAGGAGGCCGCTGACACCGCCCTTGCCCTGACGGGTGCGGGATTTTCCATCCTGGAAGTGCCGCTGAATTCGCCCGATCCCCTGGACAGCATCGGCCGGATGGCAGCGGCCGTTCCCGATGCGCTTGTGGGCGCGGGCACCGTGCTGACGCCCGATCAGGTGGGCCGGGTGGCCGATGTCGGCGGGCGCATCATCATCGCCCCGAACTTCGACCCCCGCGTCGCCGCCGAGGCGCGCCGGCGGGCGCTGGCCTATTGCCCCGGCGTCGGCACCGTCAGCGAGGCCTTTGCGGCGCTTGAGGCGGGGGCCGTCGCGCTGAAGCTGTTTCCGGCCGAGATGATCCCCCCTGCAGCCGTCAAGGCCATGCGGGTGGTCCTGCCGCGCGGGTCCCGTCTGCTGCCGGTCGGCGGCATCGGCCCGGCCACCATGGCGGACTATGTCCAGGCGGGGGCGGACGGGTTCGGGCTGGGATCGGCGCTTTACAAGCCGGGCCAGGATGCGGCGACCACGGGCCGGCGGGCGCAGGATTTCATGGCGGCCTGGCGGGCCTTGGGCACGTTGACTTAAGTTAAGCCTGTCCTTGCTGCGGGAACATTGCCCGGAGGGGGTGCGTTTGGGCCCGGTGCGCCGCAGGGGAAGGCGCGACAACATCCGGGAGAATCAGATGAAACCCATGACCACAGGGATCGTCGGAGCTGCCTTGCTGGCAATGACCGCTGTTTCCGCACAGGCCGATTGCGCCGCCGAACTTGCGCGCCTGACCGAAGCGGGCGGTGCGTCCGGCAGCGCATCCGAAGGAATTTCCAAGGACGGATCGCTGGCGCCGCTGGAAGGGGCATCCGACGCGGGTGCCACCGGTGCCGCAGCCACGGGTTCCATGTCCACCGACACGACGACCAGCGATGCCACAGCCACCGGCGCGGCAACCACCCAGTCCGCGTCCAGCGACCCGGCGGCAGCAGGCGCAGCGGACACGGCCGAGGCGGCCGGCATGAACAGCGCCGCACCCGATGGCAGCACATCGACCGATACCGGCGCGACATCGACGGACACGGCGGCCAGCGGGTCGGCATCGACGGATACGGCCGCTGCCGGGGGCGAAGGGATCGCCAAGGACGGAACCCACACGCCGCTTGAGGATGCCTCGGGCCAGCAGGCGGGCGTCGCCATGTCGGGCGCCGATGCGCAGGCCCAGCAGGAAGGCCAGCCGACCGCGGCCGAACAGGCGGGTCAGGTTTCCGGCGGGTCTTCGGCCGGCACCGGTGATCAGTCCGTCCGTGACGCCCATATCCAGGCCGCGCGTGACGCCCTGGCCGCAGGCGACGAAGATGCCTGCATGCAGGCCGTCCAGGCCGCGCAGTCATCCTGAGATGATCCGGGGCGGGGGGCATTGTCCCCTGCCATATGCGCCGATCTTGGCCGTTCGGGCGAATAAGGCTGGAATGAGGCGCCGCTTTCTGGTGAGAGGGGCGCCATCACAGCCTTGGCCCGGACGGACGATGCGATGAGCATACATCTTTACCCCAACGACCTTCCCGACGACCTGACGCTTGGCCCGGTGGTGGCCATCGACACCGAAACCATGGGCCTCGACCCGAGGCGCGACCGGCTGTGCCTGGTGCAGTTGTCGTCGGGGGACGGGAACGCCCATCTGGTCCAGATCGAGCGCGGTCAGACCGAGGCGCCGAACCTGTGCCGGATGCTGACCGATCCGAAGGTGCTGAAGCTGTTCCATTTCGGCCGCTTCGACATCGCCGCCCTGGAAAACGCCTTTGGCGTGGTGACCGCGCCCGTCTGGTGCACCAAGATCGCCTCGAAGCTGGTGCGGACCTTCACCGACCGGCATGGGCTGAAATACCTGCTGAGCGAGCTGGTGAATGTCGATGTCAGCAAGCAGCAGCAGACCAGCGACTGGGGCGCCCCGGATTTGACGGATGCGCAACTGGAATATGCCGCATCCGACGTGCTGCACCTGCACAAGCTGAAGGAAGCGCTGGAGGAGCGCCTTCGGCGAGAGAACCGCATGGGCCTGGCGCAGGCCTGCTTCGACTTCCTGCCCGCCCGGGCCCATCTGGACCTGCTGGGCTGGGGGGATGAAAACGACATCTTCCGGCACTAGATGGGCAAGGCCGGGGGCTGTCTGCCCCCGGACCCCCGAGGATATTTGCGGCACAGAAGACAAGGCAGACGCGTGGCGGATTACATCGAGACGGCGCGGCGGGTGATCCGCTGCGAGATCACCGGGCTTGAAGCTTTGGCCCTGGGGCTGAACGGCGACTTCGCCCGCGCGGTCGATCTGATCCTGGGGGCACGGGGTCGTGTGATCGTGTCGGGCATGGGCAAGTCGGGCCATGTCGGGCGCAAGATCGCGGCCACGCTGGCATCCACCGGGACGCCCGCGCAATTCGTCCACCCGGCCGAGGCGAGCCATGGCGACCTGGGCATGGTGACCCAGGCCGATGTGGCGCTGGTGCTGTCCAACAGCGGCGAGACGCCGGAACTGGCCGACCTGATCGCCCATACCCGCCGCTTCAAGATCCCGCTGATCGGGGTCGCCTCGCGGCCTGAATCGACCTTGCTGCGGCAGGCGGATGTGGCGCTGGTGCTGCCCGTGGCGCCCGAGGCCTGCGGCAGCGGCATCGTGCCCACGACCTCGACCACCATGACGCTGGCGCTTGGCGATGCCCTGGCGGTCGCGCTGATGGAGCATCGCCAGTTCACGCCCGAGCATTTCCGCACCTTCCATCCGGGCGGCAAGCTGGGGGCGCGGCTGGCCAAGGTGGGCGACCTGATGCACCGCGACATGCCCCTGGTGTCAGAGGATGCGCCGATGTCGGACGCGCTTCTGGTCATCAGCCAGAAGGGCTTTGGCGTGACGGGCGTGACCGACGGGGCCGGGCATCTGACCGGCATCATCACGGATGGCGACTTGCGCCGGCACATGCAGGGCCTGCTGGATCACCGCGCGTCCGAGGTGATGACCCCCGACCCGCGCGTGATCGCCCCCGATGCCCTAGCCGAGGCGGCCCTGGCGCAGATGCAGGACCGCAAGATCACCTGCCTGTTCGTGGTGTCCGAGGATGTGCCGCAGGGCATCCTGCATATCCACGACTGCCTTCGCGCCGGGATCGTGTGAGCCCATGAACCGTACGCGTGTCGTCCGCTGGCTGCGCGTGCTGCTGCCCTTGCTGGCGCTGGTCATGCTGTCCACGCTGTTCCTGTTCTCGCGCAATGGCGGCAGCGAATCGCGCATCCCCTATGCCGACGTGGATGCCGAGGCGATGGCCCGCGATCACCGGCTTGTGGCGCCGGAATATGCGGGCGTGACGGGCGACGGTGCCCAACTGACCCTGCGCGCGACCCAAGCCTCTCCGGGCGAGGGGGAAGCGCAAGCCCAGGACCTGCGCCTGGACTGGCAGCGCCCCGACGGACTGCGCGCCGACCTGACCGCGCCGCGTGCCGGGGTCGCGGACGGGACCATCCGGCTGGACGGGGGGGTGCGGATGACCACATCCTCGGGCTGGACGCTGGAGGCCCAAAGCGCCGAGGCCGCGACCGACCGGTCCCGCATCGCGGCCGAGGAGGGGGTCGAGGCCGAGGCGCCCTTCGGAGCGATCTCGGCGCAACGGATGGAGCTTGTGCCGGATGGGGACCAGAACGCTTCGATCTTGAATTTCTCGGGCGATGTCCGTCTGATATACCAGCCCTGATCCATCGAAGGACAAGCCGATGCTGCGCCCCCTGCTGACAGCCCTGATCCTTGCCGCTTCGCCGGCTTTGGCGCAGAACGTCACCTTCGGGGGGATGCGCGCCGATATTTCCGCCCCCGTCGAGGTCGCGGCGGACAACCTGTCGGTCAACCAGGCCGACGGCAGCGCGGTCTTTACCGGCAATGTCGTGATCGGCCAGGGCGAGATGCGCCTGTCCGCCGACAGCGTGACGGTCATCTATGCCGAGGGCGGGCAAAGCCGCATCCGGTCGCTGGAGGCCAGCGGCAACGTGACCCTGGTGTCGGGCCAGGACGCGGCCGAGGCCGAGGCGGCGACCTATGACGTGGAATCGGGCAATGTCACGCTGACGGGCGACGTGGTGCTGACGCAGGGGCAGAATGTGCTGACGGGCGATACCATGCAGGTGAACCTGGAATCGGGCACGGCGCAGGTCCAGGGCCGGGTGCGGTCGGTCCTGCAGCCGGGCGGCAACTGATGCGGGGATCGGCGGCACGAAGCGGGGACGGGCTGAAGGTCCGGGGGTTGCGCAAGTCCTATCGCAACCGTCCGGTGATCCGCGATGTCTCGGTCGATCTGGCGCGCGGAGAGGTGGTGGCCCTGCTGGGTCCGAACGGATCGGGCAAGACCACCTGCTTTTACTGCATCGCGGGCCTTGTGCCGCCCGATGCGGGACAGGTGCTGATCGACGGCCGTGACGCGACCCGCCTGCCGATGTTCCGCCGCGCGCGCCTGGGCATCGGCTATCTGCCGCAGGAAATGTCGATCTTTCGCGGCCTGACGGTCGAGCAGAACATCATGGCCGTCCTTGAGGTTGTCCACGAGGATCCCCGCCACCGCCGCGACCGGCTGGAAGAACTGCTGGGCGATTTTTCCATCGAGCATCTGCGCGCCGCGCCCGCCCTTGCCCTGTCCGGGGGCGAGCGCCGCCGGGCCGAGATCGCGCGCTGCCTGGCCTCGCATCCCAGCTTCCTGCTGCTGGACGAGCCTTTCGCGGGCGTCGATCCGATCGCCGTGGGCGAGATTCGCGGATTGGTCCATGACCTCAAGTCGCGCGGCATCGGCGTTCTGATCACCGACCACAATGTGCGCGAAACGCTGGGCATCGTGGATCGGGCCTATATCCTGCATGACGGGCATGTGCTGATGTCGGGCACGACCGATGAGATCGTGGCCGACCCCCGCGTCCGCGAGGTCTATCTGGGCGAGGGGTTCCGCATGGCCTGAGGGCTGCGCGCGGGAATTTGCGTGACCTTTGCAGGCGCCCCGTTGACAGACGCCCTGGCCTGTCACCAGATTGACATATGCGGGACGCGCAGGAACCGTATCCCGCCACCCCCGTTTCCGCCATGTGCCGGCAGACGGGCCGGCGCATTTGAAGACGGGCAACCGAGAGGAAAGACGATGCGCTATACCATCAGCGGAAAACAGATCGACATCGGCGATGCGCTTTCGACGCATGTGAAGTCCCAGGTGGGCGAGACGATTGACAAGTATTCGCAGCGCCCCACGGACGCGACCGTCACCTTTTCCAAGGATGCCCACCAGTTCACCTGCGACGCCGTCGTGCATCTGTCCACCGGCCTGAACGTGACGGCGCGGGGTGCCGCCACCGAGATCTATGCCGCATTCGAGGCTTGCCGCGAAAGGATGGACAAGCAGCTTCGCCGCTACAAGCGCCGTCTGAAGGATCACCACAAGGACAGGTCCGAGCCGGTTGAATTCGGCCAGGCAGGCATGTATGTGCTGGCCGCTGACGAGGATGAGTGGGAAGCGCAGGACAGCGGCCTGCAACCGATCATCATCGCGGAAATGGAAACCCGCGTCCCGACCCTGTCGGTGGGTGACGCGGTGATGCAGATGGAGTTGTCGGGGACGCCGCTTCTGGTGTTCCGGAACGAAAAACACGGGGGCGTCAATGTGGTCCACCGCCGCGAAGATGGCAATGTGGGCTGGATCGACCCGCGCGGCAATGGATAAGGCCGCCGCGCGGCATCCCTGACTGAATCGATGCGCCTCTGCCTTCGCAGGGGCGCTTGAGCCTTGGGAAAGACGCGAAGCCATGCAGTTGACCGAAATCCTCAGACCGGGCGCCGTGCGGTCCCTGGGCCAGGTTACGTCGAAAAAGCGCCTGTTTCAGGAACTGGCCGATCTGGCCCATGCCGAATACGGCCTGAACGCGACCGAGGTTCTGGATGCGCTGCAGGAACGGGAAAGCCTGGGGCCGACCGGCGTGGGGCAGGGCGTGGCCTTGCCGCATGCGCGCCTGCACGGTCTGGACCGGGTGGTGGGGCTGTTCGTGCGGCTGGACAAGCCGCTGGATTTCGACGCGGTCGATCGCCAGCCTGTCGATCTGATCTTTGGCCTGCTGGCGCCCGAGACCAGCGGCGTCGATCACCTCAAGGCGCTTGCGCTTGTGTCCCGCACGCTGCGCGACACCGATCTGCGCGCGAAATTGCGGGCGAACGACGACCCGGTGGCCTTGCATGCGGTTCTGGCCGCCCAAGGCGTCAAGGCGGCTTAAAGGCTTTGGACTTGGGCCGATTCGGTCCTATACAGGCCCTTCCACCAGTCAGGAGGGCCCATGATGAACAAGCCTGTCAGTGACACGTCCGAACCACGCGGCGCCACCCGCTTGCGCGAATTCACCCGTCATGAACGGGAATCGGGCATGCATCCGGCAATCATGGCCTTGCGGTCGCGCCCGGTGGCCAGGGCCGAGGCGAACCGCAAGTTCGTGGAATATGCCCGGATCGAACGCGGGCAGATGAGCTGAGCAGACAGCAAGGCCGTCCGATGGGGCGGCCTTTTGTCCAGACAGCCGCCTGTCAGTTGTCGTTCCTGCTTGGCGGGTCGATCCTTCCAGACGAGACGAAATTCGAGACCGGAACCAGGTCCTTTGCCGACAGGCCACTGGTGGCAAGGTCATAGGGGCTGTACAGTTTGCCGGCTTCCACCTCGACCTGGGAAACCTGCGAGGGTCCCGGATCAGGTTCGGGCCTTTCATGGGCATCCTGCGCCAGACCCGCCTGGGTCGTGACGGAAAGCAGGGACGCGGTAGCGATACAAACAAGCAATCTTGACATGACGAACTCCATTGGCCGAGGCGGGTCGCGCACTCGATTGTTCAGGGTAAGGTGCCGTCCCTCGCGACACCCGTTTCAAGCGGCGCGGCATGGGAACGGCACAGGAATGCCAGCGCCGGTGAGACGGCGTCGTGAGGATGCTGGCATTGGAAGGTCTTGCAGTAAGTCTGGTCATCAGGGGTCAGGCGAACCCGCTGTCGCAAGGCATCCGACCGCAGGTCACGGCCAGGAACGCCCGCGCCGGTTTGAAGTCACGCAATCAGCGTAGGGGCATTCGGATGTGCCGCCTCAAGGAACAGGCCTGGCACAGGGCAATAATCCGATTTCGCTTTGGTTCAGTTGCCGGACCGGAAGCACATGATCGGGCGTTTCCGAATCCCTGTCATCGTCTTTGGCCCTTCTCCCATTGACCAACCCGCCGAAATTCCCGCGATCGAAGACCGGAGCCTTGTTGTCATCGGAAAGGCGATTCCCGCCAGGCCACAAGAATATCGGCGCGGCATTAGATTATTATGTTGCGCCACATTTTTCAATTATATACGCAACAAAACCGCAAACAATATATGAGATTTTAAATAATCATTTGTTTGCGTGGAATATAATAATCATATTTTGAATATGAAACTGGATCCCATGAATGCCGCAAGAAATCGCGGTTTATAAAAACCGATTTTTCTCGAAGGATACCCGTTTTGAAAACAACAGTTTGACGTCCGATAGCCGCGAGACGCGGACAGACACGCATCCGCGGTCAAAATGGAAAAAGGCCACCCCTTGGGGTGGCCTTGCCGCGGTCAGGCCCTCACAAGCCGTTCATAGTCCTCGGCCACCTTCCGCGTGGTCTGGCCGACCTGGAAGTGCCAGTCGCCGATCTGTCCGACGGGCGTGACCTCGGCGGCGGTGCCGGTCAGGAAGCATTCCTGGAAATCCTCCAGTTCCTCGGGGCGGATGCGGCGCTCGTGGACCGTCGTGCCGTTGTCGCGCAGCATCTGGATGATCGTCTGGCGCGTGATGCCGTTCAGGAAGCGGTCGGCCTGGGGGGTGTGGACCTCTCCGTCGCGGATGAAGAAGATGTTGGCGCCGGTCGCCTCGGCCACATAGCCCTCCCAGTCCATGAACAGCGCGTCCGAGCAGCCCTTGGCCTCGGCCGCGTGCTTGGACATGGTGCAGATCATGTAGAGGCCAGCGGCCTTGGCGGCGGTGGGAATGGTTTCGGGCGACGGGCGCTTCCATTTCGCCACGTCCAGTTTCGCGCCCTGCCATTTGGCATCGCCGTAATAGCTGCCCCATTCCCAAACCGCGATGGCCATGCGGATCGGGTTGCGCGCGGCGGACACGCCCATGTCCGGGCCGGAGCCGCGCCACATCACCGCGCGGACATAGGCGTTGGTCAGCCCGTTGGCCTTCAGCACGGCCTCCTTCGCGGCGTCGATCTCGTCCGCCGTATAGGGGGATTCCATGTCCAGCAGGCGCGCCGATTCGATCAGGCGCAGCGAATGTTCGTGGCCCTTGAAGATCTTGCCGTCATAGCACCGCTCGCCCTCGAAGACCGAGCTTGCATAATGCAGCGCATGGGTCAGGATATGCACATTCGCTTGGCGCCAGTCGACCAGTTCGCCATCCATCCAGATCTTGCCGTCGCGATCGTCATAGGCCGCCGTCATCTTTCTCTCCAATCCCGCCGGGCTTTGCGTTTCTTGCGACAACTGGCCCGGATCCAAACATTTGTTGCGCGAAGTGCTTGACGCCTAGCAATCGAATCTTGGAAAGTCAACAAGACTGCCCTATCAAGGCGGCGATCAGGAAAGGGGAAACCATGGCCGAGACGATGCGCGTGCATACCCTTGGGGGCGAGGATCTGCTGTTCCTGACGGACGAGCAGATCCGGCGCGGGATCGAGGCGATGTTCTTCGCCTATCGCGCCTTCACCGCCGATCCAGACCTGATCCTGGCGGGGATGGACTATGGCCGGGCGCATCACCGCGCGCTGCATTTCATCCACCGCGATCCCGGCCTGACCGTCACGTCCCTGCTGGCCGTGCTGGGGGTGACGAAGCAGTCGCTGAACCGCGTGCTGCGCACCCTGATCGAGGATGGCCTGGTCGAAAGCCGCGTCGGCCGGCGGGACCGGCGCGAACGTCTCCTGCACCTGACCGCCGAAGGCGCGGCGCTGGAGCGCCGCCTGTCCGAGGCGCAGCGGGCGCGGATGCGCCAGGCCTATCGGGCGGCCGGACCGCAGGCGGTGGCGGGGTTCCGTCAGGTGCTGGAAGCGATGATGGACCCCGATACGCGGGCGCAGTATCAGTCGATGAAGGATCTGCCCGAATAAAGGCCCGCCATGAGCCAGAACGATGCCCATCTGCTGATCGTCGACGATGACGAACGCATCCGCGCGCTGCTGGGCCGGTTCCTGCGCAAGAACGGTTTCCTGGTGACGCTGGCCCGCGACGCGGCCCAGGCCCGCCGCCTTCTGGCGGGGCTGGAATTCGACCTGATCGTCATGGACGTGATGATGCCGGGCGAGGACGGCTTTGCCCTGACCAAGTCCTTGCGCGAACGGCTGACGACGCCGATCCTGCTTCTGACCGCGCGCGGAGAGACCGCCGACCGCATCACCGGGCTGGAGGTGGGCGCGGACGATTACCTGCCCAAGCCCTTCGAGCCGCGCGAACTGTTGCTGCGCATCGGCGCGATCCTGCGCCGCATCCCCGCGCCCGAGATGCACCAGCCCAAGTTCCTGACGCTGGGCGCGTTGCGATACGACATCGACAAGGGCGAGTTGTGGCAGGGAGAGAATCACCTGCGCCTGACCGGCACGGAACAGGCGCTGCTGCGCCGCCTGGCCGCCAGCCGGGGCGAACCCGTCAGCCGGGCCGACCTGATCGAGGATCTGGGCCGGGGCGGCGCGGACGAGGCCGAGAACAGCGAACGCGCCATCGACGTGCAGATCACCCGCCTGCGCCGCAAGATCGAACCCGACCCCCGCGAGCCGCGCTTTCTGCAAACCGTGCGCGGCACGGGCTATATGCTGGTGGTGGACTAGTGGACCATCCGACCTGGCACGGGATCGAACTGGACGCGGAAACGGCGCTTGCCCTGCTGGAATGGCAGGCCGAGATGGGCGCGGACGAACCCCTGCTGGATGCCCCGCTGGACCGCTTCGACCTGCCGGCCCCTGTGGCGGCACCCAGGATCCCGCTGGCCGCGCCCGTGGCGCCGGTGCTGTCGCTGACCTCGGAGGATGACGACCTGCCCGCCCGGGTGGCCCAGGCCGAGGCCTTGGCGGCGCAGGCCGGGACGCTGGACGCCCTTGCCGCCGCCCAGGAAGCCTTTGACGGGATCGAGCTGAAGAAGGGCGCGCGCAATTTCTGCTTTGCCGACGGCAGCCCCGCCGCCCGCGTCCTGATCCTGGGCGAGGCGCCGGGCGACGAGGAGGACCGCCAGGGCCGCCCCTTTGTGGGCCGGGCGGGACAGTTGCTGGACCGGATGTTCGACGCCATCGGCCTGTCGCGTCGGGCGGTGGATGCGGAAAAGGCGCTGTATATCACCAATGTCCTGACCTGGCGCCCGCCCGGCAACCGCGACCCCCAGCCGGACGAGATCGCCGTCAGCATGCCTTTCCTGCGCCGCCACATCGAACTGGCCGCGCCCGACCTGATCGTGCTGATGGGCAACATCGCCTGCGAGGCGGGTCTGGGACGGCGCGGCATCCTGCGGCTTCGCGGAACCTGGGACCAGGCCTTCGGCCGTCCCGCGCTGCCGATGACGCATCCCGCCTATCTGCTGCGCAACCCCCCGGCCAAGCGCGAAGCCTGGGCGGATCTCTTGTCCCTGTCGGCGCGGCTTGACGGGCTGTCCTAGCCCGCGCATCCCCGCATCTCGACCGCGCCGGCATCGTCGATCACCGTGAAGACCAGCCGGTCCCGGGGCAGATCGAAGGGCGCGGCCTCGGGCGGCACGAAATCGGTCACGAGGGTGGTCATGTCCGGGGTGACCCGCATCTGCGTCCCCGAGGTCCAGACATCGCTGTCGGCCAGTTCCACCGCCGCCAGCGTTAGGGGGCGAGGGAGGGTGGCGGTCACGCGCATTCCGTCTTCGATGGCGGCGATCGTGCAGGCGGGCTGTTCCGTGGCAGAACCGGGAACGGTTTCCATCGCGGACAGGATGGCGGGATCGGCCGCATCGGCGGGCGGGCTGGCCGTCAAGGTGACATGGGCCGGAACGCAGATGTCCTTGCACAATCCGAAATCGACGCTGACCGACAGATCGACAGGTTGGTCCGGGTCGGCGGGCCGTGCGGTAAAGGGCAGCACCAGCCGGTCGTGATAGCCAAGCGCCACGCCGTCGCCCGAAGGGATCGCTTCGGGGGCGGGCCAATGCAGGGTCAGATCGGCAAGGTTGGCCGATCCCGACCAGTCGAAGCTGGGCGGCAGGCCGCTGTCGCCCGGATTTCGCCAATAGGTCTTCCAGCCGGGTTGCAGCCGGAACTCGATGGCCCCCATGCGGCTTCCGTCAGACAGGGTCCAGCCTGGCAGGATACGGGCATCCGTCAGGCCGGGCGACGGGCTTTCGGCCGCCAGGGCCGTGGCCGACAGGAACAGGCAGGCGAAGGACAGGGATCGGATCATGGCCCAGCGATAGCGGTTGGCGGCACGGGGATGAAGTCACAATCGCGCGCAGGCCTTGCAACGAAACGGCCCAGAACCGATCTTGAACGGGAAGGAGAACCGATGAGCAGTCCCGACATGCACGGCAGCCGACCCGTCGGCATCCAGAACCGGACCAACCTGACCGGCAAGATCCTGATCGCCATGCCGGGCATGGCCGATCCGAGGTTCGAACGTTCGGTCGTGCTGATCTGTGCCCATACCGACGAAGGCGCGATGGGGCTGGTCCTCAACCGGCCCATGCCGGAAATCGACTTCGGCGACCTGCTGGAACAGCTTGGGATCGCCACCGATGCCTCGGCCAGGCGGATCGAGGTGCGGTTCGGCGGCCCGGTCGAACCGGGGCGGGGCTTCGTCTTGCACAATGTCCCCGAACATGGCGACGACCCGGAAGGGCGGCTGCGCATCGGCCGGACGCTGGCCATGACCACGACCCGCGACATCCTCGAGGATCTGGCCCATGGGCACGGGCCGGCATCCGCGGTTCTGGCGCTTGGCTATGCCGGCTGGGGGCCGGGGCAGCTGGAACAGGAAATGCTGCAGAACGGCTGGCTGACGGGCGACGGGGCCGAGGATCTGATCTTCAGCACCGCCCATTCCGACAAGTGGCAGGCGGCCCTGCGCGCCCAGGGCATCGACCCGTCGCTGCTCTCTGCGGCGGCGGGCCGGGCCTGAGGCGCCGCCTTATTCGGCGGCGCTTTTGCGGGGCAGCACCCAGTTCGGGCGCGGGAAATGGCAGGTATAGCCGTTGGGGAACCGTTCCAGGTAATCCTGATGGTCGGGCTCGGCCTCCCAGAAATCGCCCACAGGCTCGACCTCGGTGACGACCTTGCCGGGCCACAGGCCTGACGCGTTGACATCGGCAATGGTTTCCAGGGCCACCCGCTTCTGATCCTCGTCCGCGTAATAGATCGCCGAGCGATAGCTGGGGCCGATGTCGTTGTCCTGCCGGTTCGGCGTGGTGGGATCGTGGATCTGGAAGAACACCTCCAGCAGCTTGCGATAGGTGATGATGGTCGGGTCGAAGACCACCTCGATCCCCTCGGCATGGGTGCCGTGGTTGCGATAGGTGGCGTTCGGCACGTCACCCCCGGTATAGCCCACGCGCGTCGTGATGACGCCCGGCAGGCGGCGGATCAGATCCTGCATTCCCCAGAAGCAGCCCCCGGCCAGAACGGCGCGTTCGGTCATCGTGCGGCCTCCTCGACTTGGGACAGATAGGCGCCATAGCCCTCGGCCTCCATCCGGTCCCTGGGGACGAAGCGCAGGGATGCCGAATTGATGCAATAGCGCAAACCGCCCGCCTCGCGCGGGCCGTCGGGGAAGACATGGCCCAGGTGGCTGTCGCCGTGCTTCGACCGGACCTCGACCCGGATCATGCCATGGGACGTGTCGCGCAATTCGGTGATGTTGTCGTCGATGGGCTTGGTAAAGGCGGGCCAGCCGCAGCCGGAATCGTATTTGGCCGAGGATGCGAACAGCGGCTCTCCCGATACCACGTCCACATAGATGCCGGGCTCGAAATGATGGTCGTATTCGCCCGTGAAGGGACGTTCGGTGCCGTTCTGCTGGGTGACGCGATACTGCTCGGGCGTCAGCCGCGCCAGGGCGTCGGCAGTCTTTTCATAGGCCATGCTTGTCCTCCGCTGGTCCTTTGTTGCCCCTATATGGGAACGAAGGGGCGATCCGCAAAGGTCAGCCGCAGATCGCCGCCTTCGCCGCCGCGTATTCGCGGGCCAGCCGGTCGATGCGGGTGGCGGCGGGCACGATGTCGCGGACCGCGCCGATCCCCTGGCCGGACCCCCAGATCTGGCTCCAGGCCTTGGCCTTGGACGAGCCGCCGCCGAAGTTCATGGCCGAGGCATCGGCGGTTTCCAGGTTGTCGGGATCCATCCCCGCCGCCCTGATCGAGGGGGCAAGATAGTTGCCCGACACGCCCGTGAACAGCGACGAGGTGACGATGTCCATGGCCCCGCTTTCGGTGATCATCCGCTTGTAGTCGGCGGGCGCATTGGCTTCCTCGGTCGCGATGAAGGGGCTGCCGATATAGGCCAGATCGGCCCCCATCGCCTGCGCCGCCAGCACCGCGCGCCCCGTGGCGATGGCGCCCGACAGCAGCAGCGGGCCGTCGAACCAGTCGCGGATTTCCTGGACAAGGGCAAAGGGCGACTGCGGACCGGCATGGCCGCCCGCGCCCGCCGCCACCGCGATCAGCCCGTCCGCGCCCTTCTCGATGGCCTTTTTCGCGAAGACGTTGTTGATCACGTCATGCAGCGCGATGCCGCCGCAATCATGGGCGGCCTGGTTCACCTCGACCCGCGCGCCCAGGCTGGTGATCCAGATCGGCACCCTGTGGCGGTGGCAGATCTCGATGTCGCGTTCCAGGCGCGCGTTGGAACGATGCACGATCTGGTTCACCGCGAAGGGCGCGGCGGGCCGGTCGGGATTGGCCTGGTTGTGGCGGTCCAACTCCTCGGCGATCCGGGTCAGCCAGGCGTCCAGCAGGGGGGCCTCGCCGTCGCTCTCGCGCGCGTTCAGCGCCGGAAAGCTGCCGACGATGCCCGCCTTGCATTGCGCGATCACCAGATCAGGCCCCGACACGATGAACATGGGGGAGGCGACGACGGGAATGCGCAGGTTGGACAGGATGGGCGGCAGCATGGGATCCTCCGGGTTTGCGCGACGATGGCCTGCGCGTCGGGATCGGGCAAGCCTGACGCGGCGGAAAAACCGGGTCCGCCAGTGAACCCGATCCAAGTCCGGGGGTTGAGATCATGATCTTCGTTGCAAAGGAGAATGCGTGCCGATGCAGCCGCTGGCCCTGTCCCTTCCCGTTCTGACCCCGGACACCGCCCTGTTCCTGGATTTCGACGGCTGCCTGGTGGACATCGCACCCCGCCCGGACGCGGTGGTGATCCCGCCGGGCCTGCCGGAACGGCTGGCGCGCCTGCACGATGCCCTGAGTGGGGCCGTGGCGCTGATCTCGGGGCGGGATGTCGCGGATCTGCGCCGTCACCTGCCTGATTTTCCCGGTGCCATCGCGGGCAGCCACGGGGCGGAACTGGCGCTGTCGGGCCAGGTGATCGAGACCACGCATCAGGCCGATCTGGACCCGGACGCGCTGCACCGGGCGGCGGCCGGTGCGGTGGCGGATCATCCCGCGATCCTGGTCGAACGCAAGCCGCATGGCGTGGCGCTGCATTACCGCGCCGACCCGTCCCTGCGCCCGGTGGTCGAGGAGGTGATGGCCCGGCTTGCCGATGCGAACCCGGATCTGGTCCTGCAACCGGCCAAGATGGCCATGGAATTGCGCCCGGCAGGCAGCGGCAAGGACGGTGCCCTGGACCGGCTGCTGGCGATGGCCCCCTTTGCGGGCCGTGTCCCCGTCTATGCGGGCGACGACCTGACGGACGAGGTGGCGATGGCCCGTGCCCAGGCCTTGGGCGGGCAGGGGATCAAGATCGGCGCCGGCGAAACCGTCGCCCGCCATCGCCTGCCCGATCCCGCCGCGCTTGCCCGCTGGCTGGACGACGCGCTGGAGGGGTTGCGCTGATGTCGCGTCTGGTCGTCATATCGAACCGCATTCCGCTGGGCGACAGTCCGTCCGGCGGGCTTGTCGTCGCCCTGGAAGACGCCTTGCGCACATCCGGCGGGCTGTGGGTCGGCTTCTCGGGCGAGACGGTGGAGGACCCCTGCGAAGAATTGGCCTTTCATGAAGGGGCGGCTTTCCAGCGCGCCTCGTTCGACCTGACGGTGCAGGATCACGACGACTATTATCTTGGCTATTCCAATTCCGTTCTTTGGCCGGTCTGTCATGGCCGGCCGGACCTGATGCGGATCCTGCCGGAATATCTGGAAGGTTATCGCCGGGTGAACGAACGCATCGCCCGGCTGCTGGTGCCGCATCTGCGGCCGGATGACCAGATCTGGGTGCAGGACTATCAATTGTTCCCGCTGGCCCAGGAACTGCGCAAGCTGGGGGTGCAGGGTCCGATCGGTCATTTCCTGCACATCCCCTTTCCCGGACCCGCCGATTGCGCCACCCTGCCCAATCCGGCCGAACTGTTCGAATGGCTGTCCCATTACGATCTGGTGGGCTTTCAGGCGCAGCGCGACCTGGATCGCTTCGCGACAAGCGCCCGCAGCCTGGCGGATGCCGAACAGCTGTCCGACACGGATTTCCACATCGCCGGGCGCCCCCTTCGCGCGGGCGTCTTTCCCATCGGCATCGACGCGGCGGCCTTTGTCGCCGAGGCAGGCAGCGCCCGAGAGGAAGACCGGATGCGCAGCCTGACGGGCGCCTTGTCCATGATCGGCGTGGACCGGCTGGATTATTCCAAGGGCATCCCGCAGCGGTTCCGGGCCTTCCAGTATCTGCTGGAGAACGATCCCTCGCTGACGGAAAAGGTGATGCTGCTGCAGATCGCCCCGCCCACGCGCGAATCCGTGGACGCCTATCAGCAGATCCGCGAGGAAACGGAACATCTGGCAGGCCGCATCAACGGCCAGTTCGCCACGGTCAACTGGACGCCGATCCGCTTCATCCACCGCCCGATCCCGCGGAACGAACTGGCGGGCCTTTACCGCCAGGCGCGGGTGGGCCTGGTCACGCCTCTGGCCGACGGGATGAACCTGGTCGCCAAGGAATATGTCGCGGCCCAGGATCCCGAAGATCCCGGCGTCCTGATCCTGTCGCGCTTTGCCGGCGCGGCCGAGGTGATGGAGGATGCCCTGATCATCAACCCCCACGATCCGGGGGAACTGGCCCAGGCGATGCAGCAGGCGATCGACATGCCCCTGGAGGAACGCCGCGCCCGCCATTCGGCCCTGCTGCAAGGGGTGATGGATCAGGATGTCGGCTGGTGGTCGGCGGCCTATCTGGACGCGCTGTCCCAGGTCCGAAGCTGACATTCAATCCAGGATCGGCCTCTTGAGCTTTCGCCGGGCAGGATCAGCCGGTGCCGCGACCCTGATCCGCAGCCTTGCGCACCTTGGCGATGCGTGCGGCCATGGCCTGTGCCTTGCGCCGGTGATAGCGGCGCACGACCGGGATCGTCAGGTAATAGGACAGCACGGCGGCGATCCCGCCCAGGACCGCGCCGCCAACCGCATAGGGCAGGAAGATCTCTTGCCAGAACTCGGAAAGCCCGCTCCAACTTGTCGGACCGGGGCCCACGGCGGACATGACGTTGTGCCAGGTTTCCGCCGTGGCACGGGCGAATTCGCGAAAGATCACCTGCGGCGACATGTCGCCCGGCAGGCCCAGCAGCGTCCGCCCCAACCCGACCGCGCCAAGCGCGATAAAGGGCGTGGTCAGCGGATTGCCCGCGAAGGTGCCGACAAAGGCCGCCAGCACGTTGCCCCGGATGGCCAGCGACAAAAGCGCGGCGACGATGAAGTGAAAGCCGTGCAGCGGGGTGAAGGACAGGAACACCCCCGCCGCCATGCCGCGCGCGATGCGATGCGGCTGATCCGGCAGGCGCCGCAACCGATACCACAGATAGGTGGTGGACCGGCGAAACCCGCCCGGCGGATAGACGAATTCGCTGGCCAGTTGCCCGTATGTGCGCGGCTTGCTGCGCTTGAACACGGTTTCGTTCCCTTATGTCTTAACGCGACATCCGTTCAGGGCTTCTTCGCGATGTCACGGATACGAGCAACCTGCGCGACATCGCTTTCGGCTTCAAGCGCGGTCAGAAGGTTGTGCAGATGTTCCTGGTCGCGCAATTCGACCTCGACCTCGATGCGGTAGAAGTCGGGCTTGCGGTCCAGGAATTCAAGGTTCGAGATATTGGCCCCCTGCGCGCCGATCAGGCTGCAGATGCGGCCCAGCACCCCGGCATCGTGGCGGATCGTCAGGTGCAGCACGGTCGAATAGACCGCCGGGTGCCTGCCCGCGCGCCATTGCACATCGACCCAGCGGTCGGGGCTGTCCTCGTATTCGGCCAGGACCGGGCAGTCGATGGCATGGATCACCACGCCCTTGCCGCGATAGGTGATGCCGACGATCCGTTCGCCGGGCAGCGGACGGCAGCAGGGCGCACGCTTGAAATCGGCATCGGCCTCGACCCCGGCGAAGGGGCGGGTGCCGTCGATCTCGTCCTGGTGGGCAGCCAGGTCGGGATACAGGACCTGCAGCACCTCCTTGGCCGAGTTTTCCGCACTGCCGATGCGGGCCAGCAATTCGTCGCCGTCGGCCAGGCCCATCTGCTTGGCGGCGGTGCGCAGCGCCTTGTCGGTGACCTTGCGGCCGACATGTTCGAAGCTGACGCGCACCAGTTCCCGGCCCAGGCGGATGAAGCGGTCGCGGTCCTCCTCGCGCAGGGACCGGCGGATGGCGGACTTGGCGCGGCCGGTGGCGACGATGTCCAGCCAGGTCGATTGCGGGCGCTGCCCCGAGGCGGCGATGATATCGACCGACTGGCCGTTCTTCAGCCGCGTCCATAAGGGCACGCGGATCCCGTCCACCTTGGCGCCGACGCAGGAATTGCCCAGCCGCGTATGGATCGCATAGGCGAAGTCGATGGGCGTCGCCCCCTTGGGAAGCTGGATCACGTCGCCCTTGGGCGTGAAGCAGAAGACCTGGTCCTGGTACATCTCCAGCTTGACGGCTTCCAGGAACTCGTTGTGGTCCTCGCCCTCCAGCCGGTCGGTCAGGGCGTCGATCCATTCGGCGGGATCGACCGCGAAGGGGTTCTTGGTGCGCACCCCGTCGCGATAGGCCCAATGCGCGGCAACCCCGGCCTCGGCCACCTCGTGCATCTGCCGGGTGCGGATCTGGACCTCGACCCGCTTGCCGTCGCGGCCCGATACGGTGGTATGGATGGACCGATAGCCGTTGGACTTGGGCTGGCTGATATAGTCCTTGAACCGCCCCGGCACGGCGCGCCACCGCTGGTGGATCACCCCAAGCGCGCGATAGCAGTCCATGTCGGACCGGGTGATGATGCGGAAGCCATAGATGTCGGACAGCCGGGAAAACGCCAACTGCTTTTCCTGCATCTTGCGCCAAACGGAAAAGGGCTTCTTGGCGCGGCCGAAGACATCGGCCTCGATCCCCTCTCGTTCCAGTTCGACGCGGATGTCGGCGGTGATCGCCCCGATGATGTCGCCGCTGTCCTTTTGCAGGCTGACGAAGCGGCGGATGATGGAATTGCGCGCCTCGGGGTTGATGACCTTGAAGGCAAGGTCTTCCAGTTCCTCGCGCATCCACTGCATCCCCATGCGCCCGGCCAGGGGCGCGAAGATGTCCATGGTCTCGCGCGCCTTCTTGACCTGCTTTTCGGGGCGCATGGACCGGATGGTGCGCATGTTGTGCAGCCGGTCGGCCAGCTTGACCAGGATCACGCGCAGGTCGCGCGACATGGCCATGAACAGCTTGCGGAAATTCTCGGCCTGTTTGGACTGCGCCGAGGACAGTTCCAGGTTGGTCAGCTTGGTGACGCCATCGACCAGATCGGCGATCTCGGGGCCGAAGGCGGCCGTCAGGTCTTCCTTGGTCGAGCGGGTATCCTCGACCGTGTCGTGCAGAAGGGCGGTGACGATGGTCGCATCGTCCAGCCGCATTTCCGTCAGGATGGCGGCGACGGCGATGGGATGGGTGAAGTAAGGCTCGCCCGAATGGCGGAACTGCCCTTCATGCATCCGCATCCCGTATTCATAGGCATCGCGGATCAGGCGGGCATTGCTGCGCGGGTTATAGTTGCGGACAAGCGCGATAAGGTCTTCGACGTCGATCATTCTTGGCCGAAGACCCCTGTTCGTGTCGCCTTAACGCTGGTTCGCTTCCAGCATCATGCGCAGCATCCGTTCCTCGGATTCCTCGTCGGCGGGCTTGGGCCGATCCACCTCGGCGCCCAGCAGCAGGGCCATGGCGTCTTCTTCCGGCTCATCGACCTCGATCTGGGTCTGGGTCGATTCGATCATCCGTTCGCGCAGGTCGTCCACGGGCTGCGTTTCCTCGGCGATCTCGCGCAGGGCGACGACGGGGTTCTTGTCGTTGTCGCGGTCCACCGTGGGCGGGCTGCCGGCGGTGATTTCACGCGCACGATGCGAGGCAAGCATCACCAGATCAAAGCGGTTCGGGACTTTGTCAACGCAGTCTTCAACCGTTACTCGGGCCATGTCTCACCTGTGCAGTTGCGAATCGGATATCCGGGCGGAAACCGAGGTTGTGAACGTCATGGCTGGAATTGTCAAGAACAGACAAGCCCGCCGCCCGGCGGCAGCGGTGTCATGCCCGACATGGCATCGGGTCCAAGCGCAGCCAGCATCCGCGACACGCCTAGTCCCGTCAAGGGGTGGCGCCAGCCGGGGGCGATTTCCGCCAGGGGCGCCAGGACGAAGCCGCGATCCTGCATCCGGGGATGGGGCAGGATCAACCTTTCGGGGGCCAGGGTCTGCTGGTCGGCCGCGCCAAGCCCCATCCAGTGCCGCACCGTTTCGGGATCCGGCAGGATCAGGCCGTCAAGCGCGATCAGATCCAGATCCAGCACCCGCGCCGACCAGCGGCCGGTGCTGCGGTCGCGGCCGAACCGGGCCTCGATCCCGTGCAGGCGGTCCAGAAGGCTGGCCGCCTCCAGTCCCGTGCGGATGGCGGCAACGGCATTGGCGTAATCTGGGCCGGATCCCGCCGGGACGGCGGGGGTCCGCCAGATGCGGCTGATGGCCGCTATTGAAATGTTCGGTTCAGCATGCAGAATGTTCAGGGCTTCGCGGAGAGATCGTGCGGGATCGCCTGCGGCGGACGGCAGGTTCGCGCCCAGGGAAACGATACCGAAAGACAAGTTTTCCATGAAGCCCCTTTGTTCTATGAAGTCCTGTGTTTAACACGCGTGTGCAAGGTTGCGCGCCCGTCGGACCGCGCAGTCCCATTGAAGGCAAGTACTATGTTTTACAAGGACGATCGCCTGGCGATCTTCATCGACGGAGCCAACCTTTACGCTTCGGCGAAGGCTCTGGGCTTCGACATCGACTACAAGCTGCTGCGGCAGGAATTCGACCGGCGCGGCAAGCTGATGCGCGCCTATTACTATACCGCCCTGATGGAGGGCGAGGATTATTCCCCCATCCGCCCGCTGGTGGATTGGCTGCACTACAACGGCTATTGCGTGGTCACGAAGCCCGCGAAGGAATATACCGACACGCTGGGCCGCCGGAAGGTCAAGGGCAACATGGACATCGAACTGACCATCGACGCCATGCAGCTTGCCCCCCGGCTGGACCATGCCGTGCTGTTTTCGGGCGACGGCGACTTCAAGCCCCTGATCGAGGCCTTGCAGCGCCAGGGGGTCCGCGTGTCCGTGGTATCCACCATCCGCAGCCAGCCGCCGATGATCGCCGACGACCTGCGCCGGCAGGCCGACAACTTCATCGAACTGGACGCCCTGCGCGACATCGTGGGGCGGCCGCCGCGGGATCAGCAGGCGTCGTCGGAAGGCTAAGGCATGTCCCGGCCCCGCACGGGGCCGGGCAACGGGATCAGACCAGCCGCCCTTCTTCCATCGCGGCCCGTACGAAGCCCGCAAACAGCGGCGCAGGCTCGAAGGGCTTCGACTTCAGTTCAGGATGGGATTGCACGCCGATGAACCAGGGGTGGTCGGGATATTCGATCACCTCGGGCAGCTTGCCGTCGGGGGACATGCCCGAGAAGCACAGGCCCGCCTGTTCAAGCGCTTCGCGATAGGTGGCGTCCACCTCATAGCGGTGGCGGTGGCGATCCTCGATCTCCGTGGCGCCGCCATAGACTTCGCTGATCTTCGAATTGGGCGTCAGGATGGCGGTATAGGCGCCCAGCCGCATGGTGCCGCCCTTGTCGTCGGTCACCTTGCGCTGCACGGTGTAGTTGCCCTGCACCCATTCCTTGAGGTGATAGACGACGGGGGTGAAGCGCGTCTTGCCCGCCTCGTGGTCGAATTCCTCGGAGCCCGCATCGGGCATTCCGGCCAGGTTGCGCGCGGCCTCGATCACGGCCATCTGCATCCCCAGGCAGATACCCAGATAGGGCACCTTCTTTTCCCGCGCGTATCTGGCGGCGGCCAGCATCCCCTCGGTCCCGCGTTCGCCGAAGCCGCCGGGCACGATGATGCCGTGGTATCCGTCCAGAAGATGCGCGCCTTCGCCTTCCAGCTTCTCGCTGTCCACCCAGTCGGCCTTGACGCGGACGCGGTTGGCCATGCCGCCATGGGTCAGGGCCTCGGCGATGGATTTATAGGCATCCTCAAGCTGGGTGTATTTCCCGACCACGGCGATGTTCACCTGGCCCTCGGCATTCTCCAGCCGGTCCATCACGTCCTCCCACTTGGACAGGTCGGGACGCGGGGCGGGGCTGATGGCGAAGGCGTCCAGCACGGCGCGATCCAGGCCCGCGCGGTGATAGGCCAGCGGCGCCTCGTAGATGGTCTTCAGGTCATAGGCGGGGATCACGGCGTCGGGGCGGACATTGCAGAACAGCGCGATCTTGGCGCGTTCCTTTTCCGGGATCGGGTGTTCGGACCGGCAGACCAGCACGTCGGGGGCAAGGCCGATGGATTGCAGTTCCTTGACGCTGTGCTGGGTGGGCTTGGTCTTCAACTCGCCGCTGGCCGCCAGATAGGGCAGCAGCGTCAGGTGCATCAGGATGCACTGGCCGCGCGGGCGTTCGTGGATGAACTGGCGGATCGCCTCGAAGAAGGGCAGGCCCTCGATGTCGCCGACCGTGCCGCCGATCTCGCACAGCATGAAATCGACCTCGTCATCGCCGACGGACAGGAAGTCCTTGATCTCGTTCGTGACGTGGGGGATCACCTGGATGGTCTTGCCCAGGTATTCGCCCCGGCGTTCCCGTTCCAGCACGTTGGAATAGATGCGTCCCGAAGACACGCTGTCGGTGCGGCGCGCGCTGACGCCGGTGAAGCGTTCGTAATGGCCCAGGTCCAGGTCGGTTTCCGCGCCGTCGTCGGTCACGAAGACCTCGCCATGTTCAAAGGGCGACATGGTGCCGGGATCGACGTTCAGATAGGGGTCCAGCTTGCGCAGCCGCACCGTGAAGCCCCGTGCCTGCAGCAGCGCGCCCAATGCCGCCGATGCCAAGCCCTTGCCGAGCGAGGACACGACGCCGCCGGTGATGAAGATGTAACGCGCCATGAAGGCCCCCGTGATTCCTGAAAGCGTGATTTCGCAAGTTCAAAATGGTTGCGGGTCCTGCGACCTGCATCACGGGACCCGAGATATAGCCGATTCGCCCCGTGGTCGCAAGGAACCGCAAGTTGATGTGGGGGCGGGATCACCCGCCCCTAGTTGTGGTGTGACTTAGTTCGCCGGGGCTTGGGCCGGGGCGGCGGGCGCCGGGGTCGCAGGGGCCTCGGGCTGGGCCGGGGTGGCGGCCTGCGGTTCTGCGGGCGGGGTCGCTCCGGGTTCGGCGGGTGCCGGGGTCGCAGGCTCGGCCGCAGGCGGGGCCACGGGCTCGACCGCCGGTGCCGCAGCCTCGGGCGCGGCGGTGTCCGCCGCAGGCGCATCGGGCGCGGGCGGGGTCAGGGGATCGCCGCCGGTCGTGGAGGAGGGCGGCGGAACATAGGCCGGGGCCGCCGGCAGCGTGGATTCCTGGCGGCTTGCAGGCACGCCCAGCTGGTCCATGATCGAGCTGTTGGACACCTGCCGCGCGGCGATGATGGTCAGCGCGATCGAGGTCACGAACAGCGCGATGCCGAAGATCCAGGTCAGCCGGGTCAGGGCGTTCGCGGCCTGCCGGCCGGTCATCACGCCGCCGCCACCGCCGCCCATGCCAAGCCCGCCACCCTCGGACCGTTGCAGCAGCACCACGCCGGTGAGCAGCACGGCAAGGATCAGATGGATGGTCAGGACGACGTTTTCCACGGCTTTCGGCCTTTCGCTTTCGGACGCGCCTATCTAGTCATCCGGGCAGATGTTGGCAAGCAGAGTAAACCCATGCCCGCGCTGATGATCCAGGGCACCGGATCGAATGTCGGAAAGTCGCTGCTGGTGGCGGGCCTGTGCCGCGCCGCGCGCAACCGGGGCCTGTCGGTCGCGCCCTTCAAGCCGCAGAACATGTCGAACAACGCAGCCGTCACCGCCGATGGCGGGGAAATCGGCCGGGCGCAGGCGCTTCAGGCCCGCGCCTGCGGGTTGGAACCGCTGGCCGACATGAACCCGGTGCTGCTGAAGCCCGAGACCGATACCGGCGCGCAGGTGATCCTGCAGGGCCGCGCCATCGCGCGCGCCGAGGCGCGAGATTATGCGACGCTGCGTCCCCGGTTGCTGGCGGGCGTGCTGGACAGCTTCGCCCGCCTCTCCGCCGCCCATGACCTGGTGATCGTCGAAGGCGCGGGCAGCCCGGCCGAGGTGAACCTGCGCCCCCGCGACATCGCCAACATGGGCTTCGCGCGGGCAGCAGGGGTGCCGGTGGTGCTGGCGGGCGATATCGACCGGGGCGGGGTGATCGCCCAGATCGTGGGCACGCAGGCGGTGATCGACCCGGCCGACGCTGCGATGATCCGGGGCTTTCTGGTCAACAAGTTCCGGGGCGACCTGCGCTTGTTCGATGACGGCTACCGGATGATCGAGGGGGCGACCGGCTGGCGGGGCTTTGGCGTTTTGCCCTGGTTCGCGGACGCGCACCGCCTGCCGTCCGAGGATGCGGTGGATCTGCGAGCCTCGGCCGGGCAGGGGCTGCATGTGGTCTGCCTGTGCCTGTCGCGGATCGCCAATTTCGACGACCTGGATCCGCTGGCGGCGGAACCCGGGGTGCGCCTGACCATGCTGGGTCCGGGCCGGGCGATTCCCGGCGATGCCGACGTGGTGGTGATCCCCGGCACGAAATCGACGCTGGGGGATCTTGCCTTCCTGCGCGCGCAGGGCTGGGACATCGACCTTGCCGCCCATGTGCGGCGGGGCGGGCATGTGCTGGGCCTCTGCGGCGGCTTCCAGATGCTGGGGCGGGTGGTCCGCGATCCCTTGGGCCACGATGGCAGGGCCGGAGAGGTCGCGGGGCTTGGCCTGCTGGACGTTGAAACGGTCATGGCGCCCGACAAGCGGCTGGAACGCGTGACCGGGACCGCGCTGGGACAGACCGTTACCGGATACGAGATCCACATGGGCCGCACCACCGGCCCCGATTGCGCGCGGCCCTTTGCCCATGTTCCCGGCCCCGACGGCGCTGTCAGCCGCGACGGGCGGATCATGGGCACCTATCTGCACGGGCTGTTTTCCGACGACGGCTTCCGGGCCGCCTGGCTGGCGCGGCTGGGGGTGGCTTCGCAGCCCGGATACGAGGCGGGGGTGGATCGGGTGCTGGACGATCTGGCCGACCACCTCGAGGCGCATCTGGACGTGGCGGGACTGCTGTCGGTGGCCGGTTTGTGACGGGCTTGACGCTGGACGAAGCGGCCCCGGCGCGCTACCTCGGGGGGATGGAACACGCAAAGCCCCCCCTGATGCTGTATCTTGCCGCCCCGCGCGGTTTTTGCGCGGGCGTGGACCGCGCGATCAAGATCGTGGAACTGGCGCTGCAGAAATGGGGCGCCCCCGTCTATGTCCGGCACGAGATCGTCCACAACAAGTTCGTGGTGGACGGGTTGCGCGACCAGGGCGCGGTCTTTGTCGAGGAACTGGACGACGTGCCCGACGACCGCCCGGTGGTCTTTTCCGCCCATGGCGTGCCCAAGGCCGTGCCTGCCGAGGCGCGGCGGCGCAACATGATCCATGTGGACGCGACCTGCCCGCTGGTCACCAAGGTCCACAACGAGGCCGCGCGCCACCACGCCGAAGGCCTGCAGATGGTGATGATCGGCCATGCCGGCCACCCCGAGGTCCTGGGCACCATGGGCCAGTTGCCCGAGGGCGAGGTGATCCTGGTCGAGACGGTCGAGGATGTGGCGCGGATCACGCCCCGCGATCCCGAACGGCTGGCCTTCATCACCCAGACCACCCTGTCGGTCGATGACACGGCGGAAATCGTGGCCGCCTTGCAGGCGCGGTTTCCGGCCATTGCGGGTCCGGCAAAGGAAGACATCTGCTATGCCACCACCAACCGGCAGGCGGCGGTCAAGGCGATTGCGCACAAGATCGACGCGCTTTTGGTGATCGGCGCGCCGAATTCGTCCAATTCCAAGCGCCTGGTCGAGGTCGGTCGGGCGGCGGGCTGCGCCTATTCGCAGCTTGTGATGCGCGCCGACCAGATCGACTGGCGCGCCATCGACGGGGCCACCGCCGTGGGCGTCACCGCAGGGGCAAGCGCCCCCGAGGTGCTGGTGAACGAGGTGATCGACGCCTTCCGCGCCCGCTATGACGTGACGGTCGAGATCGTCGAGACCGCGCAGGAGAATGTGGAATTCAAGGTGCCGAAGGTCTTGCGGGAAACCGCCTGAGGCACGCATGCGCCGGGGGCGCTTCGCCCCCCCGGACCCCCCGAGGATATTTGGACACAAGAGATGCCAGGGATGCGGCTTTATTCCATGCCTTCGTCAGGCAACAGCTACAAGGTGCGGCTGCTGCTGGCGCTGTTGGGGCGGACGGTCGAAACGGTTGACGTCGAATACATGACCGAGGCGCTGCAGGGGGCCAAGGCCTCGGGGCGGCTGCCCTTCGGCAAGGCACCGGTGCTGGAACTGGATGACGGGCGGCTGCTGCCCGAATCGAATGCGATCCTGTGCTGGCTGGGCGAGGGGACGGGCTTCGTGCCCGCCGATCCCTTCGCGCGGGCCGAGATGCTGTCCTGGATGTTCTGGGAACAGAACCAGCACGAAGGGGTGATTGCCGTGCGCGCCGCCTTGCGGACCTATCCCCATCGCCGCGCCCAGGCCACACCCGAGCGGATGGAGGCGCTGCTGGACGGCGGCCACGCGCTGCTGCAGGTGATGGAGGACCGCCTGGCAGGGCGCGACTGGCTGGTGGGCGATGCGGCCAGCCTGGCCGATCTGTGCCTTTACGCCTATACCCACACGGCGGGCGAACGGGGTGGCTTCGACATGGCGCGTTTTCCCGCCGTCAACGCATGGCTGGCCCGCGTGGCGGCCCTTCCGGGATATGTGGGGTTGGATGGCTGAGCTTTTCGCCTGGACCGACGGCGCCTGCAGCGGCAATCCCGGCCCCGGCGGCTGGGGCGTTCTGATGCGCGCCATGGATGGCGGCAGGATCGTCAAGGAACGCGAGCTTGCCGGGGGCGAGGCGCTGACCACCAACAACCGGATGGAACTGATGGCCGCGATTTCCGCGCTCGAGGTGCTGGCGCGGCCAAGCACGATCACCATCACCACCGACAGCGCCTATGTGAAGAACGGCGTGACCCAGTGGATCCACGGCTGGAAGCGGAACGGCTGGAAGACCGCCGATCGCAAGCCCGTCAAGAACGCCGAATTGTGGCAGCGCCTGGACGAGGCGCAGCGCCGCCACACCGTCACCTGGGCCTGGATCAAGGGCCATGCTGGCCATCCCGAAAACGAGCGCGCCGACGAACTGGCGCGGGGCGGCATGGCGCCCTTCAAGCCCGCCAGGGCTGCCGGGTGACGCCGGGCGTCCTGATCCCGCTGCTGGATTACGCGGCGGTTCTGGTCTTTGCCCTGACGGGCGCCCTGGTCGCCAGCCGGGCGCAGCTGGATCTGGTGGGCTTCATCTTCTTCGCCACCCTGACCGGGATCGGTGGCGGCACGGTGCGCGACCTGGTCCTGAACCGCGACACGGTCTTCTGGGTGGGCCAGCCGGAACTGATCCTGCTGACCTCAGGCGCGGCGGTGCTGGTCTTCTTCACCGCGCATCTGTTCGAAAGCCGCTATCGCCTGATCGTCTGGCTGGATGCATTCGCCCTGGCCGTGGCCGTCCCGGCAGGCGCGGGGGCTGCCCTTGCAATGGGCGTCAGCCCGGTCGTCGTGGTGGCGATGGGCGTGGTCACCGGCACCTTCGGCGGGCTGATCCGCGACGTGGTGGGCAACGAACTGCCCATGGTCCTGAGGCAGGGAGAGCTTTACGTCACTGCGGCCTTTGGCGGCGCGGTCGTCGCCGTGGCGCTGATCGGCGTGGGGATGCCCCGGCCGATGGCGCTGATCTTCTGCGGGCTTGTGGTCATGGCCCTGCGCGCGGGCAGCCTGCTGCTGGGGTGGAGCCTGCCCACCTATCGCGCGCGCCCGCCCCGGACGGACAGGAACAACCGCTAGCGCAGGACGGGCGGGCCCATCCGGCGTTCGCGCAGATCCTCGACCCCCATGCGCAGGCCGGCGCCGATCCGATGCGCCAGGGCCGACCAGGCCCGCGCCGGACCGGGCGGCAGGCTGCGGCGCAGGGTTTCGTCGAACAGCGCCAGCCAGATCGGGAAGTGATCGGCCCGCACGTCGCCCGCCTGCATGTGGACGCGCATCGGATTGCCGTCATAGCTGCGTTCGTAAAGGATCGCGTTGCGCCAGAAAGCGGCGATCCTGGCCTCATGCGCGGGCCAGTCGGTCACATAGCGGGCAAAGACCGGGCCCAGGACCTCGTGCCGGCGGACGGCGCCATAGAAGACGGCGACGACGCGGTCGATCTGGTCGGGGGTGACGTCGAAGCGGGGCGGGATCATGGCGGCGGGTCCGTTGGTCAGGCCCTTCATGTGGCGTGGCGCGCGGCCTGGCGCAAGGCGCGGTTTGACCCGGCGGGCGGTGGCTGCTACCCGCGCGGCCTGCAAAAGGAGGTCCCCATGACCCATTACACCGACGCCCTGACCCAGCTTGGCGCCAGGACCGACCTGCCCGCAAGCCCCGACCGGGCCGTGCTGGAACGCGTGCCGAACCCCCAGGCGGGCGAGCTTTACGCCGTGCGCTTCACCCAGCCGGAATTCACCAGCCTGTGCCCGATCACGGGCCAGCCGGACTTTGCGCATCTGGTGATCGACTATGTTCCCGGTGACTGGCTGGTCGAGTCGAAGTCGCTGAAGTTGTTTCTGGGCAGCTTCCGCAACCATGGCGCCTTTCACGAGGATTGCACCGTCGGCATCGGCAGGCGGCTGGCCGAGACCATCGCGCCGCAATGGCTGCGGATCGGCGGCTATTGGTATCCGCGCGGCGGGATGCCCATCGACGTCTTCTGGCAGACGGGTGCGACGCCCGCCGGGCTGTGGCTGCCCGACCAGGGTGTCGCTGGCTATCGCGGGCGGGGCTAGCGCAGGTTCCGCCAGATCATCAGCAGGGCGTCCGACAGATCGCCCGCCCGCGCCAGCAGATGTTCCCGTTCAAGGCCGGGCCCGGCCTGGGCGCGGTCCAACCGGTCCAGCAGGCGCAGGATGCGGCGGCGATGGGTGCCGGTCGCGACCTGCAGCGGATCGGCGATCAGCCCCGCGAAGGTCGTGACCAGCGATCCGATCACCGCCAGCGCCATGCCGGTCAGGATCACTTCCCATGGCGAAAGCTCGACCGGGAAGGCCCAGTACCAGGCGCGGCCCAGCCGCTCGCCCAGCAGGAAGTCGCCGACGGCGGTGGAGTGGGCGCGCATCTCGGCCAGCGGGCCTGCCAGCGATATGACGCCGGGTGTCGCGCGGTTGAACAGAAGCCAGCCCGAGGCCAGCACGATGACCGAGGTCGTGATCTCGGACACGGCGTTGCGGGTCTCGGCCAGGGCGGCGGCCGCCTGGCGGGTGATGGCGGGCGGGGCGGCGGGGCCGATGCCCTGCGCGTCCAGATCGGCCACCAGGCCTTCCAGGTCGGCCTGGATCACCCGTCCCATGTCCGATGGCAGAAAGACCCGCCGCGCCGTCAGCCAGGCCCCCGCGCGCCGCAGTCCCAGCCGGGGCAATGTCCAGCCCGCCAGCCGCGTCAGCAGGAAGACCGGCGACAGCATCACGTTGACCGGCGCGCGCAGCAGATCCCAGCCAAGCGCCGCGCGGTGCAGCCGCAGCGTGCCCCGCGGCCCGTACCGGGCGCGGACAAAGCGCGACACGGCGGCGCGGCGGCGGGCCATGGCATCGTCGGTCAGGGTTGCGGGCAAGCGGGCGGCTTTCTATAGAGGTCGGCATGGAATTTCTGGCGTTCGGATCCCGAATTAGCAACCCGGTGGCGTGAGGTTTCGCGCCGCCGGGTCGCCGCATGTCCGAACCCCCCGACCGCCTCTCATGCCCTCGAAGGATGCCCCGATGGCCGCCGATACCACCGCCGACACCGTTTCCACGACCGACGCCCCCGATTACCGCGACAGCGTGTTCCTGCCGCAGACGGATTTCCCAATGCGCGCGGGCCTGCCGCAGCGAGAGCCCGAATGGCTGGCCCGCTGGGAGCGCATCGGCATCTATGACCGGCTGCGCGAACGCGCCGCCAATCAGGAGGGGGGCCGCGCGCCCTTCATCCTGCACGACGGCCCCCCCTATGCGAACGGGCACCTGCATATCGGCCACGCGCTGAACAAGACCATCAAGGACATCATCGTGCGCAGCCACCAGATGATGGGCCGCGATGCGCGATACGTGCCCGGCTGGGATTGCCACGGCCTGCCGATCGAATGGAAGATCGAGGAGAAATACCGCGCCGAGGGCCGCGACAAGGACGCCGTGGACGTGGTCGAGTTCCGCCAGGAATGCCGCCGCTTCGCCGACGAATGGATCGACATCCAGCGGCAGGAATTCAAGCGCCTGGGCATCACCGGCAAGTGGGACGATCCCTATCTGACGATGGATTTCCACGCCGAGGCGGTGATCGCGGCCGAGTTCATGAAGCTGGTGATGAACGGCGCGCTGTATCAGGGGTCCAAGCCCGTGATGTGGTCGCCGGTGGAGAAGACCGCCCTGGCCGAGGCCGAGGTCGAATACAAGGACCACACCAGCCACACGATCTGGGTTCGGTTCGGGGTGGAATCGTCGCAGGGTATTTGGGCAACGAAGAAGCCGACAAGCGTGGTCATCTGGACGACGACGCCCTGGACCATCCCGCAGAACCGGGCCGTCGCGTTCAATCCGGGGATCGCTTATGGCCTGTATCAGGTCGGGACGGTGGCCGAGACCGCGACCGCGCAAGCGGATGAGCTGCTGGTGCTGGCCGATGCCTTGGCTGAAAGCGTGATGAAGGCTGCGAAGGTCGAGGAGTGGCAGCGCGTGGCCGATGTCCCCGCGGCGGAGCTTGAGGGTGTGCTGCTGTCGCATCCCCTGCGCGGCGTCGAGGGCGGCAATGGCGAATGGGACTATGACGTCCCCCTGCTGCCGGGCGATCACGTCACCGACGACGCGGGGACCGGCTTTGTCCATACCGCGCCAAGCCATGGCGACGACGACTATCAGATGGGCCTGCGCTTCAAGCTGCCCATGACCTACAACGTCGAACCGGATGGCAGCTATCGCACCGACCTGCCGCTGTTCGGCGGGCAGGCGATCATCGACGCGGATGGCAAGGACGGCCCGGCCAATGTCAGCGTCATCAAGCAGCTGGCCTATGCGGGCGCGCTGCTGGCCAAGGGGAAGATCAAGCATTCCTATCCGCACAGCTGGCGATCCAAGGCGCCACTGATCTATCGCAACACGCCGCAATGGTTCGCGGCCATCGACAAGCCGCTGACCGACGGCATGAACGAATACGGCCAGACGATCCGCACCCGGGCGCTGACCAGCATCGACAAGCTGGTGAAATGGTGGCCGCAGACCGGGCGCAACCGGATCCATTCCATGGTGGAGAACCGCCCCGACTGGGTGCTGTCGCGCCAGCGGGCCTGGGGCGTGCCGCTGACCTGCTTCGTGCGTCGCGGCGCCAAGCCCACCGACGACGACTTCCTGCTGCGCGATGCCCGCGTGAACGACCGCATCATCGCGGCCTTCGAGGCCGAGGGCGCGGATGTCTGGTATCGCGACGGCTTCAAGGCCCGGGTTCTGGACGGCATCGTGAACCCCGACGATTACGATCAGGTCATGGACGTGCTGGACGTGTGGTTCGACTCGGGCTCGACCCATGCCTTCGTGCTGCGCGACCGAGCGGATGGGGCGCCGGACGGGATCGCTGACGTGTACCTTGAAGGCACCGACCAGCATCGCGGCTGGTTCCAGTCCTCCCTGCTGCAGGGCTGCGCGACCAGGGGCCGCGCGCCCTATCGCAATGTTGTCACCCATGGCTTCACGCTCGACGAGAAGGGCATGAAGATGTCCAAGTCGCTGGGCAACACCATCGTCCCTGCCAAGGTGATCGAGCAATACGGCGCCGACATCCTGCGCCTGTGGGTGGCGCAGGCGGATTACACCGCCGACCAGCGGATCGGGCCGGAGATCCTGAAGGGCACCGCCGACAGCTATCGCCGGTTGCGCAACACGCTGCGCTTCCTGCTGGGCGCCTTGGATGGGTTCAGGGATGCAGAAAGGATCGCGCCCGACCAGATGCCGGAACTGGAACAATGGGTGCTGCACCGGCTGGCGCAACTGGATCACGCGGTCCGCAAGGGCTATGACCAGTTCGACTTCCAGGGCGTGTTCCAGACGCTGTTCCAGTTCTGCACCGTGGATTTGTCGGCCTTCTATTTCGACATCCGCAAGGATTCGCTTTACTGCGACGCCGCGACGGACCCGCGCCGCCGGGCTGCGCGGACGGTGCTGGACATCCTGTTCCACCGGCTTGTCACCTGGCTGGCCCCGATCCTGCCCTTCACGACCGAGGATGTGTGGCTGTCGCGCTTCCCGTCTGATGACGACAGCGTGCATCTGCACGATTTCCCCGACACCCCCGCCGACTGGCTGAACGAACCGCTGGCGGTCAAGTGGGACCATGTGCGCCGTGCCCGCCGCGTGGTGACGGCCGCGCTGGAGGTCAGGCGATCCGACAAGACCATCGGCGCCAGCCTGGAGGCCGCGCCGGTCGTCCATGTCGAGGACGCCGACATGCTGGCCGCGCTGAAATCGGTGGATTTCGCGGATGTCTGCATCACCTCGGATCTGTCGCTGACCGCCGACCCGGCCCCGGCCGAGGCCTTCCGCATGGCGGAAACCCCCGGCATCGGCGTGGTCTTCGAACTGGCGGAAGGGGAAAAATGCCAGCGGTGCTGGAAGATCCTGCCCGATGTCGGCACGCACAAGCATCCGGGTGTCTGCGCCCGTTGCGAGGACGTCTTGGCCTGAAGCCGTCGACCATGCCTCGCCCGCTTGACGCGGGCGAGGCCCCGGCCCATCCTGCACGATGTGCAAACAGACCGGCAGGACATGATGCAAAGCCCCGACCCCGCCCGCTATGACCGGATGCAATACCGCCGCTGCGGCCAGTCAGGGATGCTGCTGCCGGCGATCAGCCTGGGGCTGTGGCACAATTTCGGCCATGATACCCCGCATGACACCAAGCGCGACATCTGTCGCACCGCCTTCGATCTGGGAATCACGCATTTCGACCTGGCCAACAACTATGGCCCGCCCCCCGGCAGCGCCGAGGAGGCGTTCGGAGAGATCCTGCGGACCGATTTCGCGGGCCACCGGGACG
The DNA here is from genome assembly GCF_002901215.1 of Paracoccus sp. SY. NCBI lineage: Bacteria > Pseudomonadati > Pseudomonadota > Alphaproteobacteria > Rhodobacterales > Paracoccaceae > Paracoccus > Paracoccus sp. SY. The sequence goes on along the minus strand of NZ_NWMQ01000003.1, from coordinate 171,968 downwards.
AAATGGTCATCAGCAGCAAGGCCGGTTGGCGCATGTGGCCCGGTCCTTATGGCGAATTCGGCAGCCGCAAATACCTGATCGCGTCCTGCGACCAGTCCTTGAAGCGGATGGGCCTCGACTATGTCGATATCTTCTATTCGCACCGCTTCGACCCGGACACGCCCCTGCAGGAAACCATGTGCGCGCTGGACCACATCGTGCGGTCGGGCCGGGCGCTGTATGTCGGCATCAGCAGCTATAACAGCGCGCGCACGCGGGAAGCCGCGGAAATCCTGCGCGACCTGGGCACGCCCTGCCTGATCCACCAGCCGTCCTACAACATGCTGAACCGCTGGATCGAACGCGACGCGCTTCTGGACACGCTGGAGCATGAAGGCATGGGCAGCATCGTCTTCACGCCCCTGGCGCAGGGGATGCTGACCGGCAAATACCTGAAGGGCATTCCCGCCGACAGCCGCGCGGCGCAGGGCAAGTCGCTGGCGCCGGACTGGCTGACCGATGACCTGGTCCGGCGGCTGAACGGGCTGAACGACCTGGCGGCGGAACGCGGACAAACGCTGGCGCAGATGGCCGTGGCCTGGACCCTGCGCGACAGCCGCGTGACCAGTGCGCTAATCGGGGCGTCGCGCGCGTCCCAGGTCGTGGATTGCGTGGGCGCATTGGACCGGCTGGATTTCACCGCCGAGGAACTGGCCCGCATCGACGACCTGTCGGTGGGCGGCGACGTGAACATCTGGCGCGGCTCGACCGAGGACGCGGGCGAGGGGTGACAGACAGCCACCCCCGACCGTGCTAGGCTGGGATCGGTCAGCAAGGGGATCGCCATGCCCGTGGTCAGCGTCAGCCTGATGAACCTGCCGGGGACCGAGGCCGCCGTGGGCTGGGCGGGCAGCCACTGCATCATCGCCGACCGGCCCGAGGGTCGCGCGGGCGGCATGGGCCTGGGCTTCAACGGCGCGCAACTGCTGGCCCTGGCGATCGGCGGCTGCTTCTGCAACGACCTGCGCTATATCGCGCACAGGCGAGGGGTGGGGATCGCCTCGGTCGCGGTCAAGGTGCATCTGACGCTGGAGGGCGATCCCCCGATCGCCACGGCGGTCGAGATGGTGGTGAACTGCACCATGGAGGATGGATCGGACCCGCAATCGCTGATCGACGAGGCCAAGGGCAGTTCGATGGTCGGCTGTTCGCTTCCGCGCGGCATACCCATTTCGGTGTCAACGGGGCAGGGCGGCTAGTCCCACCACCAGCCGTTCTTCTTCAGCGCCTGCCGGATCGGCTTTTCCCTGGGCGGCAGCCCGCCTGCGAACAGGGGCCGGACCTTGTCGCGCCCCTTGCCTTGATAGATCAGCTTTTTTGCCGGCTCCCAGTCCCTAAGCCGCCGCTTGATGCGGTTGGGGGCGGCCGCGGCCTCAAGCACCTCCAGCACCCTGTCGGATTCGCGCGCATAGAGCAGCGGCAGCTTGCGGTAATGGCAGGTCACATCGCCATCCAGGCCCGCCAGTTCGGGGCCGGGCCGCCCGCCGCCAAGGCTGTGAATCACCAGCGGCAGGATCACCTGGTCCAGCCAGGGATCGAGGCTCTGGCAGGCCAGTTCCTCGGGCGGGTCGCGCCGCACCGACAGCGCCCAGTCGAGGAAGCGTTTGCCGAAGACCGCCGGGTCGGGACCGAAGAACCAGCCCGCGTTGAAATACAGGTATCGTTCCCAATGCTCGTCCGGCTGCGACAGGTCCAGCGAGGACGCGAAATCCAGGCCGAAGCGGTCGTAAAGCGATTTCCAGATGGCCCCATGACCCGGCCCGTAAAGCGGCGGTTCGGGCCATGTGCCTTCGCGCCGCATCGACGCCGCGGGGGGGCCGTTGAATGGCACCCGGTCCAGCGGACCCGTCACCAGCGTGTCGGTGTCGAAAAAGGCGAAGGGTTCCCCGGCGGGCAGGACCGACAGCGCCTCGATCTTGTTGCCATAGGGATAGGCCGCGCCGAAATGACGAGCGGTGAAGGGCAGGATTTCGGCACCCAGGCTTTCCAGGATGGTGCGCGTGTCATCGCCCATCAGCGTGTCGTGACCGGCCCAGGCGCCTTCGGGACCCGGTTCGGCCACGATCAGGCGGCCGGTGAAGCCGGGGGCGGCATGGCGCAGGCTGGCGGCAAAGATGATCGCCTCGAACTCCAGCCGGCCGGCCTGGGCGACGATCAGCACGTTCGGGGACGACGGGTCCGGCCCCATCACTCTGCCAGCAGGTCGAAGATGGCCTCCTTGGGCCGGCACAGCCGCGCGCCTTGGGGGCCGAAAACCACCGGGCGTTCGATCAGCGCCGGGTGTTGGGCCATGGCCGCGATCAGCGCATCGTCGGACAGCGCCGGATCGCCCAGGCCCAAATCGTCATGGGGCGTGTTCCTGCGCCGCAGCAGGGCACGCGGCGCGACCCCCAGCCGATCCAGCGCGTCGCGCAATTCGCTGGCCGAAGGCGGCCGGGCCAGATAATCGCGCACCTCCAGATCCACGCGGGCATCCTGCAGAGCCTGCAGGACGAAGCGCGAGGTCGAGCATTTCGGATTATGCCAGATGGTATAGTCAGCCATAGCCGCAACCCTAGCGTGTGCCGTCGGGGATGGGAAGCGCACTGGTCGCCTTGATCTCCTCCATCGACAGAAGGGCGGTGACGTTGTGGATCTTCACCTCGCCGATCAGCGACTGGTAGAAGCGGTCATAGGCGCGCGCGTTCCGAACCTGCACCTTCAGGATATAGTCGATGTCGCCCGCCAGGCGGTGCGCCTCGATCACCTCGGGGCGTTCGCGAAGCGCCTTGAGGAAGCGCGCGGCCCAGGTCTTGTCGTGTTCGCTGGTGCGGATCAGCACGAAGAAACAGGCTTCCAACCCAAGCGCCTCGGGGTCCAGAATCGCCACCTGGCGGCGGATTACGCCGGCCTCTCGCAGCTTGCGGATGCGGTTCCAGACGGGGGTCTTGGACGCGCCCACCCGGTCGGCGATCTGGTCCAGCGACAGGCTCGCGTCCTCCTGCAACAGGGACAGGATTTTGCGATCCACCTCGTCCAGGCGGAAATTGGTTTTCGGGGAGCCCGAAATCTGTGGAAGCTGTTCCGTCATGTCCGACCATAAGGGCTGAATGTCCTTATTTTCCCGACCCTATCGTAAAGATCCAGAACAAAATTCTATATTGGATAGACCAATCCGAAAGGGTCCGTATCATGAGCAAAGCCTTCGTCCCGACGGCCGCGAAACCCGGCGTCATCACCGCAAACGATCTGCGCGAAGGCCATAACGTGTGGATGTGCGAGGACGGCTGGACCGCCGATCCCGCGCAGGCGACCCTGTTCGAGGACGAGGCCATCGCCGATCTGGCGCTGCTGAAGGCGGTGGGCCAGTCCAACATCGTCGTCGGCCCCTATCTGGTCGAGGCGCGGCGCGGCCCCAACGGCCCCGAGCCGACCCATTTCCGCGAGGCCTTCCGGCAGCGCGGGCCGTCCAACTATTTCCACGGCATCCAGACCCTGAAGCAAGCCAAGCAGTCCGAGGCCAGCAATGTTTGACGTCCGTCCCGTCGATACCGACTATGTGCGCCACCGCGCGGCCCAGTTCCGCGCCCAGGTCGAACGCCGCCTGGACGGCAGCCTGACGGAAGACGAATTCCGGCCCTTGCGCCTGATGAACGGCGTTTATCTGCAACTGCACGCCTATATGCTGCGGATCGCCATCCCCTATGGCACGATCAGCCCCGACCAGATGCGGATGCTGGCCCATCTGGCCGAAACCTATGACAAAGGCTACGGCCACTGGACGACGCGGCAGAACATCCAGTTCAACTGGCCCAAGCTGGTGGAAATCCCCGACATGCTGGACAAGCTGGCATCCGTCGGGATGCACGCGATCCAGACATCGGGCAACACGATCCGCAACGTCACGACCGACGCCTTCGCGGGCGCGGCGGCCGATGAATACATGGATCCGCGCCCCTATGCGGAGCTGCTGCGCAGCTGGTCTACCGACCACGCCGAGTTCCAGTTCCTGCCGCGCAAGTTCAAGATCGCCATCAGCGGCGCGCAGCGCGACCGCGCCCTTGTCGCCGCCCATGACATCGGGTTGCGCCTGATGCAGAAGGACGGCCAGACCGGGTTCGAGGTCTGGGTCGGCGGCGGCCTTGGCCGCACCCCCCTGCTGGGCAAGGTGATCCGCGACTTCCTGCCCGAAGGCGACCTGCTGGCCTATATCGAGGCGATCATCTCGACCTACAACCTGTCGGGACGGCGCGACAACAAGTACAAGGCCCGCATCAAGATCACCGTCCACGAACGCGGTCTGGATGTCTTCAGGGCCGAGGTCGAGGAGGAATTCCAGAACCGCCGCCGCGACTTCCATGGCGCCGACCGCGAGGCTTTGGCGATCTTCCGCGACCGTTTCGCCGCGCCTGCCTTCCGCAACGGCCCGACCGATGGCTATGAGGCCGAACGGGCCAAGAATGGCGCCTTCCGCAGCTGGACCGACACCAACCTGCACGCCCACAAGATCGACGGCTATGCCAGCGTGATTGTCACCTTCAAGACGCATGGCGAGACGCCGGGCGATGCCTCGGCCGACCAGATGCGCCTGCTGGCCGATCTGGCGGAGCAATACGGCCATGACGACCTGCGCATCAGTCACGACCAGAACGTCGTGCTGCCCCATGTCCACAAGTCGGACCTGCCCGCCGTCTATGCGGCGCTGCAACAGGCGGGGCTGGCGGTGGCCAATGCCGGGCTGACCAGCGACATCATCGCCTGCCCAGGGATGGATTACTGCACGCTCGCCACCGCGCGATCCATTCCCATCGCCCAGGAAATCGCCACGCATTTCAAGAATGCGGGGCTCGAGGACGAGATCGGCAAGCTGAACATCCGCATCTCGGGCTGCATCAACGCCTGCGGGCATCACCACCTGGGCCATATCGGCATCCTGGGCCTGGACCGGGCAGGGGTGGAAAACTACCAGATCACGCTGGGCGGCGACGGATACGACATCCCGGCCATCGGCGAACGCGCGGGCGCGGGCTTCCCCTATGACCAGGTCGTGCCCGCCATCGACCGGCTGCTGCGCGCCTATCTGGAGGTCCGCGCGGATGCCTCCGAACGCTTCATCGACGCCTATCGCCGTCTTGGTCCCGCCCCCTTCAAGGCCGCGCTCTACCCCCAGCCTGCCGATGCTTGACGGAAACCTCGACACGCGGGCGGGGCGGCTGAACGACCGCTATCGCCACCATGCCGCGACCGAGGTTCTGCGCCGCGCCGTCAGCGACCCCGACCTGGGGCGTGTGGCGCTGGTGTCGTCCTTTGGCGCGGAATCGGTGGTGCTGCTGCACATGGTCAGCCGCGCGGCGCCGGGGCTGCCGGTGCTGTTCATCGACACGCAGATGCTGTTTCCCGAAACGCTGGAATACCAGCGCGAAGTGTCGGCCAGGCTGGGCCTGACCAATGTCCAGGTGATCCGTGCCGCCGATGCCGAAGTCGCGCGCCAGGATCCCGACGGCACGCTGCACCGGTTCGACGCCAATGCCTGCTGCGACCTGCGCAAGACGGTGCCGCTGGAACGGGCGCTTTCGGGCTATGACGCCTGGATCACGGGCCGCAAGCGCTTCCAGAACAGCGACCGCGCCGCGCTTGAATTCTTCGAGCCCGAGCCGCCCTCGCGCCTGCGCATCAACCCGCTGGCCCATTGGCGGGCCGAGGACGTGCAGGAATACATGATCGAAAACAACCTGCCGCGCCATCCGCTGGTCGCGCGCGGCTATCCGTCCATCGGCTGCGCGCCCTGCACATCGCCCGTCAAGCCGGGCGAGGATCCGCGCGCCGGACGCTGGCGCGGGCAGGACAAGACCGAATGCGGCATCCACTTCATTGGCGGCAAGATCGTCCGCGGAAAGGTTCCGGCATGAGCGAACGACTGAACAGCGAACGCGTCATCGCGCGCGACGACGGCTTTCACCCCCTGACCGAGGAGGCGCGGGTGGTGCTGGCGCCCGATACCCCGCTTGACGAACTGGCGGATCATCTGCACCGCGACCTGATCGCCATCGACTTCCCGACCTTCAGCGACGGTCGCGGCTTTTCCCTGGCCCGCCGGCTGCGCGAGCTGGGCTATACCGGCCGTCTGCGCGCGGCGGGGCGCCTGATCGCCGACCAATACGCCATGGCCCGCCGCGTGGGCTTCGACGAAGTCGAGGTCGCCCCAGACATCGCCGCCCGCCAGCCCGCCGAACAATGGATCGCGCGCGCCGATTGGCGGGACTTCGATCACCGCGCCAAGCTGGCAGGCTAGGGGTTTCGCCCCGCCGCCCCATAGACTAGAACACGCAGGACTTCCCATGACCCTGGACATTCCCGTGGCCGACGCCGCCCACCAGACCACCCCCAAGACGCTGCCCGACGCACAGACCGTGACGGCGGTCAAGCACTGGACCGACAGCCTGTTTTCGTTCCGCGTGACGCGGCCCGCGTCCCTGCGCTTCCGGTCGGGTGAATTCGTGATGATCGGCCTGCTGGGCGACAACGGCAAGCCGTTGCTGCGGGCCTATTCCATCGCCTCGCCCAACTGGGACGAGGAACTGGAATTCTATTCCATCAAGGTCCCGGACGGGCCGCTGACCTCGAAATTGCAGCACATCCAGCCAGGGGACGAGATCATCCTGCGCCCCAAGCCCGTGGGCACGCTGGTCCTGGACGCGCTGCTGCCCGGCAAGCGGCTGTGGTTCCTGGCCACCGGCACCGGCATCGCGCCCTTCGCGTCGCTGATGCGCGACCCCGAGACATTCGAGCGTTACGAGCAGGTCATCATGATGCACACCTGCCGCACGGCGGACGAACTGGCCTATGGCCGCGAACTGGTCGAGAACCTGAAGCACGATCCCCTGCTGGGCGAGATTTATGGCGAGGATTTTGCCAACCGCCTGGTCTATTACCCCACCACCACGCGGGAACAATCGCCGCGGATGGGCCGGATCACCGACAACCTGACCTCGGGCAAGGTGTTCGCGGATCTGGGCCTGCCGCCGATCAGCCCGGAAACCGACCGTGCGATGGTCTGCGGCAGCCTGGCCTTCAACGTGGATGTGAAGGCGGTTCTGGAAGGCTTTGGCCTGCGCGAGGGGGCGAATTCGGACCCGAAGGAATTCGTGGTCGAGAAGGCTTTCGTCGGCGACGGCGTCTAGAAGAAAGCCGGCAAGACACGGAAAAGGCGCGGCAGGACCGCGCCTTTTTTCGTTTGGGCCATTCCACCGATCACAGCTTGGTCACGCGCATGTTTGGAACCGGGTTCCCGGCATGCCGGTTATTCCGGCAACCGATGATCCGTTCGAGGGAGAGGAGTCCCCATGCGCCGCATGATCAACAACACCACTGCCATCGCCGCCTGCCTGTCGCTGCTGGTGCCGCATGCCGCCCTGGCCCAGGGCGCGCCTGCCGGTGGCGAACAGCCGCCGGTGCCGCCGGTCCAGGAACAGCCCGCAGCGGAAGCAGCCGAGCCGGCCGCTGAACAGCAACCCCCGGCGGCTGCCGAGGCAGAACCCGCAGCGGAACCTGCCCCCGAGGCCGAGGCACAGCCGGAACCCGCGCCCGAGGCGGCTGCCGCCCCCGAGGCAGAACCGGAACCCGAACCAGCCCCCGAACCAGCCCAGGCCGAGACGGCTGCCGAACCTGCCCCGGCTGAACAGGCCGCACCCGAGCCTGAACCTGCCGAGGCCCCGGAGGCCGCGTCGGCCCCGGAACCGGCCGCCGCGCCCCAGCCCGAAACCCAGCCTGAACCCCAGGCAGCCGAGGCCCCGGCCGAGGAGGAACGGCCTGCGCCTGCCCAGCGGGAACAGCAGCAAGAGCGTCCCGCACAGGCCGAAAACCGTCCCGCCGATCAGGAGGGCAAGTCGCAGCGCGCCCAGGAACGCGCCGCGCGTCAGGCGGATCAGGAGGAGGCAACCCGTGAGGGTCAGGCCGAACGTCCTGCCGCCGCAGCCCGGCAGCAACAGCAGGAACCTCCGGCGGAAGCCGAGGCGGCAAGGCAGCAGGACCAGGAACGTCCCGCCGCGGCCGCCCGCGAACAACAGACCGACCGCCCGCAGGCCGCCCCGGCGGCTGGCAGCGACCCCTTGGGCGAGGCGCTGGAGGCGGAACAGAACGGCGGCGGACAGCCCGCGGCCCCCGGCAACGATCCGGCCCAGACCCAGGCCCAGGACGCACCTGCCGCCGACAATGCCCCTGACGAAGACGAGTTGCGCGATGCCCTGACCCGCGAACAGGCGACCCCGCCCGCCGCCCCGGAACAGGCCGCCGAAGGTCAGGCCCAGCCCCCGGCCGCAGCCGGACAACCGGCCGGATCCACACAGGCCGCCGCCCCGGGCGACGCTCCAGAAGCCGGGGCCCCTGCGACCGAAGCTGCCCGGCAGGCGGCCCAGGAAACCGCCGCCCCCACCGCAGCGGCCCTGAACGAGGATCAGCAAGGCGAGGTCGTCGAACAGCAGATCACCGAAGAAAACAGCCGGTCCTCGGACGAGGATTTCGCGACCAGCCTGCGCGACGCCCTGGCCCCGCAAGGGGACCAGCAGGCTGCGCAACGGAATGATGACGATGACGATGACAACGACTTGGCCAAGGCCCTGTTGCTGGGCCTGGGCGCGGTCGCCGTCGGAACCTATCTGAACAACAACCGGCAGGTCGCGCTCTCCGCCCCTGACCGGGTGGTCGTGACGCGCCCCGATGGCAGCCAGGAACTGATCAAGGACGAGGTCGCGCTGCTGCGCCAGCCCGGATCGACCGTGACGACCGAAAACTTCGACGACGGCTCGTCGCGGACGGTCGTGACCCGCAGCGACGGCAGCCGCGTCGTGACCATTCGCGATGCCGACTTGCGGGTGCTGCGGCGCACGCTGGTATCGGCGGACGGCACGCAGACCCGGCTGATCGACGACACCGCGCCGGTCGAACCCGTGGACGTGGCGACCTTGCCCCGCCCGGCCCCGGTCGCGCCCACCGGCGCCTTCCAGGACGAAGCCGCGCTGCGCGAAGCCCTGCAAAGCGAGGTCGCCATCGACCGCCGCTTCACCCTGGGTCAGATCCGCAGCATTCCCGAAGTGCGCGCGCTGGTTCCGCCGGTGACGATCGACGCCATCACCTTCGACACCGGGTCGGCGGCGATTTCCCCCGATCAGGCAAGGCAGCTTTCGACCCTGGGCAACGTGATCCAGGATGCGATCGCCCAGAACCCGCGCGAGATGTTCCTGATCGAAGGCCATACCGACACGGTCGGGGCGGATGCCGCCAATCTGGCCTTGTCAGACCGGCGGGCCGAATCGGTTGCCCTGGCCCTGACCGAGTATTTCGATGTGCCGCCGGAAAACATGGTCGTCCAGGGTTACGGCGAACAATTCCTGCAGGTTCGCCAGGAAGGCGATGTCCGCGAAAACCGCCGTGCGGCGGTCAGGCGGATCACCGGCCTGCTGCAGACGGCGGAAGCGCAGTAACGACCAAGGCCCCGGCGATTGCCGGGGCCTTTTCGTCAAAGATGGCGGGGGAATTCTATCTTGGGGCAGCGGTCCTGAATGACCGTGACGCCCCTTGCCCGTGCCTTGGCGGCGGCGATGTCGTCGCGGATGCCCAATTGCAACCAGATCGACTTCAGGTCGGGAAGGTGAACCAGGGCCTCATCCACGATGGAACCGACCGCCTCGGACCGGCGGAAGATGTCGACCATCTGCACATGGGCCGATTTCGGAATATCCGCCAAGCGGGCATAGACGGTCTCGCCCAGGATCGTGCCGCCCGCATGTCCGGGATTGACCGGGATGATCCGAAAGCCATTGGCCTGCAAATAGCGGGCCACGCCCCAGCTTGGCCGCATCTCGTTGGGCGAAAGTCCGACAATTGCCACGATCCTCACAGTGCGGGCGATCCGTGCGATATCCTCGTCGTCCTTGAAATCGACTTCCATGACGGGCCTCCCCTCCTCGTCCAAAAGTTGTAGAACACTTGCATAGAAAAGGCGCCCGGTCCAGAAGCCTGGCCGGGCGCAAGTCGCGGAACGAGGGACAGTGATCTGAACATGACGGTTCCGAGGTCATGTTCCAAATGGTAAATGGGCAACACCCCGGAAAAGTTCCAGAGATATCGCAGGTTCGTGATTGAAATCGCCGCGCGAACCCTAGCGGGTTTTCCAGCTTTCCTGGGCGCGTGCCAGAATGTCCTGGGGGGCCTGCTGCAGCTTGCGGGCGGACCGGTGCGACCCGACAAGATATAGTTTTTCCCCGATCACGACGAAGTGTCGGGGGTCACCCGGCACCTTGCGTCCTTCCGAAAGGGCGACAGGGCACAATCCGCCGAATGCCGGGGCGAAGCTGCGCGGATCGGCCTCGAAGCGGTTGCGGTTCTCCTCGGAGGCGAAGTGCCAGAGCTGGCCCTTCCACAGCGTCGAAATGTCGCCCCTTCCGGGAACGGCCCGACCGTTTTCCACAAAGCCAACAGGATCGAATCCGTCGATGGCCCAGTCCTGGGCAAGGACCGGCAGGGCAGACGCCGAAGTCAGGATCAGCGAGAGAAGCAGCGTTTTCATGATTCAGCGTTTTCTTGGCGGCAGGATGCCTAATTGGCACCGCAGGCCGCGATTCTCAACGCTGCGGCGGAAAATGTCGCAGCGATGTGATCCCTATGCCATGCTGGCCGCATAAAGCGCGACCGCCGCCGCATTCGACACGTTGAGCGATCCGAAATCGGCGGCAAAGGGAATGCGCGCGACATGGTCGCAGCTTTTCATGGTCAGCTCGCGCATCCCCGGCCCCTCGGCCCCCAGGACCAAGCAGACCGCCCGACCGGAAAGCGTGCCCAGCAAGTCGGGCAGGGCGGTCGTTCCGGTCCCGTCCAGGCCGATCAGGATGAAGCCCATGCCCTTGAGTTGGGACAGCGCCTCGGCCAGGTTCGGCACGCGCAGATAGGGCTGGCGTTCCAGGGCGCCCGATGCGGTCTTGGCCAGGGCGCCCGTTTCAGGTGCGGAATGGCGCGCGGGCGCGATGACCGCGCGCGCGCCGAACACCTCGGCCGACCGCAGGATGGCGCCGATGTTGTGGGGGTCGGTCACGCGGTCAAGCGCCACCAGCAGGGGCCGCCTTTCGCCCGCAGCCTCGCGCAGAACGACATCGCTGAGACCGCCCCATTTCAGGGGCTTCACCTCCAGCGCGGCGCCCTGGTGGACGCTGTCCGGTGCCAAGGGCACGGCCTTTGCAAAGACTCGCGGATCGGTGATCTCGGGCGCCATGCCATGAAGATCGCCCAGCCGGTCCACCGCATTGGGCGTCACCACCAGCCGCAGCTTTTCACGACGGGGATTGGCCAGGGCGTCGCGCACCGCGTGCAGGCCGAACAGCCAGACGGTTTCCGCCGCAGCCGCACGGCGGGCGCGTTCCTTGTCGATCACCCAGGTGGGTTTCTTGGATTTTCCCGGTCGCTCGGTCATGCGCGCATCCTTTCGGCTGGCCCCTTCATCGCGCGGGATGCGCACCGGGCGCAAGGCCCCGAAATCCGCTTGACGCCCCGTGCCCGGCCCGCTAATGACCCCCCACGCCGATTGGCTCGGCGGGCGACGTGCTGCAAGGTGCGGCAGCGGACTGTAACTCCGCCGGGGAGACCCATGCCTGGTTCGATTCCAGGGTCGCCCACCATTTCCCCTGGTCATCAGATTCGGAATACCCTGCCCGTGGGTCAGGATCGAAGGCTGTCCAGCGGGATGGTGTTTCCGAAGCCTTCCTTCTTGGCGAACATCTGCCTGACATCCGCGTCCGAGGGTGACTTGTCGGCCAGGGCCTTGCGCGCCTCGAAGATCGCAATGTCCTTCTTGATCGACAGGACGCGGGCCAGAATCCGCGGGATCTTGACCGCTTCCAGCGTGGCGGCAACGGCGAACAGCAAGGCCAGCGATTGCAGGGCGCGCCGCGCCGCGTCGGGAACCTGGATCAGGAAATAGGGCAGGCGCCACGGGGTATCGGGGACGACCGCGATCACCATCAGCAACGCCACGACAGCCGCGACAAGGCCCAGGATCGAAAACAGGGTATGGACGGCGCGCGAAAGTTCCTGCGCCAGTTCGTCGATCTTCATGACCGAACGCCCCGATGAGGACAGGCTGCCGATCACAAGGGATACCGTCGGAAGGATGCTGGCCGACACCAGCCCCAGAAAGGTCACGAGCATCCGCGACGGATCGCCGATCAGAAGCGCCGGCGGCAGGATTGCGCCGGCTGCCAGGCCTGCGGTCAGTGCAACAACTCTTGGCCCTCGAAGCGGCAATCTATCTTCCCGGCAGCGGCCCATTCCCTCAGGGCCTCGACGATCCGAAGCATAGCATCGGTCGGATCAAGAAGCGATCCTTCCGTTGCGACGTCCTTCACGACCGACAGCTTGACCATGCCGCCCTGTTCCCGGCCGTCGCCCTGCAGGCCCAGATCGGCGGGATCAAGATTGCGCAGCGCTTCTTCAATGGCCGCCCTGGGGATGCGGACCTTGTGGCGCCGGTCCTTGATGAAGACCTTCAGCAGCCCTTCGACCCGGCCCCCTTCGGGCACCTCGGCCTCGAGCCGGGCAAGCGCCTCGTCCTGCCAGCCCATCATGCGCAGCATGTCGAAGACCGTGGCCCCTTCGTCGCGGGCCTCGCCCATGGGCCGGGTGAACAGGTCCCCGGCCCCGGGGCTGCGGTACCGAGGGCGGGCGGACAGGGTCAGGTCGCTGAATTCGCTAAGCCCCTTTTCCCCGGCCGCCAGAAACCGTGCCAGAAGGATGATGCGCTCCTCGGCATCCAGTTCCCCCGCCTGCCGCAGCAGGGCGGTGACATAGCGTTCCAGCATGGATGCCTTGACGGCCGTGCTTTCGATCAATCCGACATGGTTCCGGTTGACCGCGAAATACAGCACACCCTTCACCACCCGCGCGCCCCGTCCGATATCGACGTTCTGGACCAGGAACTCGTCCGTGTCGTCGTCCAGCGACTGCAGCACCGCCTGGATATCCGCCCCCGCCTTGACATGGATGATCTGGCCGCAAAAGACCGGCCCGTCCCAGGTGGGGGGCGAGGAAACCTTGTTCAGGACGACGTGGCTGCCATCCCCGTCCAGGTCGATCGCCCTCAGCCGGGCGTTCTCTCCGATCAGGTGATTCTCGGCCCGGCGGCGCAGGACATCGACCAGGGTTGCCTTCAGGTCCATTCCCCGCAACGCGCCATCCGCCCTGGCTTCCCGGTATTGAATGGTCGCCCGTTTCGGCAATGCACTGCTCCTGGTTGATTCTGGAACAGTATTGCACGTTAACAAATAGAACGGAACAAGAACATTGCGGGCGTGGGATCAGGAATTTGTCACCTGTCGCAAATACCGGACCTCCGACCCACTGCCTTGGAGGAGGTGCGCTAGCCCGACCGTTTCCGAACGGCGCCCGTGGACACCGAGAGCGCCGGATCCTCGACGCGGCCCATCACCCCTATACGCGGGCGCGGCTCTCGGCCAGTCTGGGCCCCGACCCGGCGGTGCAGTCCGCCCGCCACCAGGAGAACGCATGAAGTCCGCAGAAAAGCCACATGTCCTGATCGCCTATCCCCTGCGCCCCCGTTTCATGGAGGTGCTGGAGGCGCGCTATACCCTGCACCGTCTTGACCTGGCCGCCGACAAGGGCGCGGTGCTGGATCTGGCCGGCCCGGTCTGCACCGCGATGGTGGTGAACGGGCATGTCGCGGTCGATGCGGCGATGCTGGACAGGCTGCCCGCATTGAAGCTGGCCGCCTGTTCCTCGGCGGGGTTCGACATGATCGACCTGGAGGAGATGTCGCGGCGGGGCATCACGCTGACCAACACCTCGGTCGCCTTGGTCGATGACGTCGCCGACATGGCGGTCCTGCTGATGCTGGCGGCGCGCCGACGGCTGGTCGAATGCGACGCCCATGTCCGTTCGGGCGATTGGACCCGCAAGGGGATGTTCCCGCTGACCATGTCAACAGCGGGCAAGCGGGCAGGGATCCTGGGCCTTGGCAATATCGGCCTGGCGATCGCCCGGCGCTGCGAGGTGATGGGGCTGAAGATCGGCTACTCTGGGCGCAATCCCAAGCCGGGCGTGAACTATGACTACTTCGGCGATCCGGCGGCCTTGGCATCATGGGCCGACATCCTGCTGGTGGCGACGCCGGGCGGGGCGGGAACCACGGGCCTGATCTCGGCCACGGTTCTGGATGCGCTGGGACCGCAGGGCACGCTGGTCAACGTCTCGCGCGGTTCGGTGGTGGACGAGGCCGCGTTGATCGCGGCCCTGCGCGATGGCCGCATCGCCAATGCGGGCCTCGACGTCTATCTGAACGAGCCTGACCCGGATCCGGAACTGACCGCCCTGCCGAATGTCACGCTTTGTCCGCATCATGCCAGCGGGACCGAGGAAACCCGCGACCGCATGTCGCAACTGACCATCGACAACCTCGACGCCTTTTTCGCCGGCAAGCCGCTTCTGACGCCGGTCAACTGAGGCGGGAGGTCCGCTGGCCGTATCTCGTCTTGCGCCTGTCTGATCCCGTATCAAGTCGGCCCCGACAGATCGCCAGGCCGGTCAATGTCATGAGCCAAGCGCGCATCGATGGGGATCAGCCGATCCAGCGGCAGGGTCGCCAAAAAATCCCGCGCGCCCTGATCGCCATCCGACGGCCCAAGGGCGCGGCCGAAATCAGCGGCGGCGATATGGGCCGGCGGCATCCGCCTGTCGCCCCGCAGGCAGGCGCAGCTTTCCCCTGACGCCAGCAACCGCTGCAACAGCGCGGCCGGGACGTTGGGCATGTCGCCCAGGCAGATCAGCAGGCCATCCGCGCCCGCATCCCGGGCCTTGCGCAAGGCAAGGCCGAAGGATGCCGACATGGGCAGTCCGGGCGGCAGGGGGTGCAGGGCGAAACCGCCCGGCAGGACCGCGCCGACATCGGGCGACGAGATCACCGCCCCCAGGCTGTCGCAGCCCGACTGCTTCAACGCCTCGGCGGCCCAGGTGATCAGCGGCCGGCCCTGCCAGGGGGCAAGCAGCTTGTCATCCGCCCCGAAGCGCAGCGACCGGCCAGCCGCCAGGATCATGCCCAGGCGCATCAGGTCGTCACGGCCACGACCGGATCGCCCGCGGCCATCACCACCTCGGCCAGGACCGAGATCGCCAGAAGCCGGGGGTCGCGCGACGACGGGATCAACCCGATGGGACCGCGCACCCGTTCCAGAAGATCGGGCGGCACGCCCATCCGGGCCAGATGCGCCAACCGGGTGGCCTGGGTCGCGCGGCTGCCCTGGGCGCCGATATAGAATGCGGGTCGGTCCAGAAGCGCGCGCAGGATCTGGGGTTCGTAGTCGTGGTCATGATAGAACAGCAGCGCCGCGCAGCGGTCGTCGGGGACAAGCTCCTCGAAATCGGGCATCGGGCCCAGGCGGCGGACGGTGCAGCCCATCGCCTGGGCCGCGTCCAGGTTGCGATCCTCGTGCGACAGAAGCACATGCTCGTACCCCATGGATTTCACCAGATCCGCAAAGACGGCCGCCTCGGCGCCCGCACCGAAGATCACGAACCGGATCGGCGCCTTGAAGGGGATGACGACATCGCCCGCCGCCCTGCCCGGTGCGGCATCAAGGGACAGGCGGCCGTCCGGCGACAGTCTCAGCGAGACGGGACGGCGGTCGGCGCGGGCGGCGGACAGGTCCGCCAGCACGTCGAAGTCGGCGATCCGGAACAGCATCACCTCGATCGCGCCGCCGCAGGGCAGGCGCAGGTCGATGAAGGGCGACCCTTCCCCATAGCGCAGGTGCAGGGGCCTGCCGTCGGCCCGGACGCGCTGCGCCTGCAGGATCAGGTCGGCCTCGATGCAGCCTGATGTCAGGGTGCCGGCGAAGCTGCCATCCGCCGCGATCGCCATGGCCGTGCCGGGGTTGCGATAGGCGGGTCCGTGGGTGGCGGTCAGAACCGCCATCACCGTTCCCGGCCCTGCTGCAAGGGCCGCCTCCCATGGGTCCAGCAGGGCAGGGTGGCTGGCGGTCCGAGCCGTCCAGGCAGGGCTGGGTCGCAGGTCCATGGCACGATCTTTCGTTGTGGGGACGCAGGAACATCGTTGACGATCCGGCCTAGCATGAAGGGGGCGCATCTTTCCATCATCGCCCCCGGATCGAGTCTGACGAACGGCACGGCTGGCCTTGCCCGAGGAAAGGCACAGACACCCGACAACCCCGCGCCGCCCGGCATGGCAAGCGGTCGGGCGGCAAGACAGAGGCTTGCGGCCACCCAGACAGGCACGAATTGAAAAGGTTCGAACATCACGAACCGACAACGCTGCAAGGGGCATTCGGGTCGATGAAAACCTTGAGCGATGGCATTTTTCTGCTGGCTGCGACCCTGTTCGTTGAGATCCGCGGATGGCTGCGCCCTGAGCCAGCAAGCAGTTTGGGATCCTCGGGCCATGGTCGGATAGGCTGTGCCCATGACAGATGCCGGATACGCCGGGGGATCACCACGGGGGTAAGGCATCGCCGCGCCGACGCCGCTTTGGCGGCCCCGGGGCATGTCCCGGCTATGACGCCGTTGGTCCCGCCGCGCTGTCATCCAGGCCAAGCACCGCGACCGCCCGGTTGACGGCGGTCGTGAACAATTGCCGCGCCGTGCCGGAATGGTCCGCCGGCCCGGGTGCGGCCCGCGCCATCAGGCCCACCGGACCCTCGGTCAGGCGGGTCGCGACAGGCAGGCGCACCAGCCGCCCGGCCGCGACCTCGCCCGCCACCACCCCGGCCGAGATCAGCCAGACCGCATCGCTTTGGGCGGTCAAGGCCAGGCCGAAGGCGCCCGAGACCGTCTCGATCCGGCGCGGGGGCAGGGTCACGCCCTCGGCGATCAACAGCCTCTCGATGATGGGCCGGATCGCGGCCCAGGGCGGGGGATAAAGCACCGTCCAGTCCCCGATCCGCCGCAGGTCGGGGTCGGACAGGATCGGATGGCCGGGTCGCACGACGACCGCCACCTCCTCGAGGTAAAGCTGCGTGAAGCTGAGGCCGCGCATCGTGGCGGGATCCCCCAGCCGCCCGATCACCAGATCCAGCCCGCCGCCCCGCAACTGGTCGGTCAGCGCCTCATGCGATCCGTCGGCCACGGTCAGGTGCAGGTCGGGCGCCAGCCGCGCCATCTCGATCGCGATCTGCGGCATCAGGCGCGCCGCCACCGAGGGCAGCGCCCCCACTGTCAGCGCCAGGGCACCCTTGCCGCCGTCCCGCAGCCCCGACATCCCCTGTTCAAGCGCGGACAGGCTGGCCTGGGCATGGGCCAGAAAGAACGTGCCCTGCGGTGTGGGGGCAACGCCGCCCCTGTCGCGGGTCAGAAGCTGGGCGCCCAGAATGGCCTCGAGTTCGGCCAGGGTGCGGGAAATGGCGGGCTGGGTCAGCGACAGCCGCTCGGCCGCGCGCTTCAGGCTTTGCTGGCGCAGGATCTCGGTGAAGGCCTGCAGGTGGCGAATCTTGATGCGGCGGTCCACGCTTGCTCATTCTGGTAAGTATCTGCGCCGTTATCTCATTTTACATGGCGCTTTGCACATGCAATCGTGGTCCTGCGGATGGGGGGCGTTCGCGGCGGCAGCGGGGGATCATGCGCACACAGGTTGCCATCATCGGCGGCGGTCCGGCCGGTCTGCTGCTGGGGCAGTTGCTGCACCGGCAGGGCATCGACGCCGTGGTGATCGAACGCAAGACCCGCGACTATGTCCTGGGCCGGATCAGGGCCGGCGTCCTTGAAGCCGGGCTGGTGCGCCTGATGGAGGAGGCGGGCGTGGCCGACCGTCTTCATGCCGAGGGGCACGTTCATCACGGCACCCGGATCGCCGTGGACGGCCGGATGTTCCATGTGGATTTCAGCGGACTGACGGGAACCCCGGTCGTCGTCTATGGTCAGACCGAGGTGACGCGCGACCTGTACGACGCGCGCGAGGCTGCGGGCCTGCCGACCGAGTTCCGGGCCGAGGACGTGGCGATCCACGGCGCCGATACCGACAGCCCCCATGTCACCTTCACGCGGGACGGAACCGGGCATCGCATCGACTGCGATTTCGTGGCGGGCTGCGATGGTTTTCACGGCATCAGCCGCCAGACGATCCCCCTGACGGTTCGGCGCGAATACGAGAAAACCTATCCCTTCGGCTGGCTGGGCGTGCTGTCGCGGACGCCGCCGGTCCATGACGAACTGATCTATGCCAGTTCCGAGCGCGGTTTCGCGCTCTGCTCGATGCGCAACGACAACCTGTCGCGCTATTACATCCAGTGCGCCCTGTCCGACCATCCTTCGGACTGGACCGACGCCGCCTTCTGGGCCGAACTGAAGCGCCGCCTGCCGCCCGAGGTGGCCGACCGGCTGGTCACCGGCCCCAGCATCGAGAAATCCATCGCGCCGCTGCGATCCTTCGTGACCGAGCCGATGCGATGGGGCCGTCTGTTCCTGTGCGGCGACGCCGCCCATATCGTGCCGCCCACGGGGGCCAAGGGCCTGAACCTTGCCGCCAGCGACGTGCATTACCTGCACGAAGGGCTGCGGCAATTCTATCGCGACAACGACTGCACGGGCATCGACGCCTATTCCGAACGCGCCCTTCTGCGGGTCTGGAAGGCGGAACGCTTCAGCTGGTGGTTCAGCGGCCTTTTGCACCGCTATCCCGACATGTCGCCCTTCGACCTGAAGATGCAGCAGGCAGACATCGCCTTCCTGCGCGACAACAGGGCGCAGCAGCAGGCCTTTGCCGAGAATTATGTGGGGCTGCCATACTGATGGAAACGACGCAGGCGAACGGGTCGATCTGCATGTCGCTGCCGCGGCTGCCCAAGGGCTGCGCATCCTGCGATACGACAGGCGCGAAGGATGCGGACCCTATCCCCTGCGGGGAAACGCCCATGCGTCACCCAGCCATCCTTACCCGCTTTCTTCAGGAGATTGGCCATGTCCAACCCGCATGACACGGGAATGACCGTCAGGCGGCAGGTGCTGGGCGATGCCCATGTGGACCGCGCCGAGGCGGGCACCACCGACCTGGACCGGCCCTTCCAGGACCTGATCACCGCATCCGCCTGGGGCACGGTCTGGGCCAGCGATGCCATCAGCCGGCGCGAACGGTCGATGCTGACGCTGGCGCTGCTGGCCGCGACCGGCAATTTCGACGAAATTCCCATGCATATCCGCGCCACCGCCCGCACCGGTGCCTCGCGCCGCGACGTGGCCGAGGTGTTCCAGCATGTCGCGATCTATGCCGGCGTGCCCTGCGCCAATCACGCGCTGAAGCTGGCCAAGCAGACCTATGCCGAGATGGACGCGCAAGACACCCGGACGAAAGGCCAGCCATGACGCCCGCCGAATTTCATCAACGCGACCGCCGCCGGCAGCCGCCCGCGCTGACGCCCGACTACAAGACCTCGGTGGCGCGAAGCCCGCGCCTGTCGCTGATCTCGCTGGAAAACACCGCAAGCGAGATCACCGGCCCGACATTCGGGCATGGCGACATCGACCCGATCGACAACGACCTGATCAAGAACCATGCCAAGACCGGCGACCCGATCGGCGAACGGATCATCGTCCACGGCCGCGTCCTGGATGAAAATGCCCGGCCTGTCCCCAACACCCTGGTCGAGATCTGGCAGGCCAATGCCGGCGGGCGGTATCGCCACAAGAAGGACAGCTATCTGGCGCCCATCGACCCGAATTTCGGCGGCTGCGGGCGCACGCTGACCGATGGGAACGGCTATTACTTCTTCCGCACCGTCAAGCCCGGCGCCTATCCCTGGCGCAACTGGATCAACAACTGGCGGCCTGCGCATATCCATGTCTCGGTCTTCGGCACGGCCTTCTGCCAGCGGCTGATCACACAGCTTTACTTCGAGGGCGATCCGCTGATCGCGCAATGTCCCATCGTCCACACGATCCCGGACCCGGACGCGATCCAGCAGTTGATCGCGCGGCTGGACATGAACGCCTCGGTGCCGCTGGATTGCCTCGCCTACAAGTTCGACATCGTGCTGCGGGGGCGACGCTCGACCCTGTTCGAAAACCGGCTGGAGGGGAACTGACATGCGCCAGACGCTGGATTATCTGCGCGAAACCGCTTCTCAGACGGCGGGGCCTTATGTCCATATCGGCCTGGCGCCCGGTGCCGCGGGCTTCGACATCTACCGCGAGGAACTGGGCCGCGACATCGCGGGGCCGAACGCCAGGGGGCAGCGGATCCGGGTCGAGGGCCTGGTGATCGACGGCATGGGCAGCCCCGTCAAGGACGTGCTGATCGAGGTCTGGCAGGCCAATGCCGACGGCATCTATCCCACGCCCGACGGCGCCGCGGTCGAGGATGGCTTTCGCGGCTGGGGCCGGGTCATCACCGATTTCGAGACCGGCGAATGGTCCTTTGAGACGGTGAAGCCCGGCCCGGTCGCCGGTCGCCATCCCACGCTGTCCGGCGTGGCCCGGCGGGTGCGGGATACCCATCCCGACTGGATGGGCAGAACCGATGAGGCCGCGGCACGGATGGCGCCGCATCTGAATTTCTGGCTGGTGGCGCGGGGCATCAACATCGGGCTGAACACGCGGATGTATTTCCCCGACGAGGCCGAGGCCAATGCAGCCGACCCGATTCTGAACCTGATCGAGTGGGAAAAGCGCCGCGCCACCCTGATCGCCACGCGCGGGGAGGACAAGGACGGCCTACCGGTCTATCGTTTCGAGATCCGCCTGCAGGGGGACGACGAAACCGTCTTCTTCGACATTTGAAGGACCGTGCCATGACCGATCCCAGCATCCTCTGCGTGGCGATCACCGGATCGCTTCCCGCCAGGGTGCGCCGCGCGGCCCGGATCGCCGAAGGGCAGGAACGTCCCGCAGCCCCCTGGCAGCAGGCGCGCGCGATGGCGGGACTGCGGATCGCATGATGTTGACCGACGGGCAGTTCAGCGACCCCGACCTGGCTGCCATTATGGGTGCCCCGGCCCAGGTTGCCGCCATGGGCCGGGTCGAGGCGGCCCTGGCCCAGGCCCAGGGGCGGCTTGGGATGATCCCCCATGACGCCGCCGACCGGATCGCGGCGGTCGCTGGCGGTTTTGCCCCCGACCCCGCGACGCTGATCGCCGCTGCCGCCACGGCGGGCATTCCCGCCCAGGCCTATGTCGCCGCGCTGAAGAAGGCTTGCGGCGAGGATGGCGCCTTTGCCCATTACGGCGCGACATCGCAGGACATCCAGGACAGCGCGCTGATCCTGCAACTGCGCAATGCCCTGGCGGTGATCGAGGATCGGCTGACCGCGCTTGACCGCGAACTGGCCGCAAGGGGCGATGCCTTTGGTGCCCAGCCGATCCCGGCCCGGACCCGCTTCCAGATCGCCGCGCCGACCACGCTGGGGGCCAAGATCGCCGTCTGGCGCGCACCCCTGTCGCGGCATCTTGCACGCCTGGCCGAACTGCGCCCGCGCCTGCTGACCCTGTCGCTTCACGGCGCGGCGGGGATCGGGGCGGCCTTCGGCGCGGATGCCGATGCCTTGCGGGCGGATGTGGCGCGGCAGTTGGGCCTTGGCTCTGCCGACGTGCCCTGGCACGCGGCGCGCGACACGGTGGCGGAACTGGCGGGCTGGCTGTCGCTGGTCACCGGCAGCCTGGGCAAGATCGGCGCCGACCTGATCCTGTTGGGCCAGTCCGAGATCGGCGAGATCAGCGCGGGCACCGGCGGCGGATCCTCGACCATGCCGCAGAAGTCGAACCCGGTCGCGGCCGAGGCCCTGGTCGGCATCGCCCGCCTGAACGCGGGCGGCGTGGGGATGATGCATGGCGCGATGATCCACGCGCAGGAACGCGACGGCTCGGCCTTGGCGGTGGAATGGCAGACGCTGCCCGACATGGTGGTGCGCACCGGCGCAGGCCTGCGGCTGGCCCTGGATCTGGCGCGCAGCCTGACGCCGGACCCCCATCGCATTGCCCGGACCTTCGATGCCGACCGGGGCGCGATGCTGGCCGAGGCCGCGGGATTTTACCTGGCGCGCCACATGCCACGCCCCGACGCGCTGCGCATCGTCGCCGAGGCGCTTCGGCAGGTCGCGGCAAACGATGCCGATACCCTCGCGACCGCGCTGTCGCGCCTTCAGTCCGGCCATGACTGGGCCGCCATCCTGGCGCCCGACCGCAACACCGGCAAGTCTTGACGATCACCATGGGGAGGAGAACCACATGACACGAACGACCCTGCTGGCCACCGTGGCCGCGCTTTGCCTGGGCACCGCCGCGACCGCGCAAGAGGTGACGCTGCGCGTCCACCACTTCCTGTCCGCGGACGCGCCGATCCAGACCGGGGTGCTGGAGCCTTGGGAAAGGATGGTCGAGGAACAGTCCGGCGGGCGGATCGACGTGCAGATCTATCCCTCGATGCAGCTGGGCGGCAAGCCGCCGCAACTGTTCGACCAGGCGCGCGACGGGGTGGTGGACGTGGCCTGGACGCTGTTCGGCTATACCCCCGGCCGCTTCCCTGTGTCCGAGGTCTTCGAACTGCCCTTCCTGTCGGGCAGCGCCGCGGAAACCACGGCGGCCTTGCAGGAATACCAGGCGAAATACATGGGCGACGAGCTTGCGGGCGTGCATCCGCTGCTGATCCACGCGCCCTCGGCCTATAAGCTGCACACGAAGGACAAGGCCGTGGCCTCGCTGGCCGATCTGGCCGGGCTGAAGGTCCGCGCGCCGTCCCGCACCATGACCGACGGGCTGAACGCCCTGGGCGCGACCGCCGTCGGCATGCCCGTCCCCGAGGTGCCGCAGGCGCTGACCAGCGGCGTGATCGACGGCGCCGTCATCCCGTGGGAGGTTTTCGGCAGCCTGCGCATCGAAAGCGTCACCCGCAACCACACCGAGTTCGGGACCGAGAACGGCGGCCTGTCCTCGGCCGTGATGGCCCTGGTGATGAACCAGGCGGTTTACGACGGGCTGCCCGACGATCTGAAGAAGGTCATCGACGACAATTCGGGCGCGGCCCTTGCGACGCTTGCCGGCACCGCCTTCGACGAAGCCGAAAGGGCCGAGCGCCAGAAGGCCGTCGATGCGGGCAACACCATCACCGTCATCCCCGAGGACAACTTGGCCGAATGGCGGGACGCCAGCCAGCCGGTGATCGACGCCTGGGTCAAGACCATGACCGATGCGGGCCATGACGGCCAGGCGATGCTGGACGACGCCCGCGCGATGCTGGACAAGGCGCGCGCGCAGTGAAGCCGGCAGGGGGCGACATGACCAACCCGGCGACGCTGAGCGAACACGCCCTTCCGGTCCCGGTGCCGGGCTGGCTTGCCGCCCTTTGCCGCTTCTTCGCCGCTGTCGGGGGGCTGGTGATCCTGGCGATGATGCTGATGACGGTTGCCAGCGTCATCAAGCGGTCGGTCTTGGGGGCGCCTGTCCCCGGCGACTTCGAACTGGTCGAACTGGGCAGCGCGATCGCGATCTTCTGCTTCCTGCCCTGGTGCCAGGTCAGCGGCGGCAACGTGCTGGTCGATTTCTTCACCAGCAAGGCCAACCCCCGCACCAATCACCTGCTGGAGGCGTTTGGCGACCTGCTGTTTCTGCTGATCGCCGCGCTTCTGGCCTGGAGGCTGTTCCACGGCGGGGCCGAGATGCGGCAATACGGCGAACAGACCATGGTGCTGCGCATCCCCCTGTGGTGGGCATTCCCTGTCATCATCCCGGCCATGGCGCTGCTGGTCGCGACCTGCGCGGCCACCATGGTCGGCCATCTGCGAAAGGCCCGGACATGACGGGGATCGCCGCCGGACTGACCTCTTTCGCGGTGCTGCTGGCCCTGATGGCCGTGCGCATCCCCATCGGCGTGGCGATGCTGGCCGTGGGGCTGGGAGGCTATGCGATGTGGACGGGCACCACGCCGCTGCTCGCCTTTCTCAAGACCTCGACCTTCTACCAGTTCTCGACCTATTCGCTGTCGGTCATTCCGCTGTTCGTGCTGATGGGTGAATTCGCGACCAAGGCGGGGATGAGCCGCGCGCTTTATCGCACGGCCGCGGCTTTCCTGGGCCATCGCAGGGGCGGGCTGGCCATGGCCTCGATCGGCGGCTGCGCGGCCTTCGGGGCGATCTGCGGGTCGTCCCTGGCCACCGCCGCCACCATGGGCCAGGTCGCCCTGCCGGAAATGCGCCGCTACAACTACAGCGGGGCGCTTGCCACGGGATCGCTGGCGGCGGGGGGGACGCTGGGGATCCTGATCCCGCCCTCGGTCATTCTTGTCCTTTATGCGCTGATGGCGGAAATGAGCATCGCCAAGATGTTCGTGGCCGCGATGGTGCCGGGCGTGCTGGCGGCGGTGGGATACATGCTGGCGGTCGCGGTCTTCGTGCGCCGCCACCCCGAGGACGGCCCCGCCGGCCCCCGCGCCACCTGGCGCCAGCGGCTGTCCGCCCTGCGCGAGACATGGTCGCTGATCCTGATCTTCACCCTGGTGATCGTCGGCATGTACCGGGGCTGGTTCACGCCCACCGAGGCCGCGGCCGTCGGCGCCTTCGGCACGGGCGTTCTGGCGGTCCTGCACGGGGGAATGCGCCTGCCGGGCATCATGGATTGCCTGCGCGGCACGGCTGGAACCTCGGCCATGATCTTCCTGATCCTTCTGGGGGCCGAGATCTTCAACGCCTTCCTGGCGCAGACCCAGACACCGATGCTGCTGGCCTCGGCGATCAAGAACTCGGGCCTGTCGCCCATGATGATCCTTCTGGCGATAATGGCGCTGTACCTGGTGCTGGGCTGCGTCATGGATTCCATGTCCATGCTGCTGCTGACGATCCCGATCTTCTATCCGATCATCGGCGGCCTCGACTTCGGGATGTCGCGCGAGGAAACGCTGATCTGGTTCGGCATCCTGGCCGTTGTCGTGGTCGAGGTCGGCCTGATCACCCCGCCCGTGGGCATGAACGTCTTCATCATTAACGGCTTGGCGCGCGACGTGCCGATGATCGAAAGCTTTCGCGGTGTTTTGCCCTTCCTGATCAGCGACATGATCCGCATCGCCATACTGATCGCCTTTCCGGTCATCAGCCTTGGCCTTGTCCGGCTCTGGAACTGAGGGTTTCCTGCAGCGCCCTTCGCGTCCCCTTCCGGACCGGTGGCAGGATCGGCCGCTTGGTCACGCGCGCCGATCCGATCCGTATTCCGTCGGGGGCCCGCAGGACAAAGCGGCAGGAACGGGGAAGCAGGGAACGAACATCCCCCGTTCCTTCGCATCGCAGACGATTCCATTCGCATCCGCAGGGATCTTTGGAATGGCCTCTGGCAGTTCGAACGCCCAATATCGACAATATCAGTCGTTATTAGGAAAGCGAAATGCCCCAACGCATCATCGGCTTCTCGGGCAGCGTCAGCAGTCCCTCGCGGACGCGGGCCCTTGTGGATCTGGCCGTGTCTCGCGCCGCCCGCCGCTTCGGCTGCACCGCAGCCACCTATGAGATTTCGGACCTGCAGCCATCCCTGGGGCAGAGCCAGTCACTCGATCAGATGGACCCGCTTGCGCGCAGGGTCATGGACGCGATCCTGTCGGCGGATGCCCTGGTCGTGGGCACGCCGGTCTACAAGGGCAGCTTCACCGGCCTGTTCAAGCACATGATCGACCTGATCGATCCCGCCGCCCTGGCGGGCAAGCCCGTGCTGCTGACCGCCACAGGCGGCGGCAGCAGGCATGCCCTGGTGATCGAACATCAACTGCGTCCGCTGTTCGGCTTTTTCGAGGCCGCGACCCTGCCGACCGGTGTCTATGGCGAGGGCAGCGACTTCCGCGACGGGGTTCCGGCCTCGGACGCGCTGCTGGCGCGGCTGGACCGGGCGGTCGAGCAGTTCACGCCCTGGCTGTCCACCGCCCGGACTGCGGTCATTTCCGCCGCCTGATCCCGATCGAAACCCATGACCTTTCCACCCACCCTTCGCGGTGGGGCGGCCCCCTGCATCCTGAAGGAGTGTATCATGACCCGCAAAATCCGCCTTGGCGCCTTTCTGCCGGGCAGCGGCCAACATATCGCCGCCTGGCGTCATCCCGACCAGCCTGCCGACGGTGCGACCAGCTTCGCCTTTCATGCCGAACTGGCCCGAGAGGCGGAGCGTGGCCTGTTCGATGCCTATTTCCTGGCCGACGGCTTGGCCGTGGCCTTCGGCGGCAGCACCGAAGGGGGCAATGCCAAGGTCGCCGGTTTCGAGCCGGTGACCCTGTTCGCGGCCCTGGCGCCCCTGACCAGGAACCTGGGCTTCATCGCCACCGCCTCGACCACCTATGAGGAACCCTACAACACCGCCCGCAAGTTCGCCTCGCTGGACCTGATCTCGGACGGACGGGCCGGGTGGAACGTGGTGACGACCGCGACCGAGGCGGCGGCCCGGAACTTCAACCTGGACCGGCAGCTTCCCCATGCCGACCGTTACAAGCGCGCGGCCGAGCATGTCGAGGTCGTCCGCAAGCTGTGGGACAGCTTCGAGGATGACGCCTTCATCCGCGACAAGGACAGCGGTGTTTTCTATCACCCCGAACGCGTCCATCATGCCGATCACGCGGGCGAGCATTTCAAGGTCAAGGGCCCGCTGAACGTCAGCCGCAGCCCGCAGGGCCATCCCGTCATCGTGCAGGCAGGCCAGTCGGAGGACGGACGCGGCCTTGCCGCCGCCACGGCCGAGGTGATCTTCACGGCCCACCAGCGGCTGGATACCGCCCAGGAATTCTATCGCGACATCAAGGCCCGCGCCCGTGGCCTGGGGCGCGACCCCGGCCATATCCTGATCATGCCCGGCGTCTCGCCCTTCGTCGGCCGGTCCGAAGCCGAGGCGCGCGAAAAGTACGACCGCCTGACGAGCCTGATCCTGGAGGAGGACGGCATCGCGCTGATCAAGGGGCTGACCGGCGGGTCACTGGACCTGACGGGCCATGACCTGGACGGGCCGCTGCCGGAACTGGAACATACCGAAGGCAATCAGTCGCGGCAGGCCCTGATCCGCCAGATCGCCGACGAGAACGGGTTCACGATCCGACAGCTTTACCAGTGGGTCGCCTCGGCGCGGGGGCATTTCACCGTGGTGGGCACGCCCGTCCAGATCGCCGACACCCTGCAGGAGTGGTTCGAGAACGAGGGCGCGGACGGCTTCAACATCCTGCCGCCCTGGTTGCCGGCGGGGCTGACCGACTTCGTGGACCTGGTGATCCCGGAACTGCAGCGGCGCGGTCTGTTCCGCACCCAATACGAAGGCCGCACCCTGCGTCAGAACCTGGGTCTGCCCTATCCCGTCAACCGCCACGCCGCCGCCCGCGCGGCCCTGCAGGCGGCGGAGTAAGGCGATGACGCTGCATTCCGTCGATACCCCGGCCAAGGGCAGGCCATTCCCTGTCGCCGCAGTCTCGCGCCGGGCGGCGGTCGGCGCACAGGGCTTTCTGTCCCGCTATGGCCTGCTGATCGCCTTCCTGCTGTTGTGGCAGGTGTCCAGCACGCGGGGCTGGGTCAACCCGGCGGTCTTCCCGCCGCTGGACACCATCATGGCGGCCTTGTGGAAGGGTCTGGCCTCGGGCGCGCTGCTGGATGACATCGCCATCAGCCTTCAGCGGTCCGGGCTGGCCTTCGGTGCGGCGGTCGTGATCGGCATTCCCCTGGGCCTTTTCATGGGCCAGATCGCCGCGGTGGAACGCGCGCTGGAGCCGATCCTGCAACTGTTCCGCCAGACCTCGGCCCTGGCGCTTTATCCGGTGTTCATCCTGCTTCTGGGACTGGGCGAGGCGTCCAAGGTCTTCGTCATCTTCTGGGCCACGCTGTTTCCGATCCTTCTGGCGACCATCGGCGGCGTGAAGCAGGTGGACCGCAGGCTGGTCGAGATGGCGCGGACCTTTGGCGCCAGCCGCCTGACGGTGTTCCGCCGGGTGGTCCTGCCCGCGTCGGTGCCCGCGATCTTCGTGGGGCTGCGGCTTTCCGCCACCACCGCGCTGCTGCTTCTGATCGCGGCCGAGATGATCGGCGCGAACAAGGGCGTCGGCTTCCAGGTGATGAACGCCCAGTACAACTTCCAGATCCCCCTGATGTTCGGGGCGATCTTCCTGCTGGCCGCGCTTGGCCTTGCCGCAAACGCCGTCCTCGTCCTTTTGCAGCACCGTCTGTGCCGCTGGGCCGAGGCCACCCGCTGATCCTTCCCCTTCAAGGAATACGACCATGACCTTCGCATTTCGCAATCTTGCCCTGACCACGGTCCTTGGCCTTGCCTTCGCCCCCGCCGTGCAGGCCGATGTGACGATCCGCTATCTTGCCAGCCATGGCGGACTGTCAGCCCATGAATTGGCCGCCGAACTGGGCTATTTCGAGGGCACCGGTATCACGCTGGAAAATGCCGGCTATGCCAGCGGCGGCCCCGAATCGCTGATGGCCCTGGCGGGCGGCAGCGTGGAACTCGGCAGCGCCGCGACCGCCGCCGTGCTGAATTCCATCGCCGGAGGGGCCGACTTCGTCGCGGCATATCCCTCGAACGGCATCAACGACCAGGTCCAGTCGATCTTCTATGTGCTGGAGGACAGCCCCATCAGGACCATCGAGGACATCGCGGGCAAGACCGTCGCGGTGAACACGCTGGGCGCGCACCTGGATTATACCGTGCGCGAGGCCCTGCACCAGAAGGGGCTGCCGCAGGATGCGGCCAACCTTGTCACCGTGCCCGGCCCGCAACTGGAACAGGTGCTTCGGTCGGGCCAGGTCGATGTCTCGGCCTTTGGCTATTGGCAGACGACCTTCGAGGGACTTGCCCGCGAGCATGGAGGTCTGCGCGCCGTCTTCGACGATACCGACGTTCTGGGAGAGATCGCCGGCGGCTTTGTCGTCCTGCGCCGCGACTGGGTCGAAGCCCACCCGGCCGAGGCACAGGCCTTTGTCGACGGGTCGGCCCGCGCGCTGGATTATGCGCGCGACAATCCCGAAGAAACCCGCGCCATCTTCGCCCGCGTCCTGGACGGCCGAGGAGAGAACCCCGAGGTCGCGCAGTTCTTCCAGGGCTATGGCGTGCGCGAGGGCGGCCGCGCCACCGAACGGGACCTGCAATTCTGGATCGACGTCCTGGAACGCGAGGGGCGGCTTGAACGTGGCAAGCTGAAGGCTGCGGACATCCTGCTTGCTCCGGCGCAAGATCTGGCGGCCAAATGACGATGGTTGCGCATCAGGCCCTCCGGGACGATGCGGTCGCGATCCGCGGCCTGTCGAAGTCCTTCACCCTTGGCGGCAAGACGCTGCCGGTCCTGCGCGACCTGAACCTTGGCATCCGCGCGGGCGAAAGCCTTGCCATCGTGGGTCCGTCGGGCTGCGGCAAGACCACGCTGTTGCGGGTGCTGGCCGGACTGGAACAGCCGGATGCGGGCCAGGTCCTGATCGACGGCCACCCCGTCCGGGGCGTCGGCACCGAACGGGCGATCATCTTCCAGGAACCGCGCCTGCTGCCCTGGCTGACGGTGCTGGGCAATGTCTCCTTCGGGCTTGAGGCGCGCGGCGTTCCCAAGGCCAAGGCAGAGGCAGAAGCCCGCCACCACATCCGCCTTGTGGGGCTGGCCCCGTTCGAGAACGCCTGGCCGGGACAGCTTTCCGGCGGCATGGCCCAGCGGGTCGGCATTGCCCGCGCCCTGACCGTCCAGCCAAAGATCCTGTTGCTGGACGAACCCCTGGGGGCGCTGGATGCCATGACGCGCATGACCATGCAGGACGAACTCGCCCGCCTTTGGCAGGAACAGCAGGCGACGATGATCCTGGTGACCCATGACCTGGAGGAGGCGATCTTCCTTGCCGATCGGGTGCTGGTCATGCCGCGCGAGAAGGGCGGCGTTCCCCGCCTGATCGACATCGACCTGCCCCGGCCGCGCGACCGCAGCGAAGCCCGCTTCGTCGCGATGCGCCGCCGCCTCATGGCAGAGTTCGGCTTGCACTGACCTGCCCTGCGGCGGCTGCGTGAAACCGGGCGCGGATTGCCGCGTTGGGGGACCATGTCCGGCCACCGCCCCCAGACCCCTGACGATGTGGCCGCTGCCTTTCGCGCGGCTGTCGGCCGCTTCGCGCCTGACAGGCCCGTGCTGGTGCTGGGACATTTCGACGCCGACGGGCTGTCCGCCGCGGCGATCCTGGCGCAGGCCCTGGAACGCGCGGGCCGCCCGGCGGAAATCCGCATCACCGGCAAGGGCGAAAACCCCTGGTCGCCCGACCTGCGCAAGGAACTGGAGGCGCGGCGCCCCGGCGGGCTGGTCGTCACCGATCTGGGCATCCGCGACGGCGACATCCTGCCCGGCGTGCCCACGGTTCTGGTCGATCATCATGTGCCCACCGGCACCCCCGGCGAGGCGGCGGTGATATCGGGCAACGGCTGGACGCCCGAGCCGACCTCGTCTCTGCTGGCCTTCTGGTGCGCGCAGGAGCTGGGGAACGCCGACGACCTGCTGTGGCTTGCCGCCATGGGGCTGATCGGCGACATGGCCGACGACGGCTTTCCCGAACTGGCCCAGGCGCAGGCTCGCTACGGCAAGACGGCGCTGCGGGATGCGGTGTCGCTGGTCAACGCGC
This sequence comes from Paracoccus sp. SY, assembly GCF_002901215.1. NCBI lineage: Bacteria > Pseudomonadati > Pseudomonadota > Alphaproteobacteria > Rhodobacterales > Paracoccaceae > Paracoccus > Paracoccus sp. SY. The sequence continues at coordinate 141,364 of NZ_NWMQ01000003.1, read as the reverse complement.
CGCGCCGGACGGCCCGGGCCGATGCAAGCCCGGCGCTTGCGCTTCTGCTGAAATGCGCCTCGCCCAAGGAACTGCTGAAGGGCGGCCATCCCGAAACCGCGCTGCTGCAGGCGGCCAAGGCCGAGGTCGCGGCGGAACTGGAGGCCGCCCGGCGTGCGCCGCCCAAGGTCCGGGGCGACGTCGCGCTGATCCGCTTTTCATCGCCATGCCAGATCCATCCGCTGGTCGCGCAATCCTGGCGCGGCAGGCTGCGGGACAAGATCGTGCTGGCCGTCAACACCGGCTATCGCCCCGGCTGGGTCCACTTTGCCGCGCGCAGCGCGACCGGCGCGGACCTGATCCGGTTTCTGGCCGATCACCGCCCCCCCGGCGCGGGCACGGAATACGGCAGCGGCCATGCCCAGGCCACGGGCGGCGCGCTGCGTCCCGCCGACTGGGCCGACTTCGCCGCCAGGATCGGCTTCCCCGAGGAGATTGCGCATGACTGATCGACCGCTGCGCCTGGGCTTTCCCGTCAAGGTGATGGGACGGCCGGGCATGAAAAGCAACGACACCCGCCGCTGGCAGCAGAACCCGCACCTGAAGACCTCGCTGGAACATGTGGACGCGATCTTGGATTATCTGGTCGAGGTCGGGATCGACATGTACCGCCTGTCCTCGGATCTGGCGCCCTATGCCACGCACCCCGACATGCCCCAGTTCCACGGCATGGTGGCCGAAAGCGATGCCGAACTGGCGGCGCTTGGCCGCAAGGCGCGCGACCTGGACATCCGGCTGTCCTTTCATCCGTCGCAATTCGTGCTGCTGAACAGCCCCGATCCGGCGCTGACGGCGAAAAGCATCTGGGACCTGGCCTCGCAGGCCGAGATGCTGGACCGGATGGGCATGGGGCCGGAAGGTGTCCTGGTGACCCATGTGGGCGGTGTCTATGACGACCGGGAAGCCAGCCGCGCCCGCTGGATCGAAGGCTACAACCAATGCCCCGACCATGTCCGTCGCCGGCTGGTGCTGGAAAACGACGACATCCGCTTTTCCGCCGCCGACGTGCTGTGGATCCACGACCGCTGTGGGGTGCCGCTGATCTTCGATTACCAGCATTTCTGGTGCCTGAACCCCGAAGGGCTGGCGCTGCGGCCGACCCTGGAACGCTTTGTCCGGTCCTGGCCCCAGGGCGTGCGGCCGAAGATCCACTTTTCCTCTCCCAGGACCGAACTGCGCGAGATCAAGCGAAAGGTGACGGACAAGGAACGCGCGGCCCTGAGGGCCCAGGGGACAAGCGGCGGCGGCGCGCTGACCAGGGATGTCGTTAAGGCCACATCCCGCTTCAAGACGGTGCTGTTGCCGCCCATCTGGACGGGCCATGCGGATTTCACCAATCCCTTCGAATTCGCGACCTTCATGCGCGAGGCCCAGGGGCTTGATTTCGACGTGATGCTGGAAGCCAAGACCAAGGATTTGTCGCTGTTGAAGCTGCGGGGCGACCTGTTCCGCTATGCCCCCGACGTTGCCGCCCGGTTTGGCCTGGGCCCGGACGACGCGGCAGGCCTGGAGGAGGCCGAGGACATGGGCGAGGACGGGGCCGAAGTCCAGGATATGCCGGACGTGGACGAGGGCGATCGGTTGGACGCGCCCAGGCGAATGGGGGCCTGAATCTTGCGCGACGCAACGAATGTCCTGGCCTGCATCCGAGCAGGGGCCATCTGTGTCGCTGAAACCTTCACCCTGGACCGGAGGCTGGACCATGTCATTCACCGATGAGGATCGAGAAGCGGTTGCGGTCATCGCACGCCGCCACGGCTTCAGCCCCCGCGCGGCCGAGACCATGCTGTCCGCGCTTGTCGGCGGCCATGCCCGGCAGGCGCAGTTTGACCATCCCGAATTTGGCGGCATGGGGCAATGGTCCGGCGGCGGGATGCTGATGATCGGGGACATGTTCAACAGCGCCCTCAAGTCCCGTGTCGGCGATCTGATCCGCGACCTGACCGACCTTGCGCAGGCCCTTGCGCAACGCCCGCCCGCATCGGTCCCGGACGCGTCCGATCCCGCCTGGCCCCCCGACCTGGGGGTGCCGTCCGCAAGCGGAAGCCAGAACGGCGTGGATTATGCGGTCTTTCCCGCCGCACGCCGCTTGGCCATCCGCCGGAACGGGCAGGTGTCGCTGTATGATACCGGCGATCACCGGATCGGCGGCGTGTCCCAGCAGCAGGGCGGAACATCTTCGCTTCTGTTCACCAGCCAGCACGGCCCGGTGCCGCTGGACAGCCTGGTTCCAATAGCCGCCTTGCCGGGGCCGGGCGACACCCCCGGCGATCCCGCGCGGTCGGATGCAGCCCACCCGACGGATGCTGCGATCCTTGCCACCATCGAGCAGCTTCACGCCCTGCTGTCCCGGGGGATCCTGACGCAAGCCGAATTCGACGCGAAGAAAGCGGATCTGCTGAACAGGCTTTGACGGGGACTGCTTGCCGCCGTCCCGATCCCGCGGCCCGTGGCGGCATGGCGGGTCATGGCCGTGCACGAGAACGGAAGAACCGCCTGGCCCTGCCCTGATCGGCGGCAAACCCGGCTGCCGGTCCTTGCGGATGCCCTGGGGCAAGGCCAGGCCCAGACCGTCACTGGCGGCCGGGCCTGCCTGACCGCGGCAGGCAGTCGGCCCTTCGCTGTTCGATTGCGGTTTTGCCCCATGTGTCTAATCTGCCCGCATGAATCCGCCCCTGCTGACAAATGCCGATGCACGCCGGCTGTTCCTGGATCGACACCTGCTGTTGCGGCCGCAGTCTGGTCCAGCCACGGGCGGCGATCTGGCGGGCGTGCTGACGGATCTGGGTTTCGTCCAGGTGGACAGCGTCAACACGCTGGCGCGCGCGCATGACCTGATCCTGTGGTCGCGACGGGGCCGTTATCGTCCCCTGGCGCTTGATCGTCTTGTCGCCCGCCAGCGTCTTGCCTTCGAGCATTGGACCCATGATGCCGCCATCATCCCGATGCAGTTCTATCCGATGTGGCGGCTGAAATTCGCGCGCGACGAGGCAAGGATGCAGCAACGCTGGCCTGCCTGGCGCGGCGAGGGCTGGGACCGAGAGATTGATGCCATTCTGCGACGCATTGCCGACCAGGGACCTGCCAGCACCACGGATGTCGGCCCGGACAAGGGGGGCGGCGGGGGCGGATGGTGGGACTGGCACCCCTCGAAGACGGCGCTTGAATATCTCTGGCGATCGGGGCGGCTGGCGATCAGCCGCCGCACCGGATTTCGCAAGATCTACGACCTGTCGGAGCGGGTGATCCCGGCCGAATACCGCAACATCCAGCTTGATCCGCCGCAGATCATCGACTGGGCCTTGTCGGCGGCCCTGGACCGGCTTGGCTTTGCCACAAGCGGCGAACTGGCCGCCTTCTTCGAGATCGCCACCCGTGACGAGGCGAAGCAATGGTGCGCCGATGCCCTGGCCGCGGGTCGGATCGTCGAAATCGACGTGGAAATGGCCGACGGAACCCGGCGGCGCAGCGTCTCGACCGTGGCGTCGCTGGATACGCTGTCGATGTTGCCCCCGCCATCGCAACGGGTGCGGCTGCTGTCGCCCTTCGATCCCGCCTTGCGTGATCGCGCAAGGGCCTGGCGGTTGTTCGGCTTTCATTACAGGATCGAGATCTTCGTGCCCGCGCCCCGCCGCCGATACGGCTATTACGTGTTCCCGGTCATGCAGGGCGACCGGCTTATCGGACGGCTCGACGCGAAACGCGACGGAGGCGTGCTGACCGTGCGGGCCTTCTGGCCCGAAAAGGGGGTCAGGCTGGGTCGCGCCAGGCAGGCCGGACTTCTGGCCGAACTGCAACGCGTCCTGCCCTTGGCCGGGGCGACCGAGGTTCGCCTTGGCCCCGACTGGCTGAAGGAAGGGGGCGATCAGGCGGCACCGGCTTGATCCTTGAGTTCCGGGCAGGGCGGTCGTTAACCCATTCTTTCTGATTCTGCGCCAAGATGTCTCTGTGGCGGCATGTGCTGCCGGGCTGGCGGCAGGCATGCGGGATTCACCATCATCGCTGACCGAAGATCCGTGATGCCCTGCAGGCTGTCGAACGGAAGGCGGACATGGACCAACTGACCTCGATCGCGGCGCGCATCGCCGACTTGCGCCTGACCCGGCATTTCGGCCGCGTGCATTCGATGCAGGCCGGCTTGATCCGGGTCGAGGGGCTGAACAGCCATGCCTCGGTCGGGGACAGGGTAATGATCTCCCTGCAAAAGGGCCAGGTCGCCGGAGAGATCGTGGGCCTTGCGCCGCGCCATGCCGACGTGCTGCCCGAAGGCGACGCCGAGGGGCTGTCCGTGGGGGCAGAGGTGGAGCTGCTGTTCGCGCCGACCATTGCGCCCTGCGACGCCTGGATCGGGCGGATCATCGACCCGCTGGGACAGCCGCTGGACGGGCGGCCCCTGACCCTGGGCCGCGAGCCCTTGTCCTATCGCCGCGAAGCCCCCCCGGCGGTGCGCCGAAAACGGCTGGGGACGCGTCTGCCCACGGGGTTTGCGGTCTTCGACACCCTGCTGCCCCTGGTCAAGGGCCAGCGGATCGGGCTGTTCGCCGGATCGGGCGTCGGCAAGTCCACGTTGCTGTCGGGCCTGGCCAAGGGCGTTCAGGCCGATGTCGTGGTGATCGCCATGATCGGCGAACGCGGACGCGAATTGCGCGAATTCGTGGAAAAGACCCTGGGACCGGAAGGTATGGCCCGGGCGGTCATCGTGGCCGCGACATCCGACCGATCCCCCTTGATCCGGCGGCGCTGCGCCTGGGCCGCGATGGCCGTGGCGGAACATTTCCGCGACCAGGGCCGGCATGTGCTGTTCCTCGCCGATTCGATCACCCGCTTTGCCGAAGCGCATCGAGAGATTGCCTTGGCTGCCGGCGAACCCCCCAGCTATCGCGGCTTTCCTCCCTCGGTGTCGAACCTGATCATGGCCCTGGCCGAAAGGTCCGGTCCGGGGCTGGAAGGCACCGGCGACATCACCGGCATCTTCAGCGTGCTGGTGGCCGGTTCCGACATGGAGGAGCCGGTGGCCGACATCCTGCGCGGCACGCTGGACGGGCATGTGGTGCTGGACCGCACCATCGCGGAACGCGGCCGCTTTCCGGCGATCGACGTGGTGAAATCGGTGTCCCGGTCCTTGCCCGATGCCGCCACCCCGGACGAGAACAGGATGATCGGCAAGGCCAGGGCCGCCTTGGGCGCCTATGCGGAATCCGAACTGATGATCCGCGCGGGCCTTTACGCCGCAGGCGCCGATCCCCGTCTGGACGAGGCGGTGAAGCTGTTTCCCCAGCTTGACGATCTGGTCACGGTCAAGACCCCCGGCATCGCCGAAAGCTTTGCCGCGCTTGCCGCGGCCCTGCGGGTTTCCGCCCAGGCCCGGCAAATGCCGCGGGGCTGAAACCAACAGCCAAGCAACTGAGTTAGCTTAATGAATGTTAGGTCGGTCGCGGCGCCATTGCGCCGGAATGGGTGATTTGCCAAACCACGCGAAAGGATGGTGACCGAATTGGCAATTACCGAGTATTTTATCCGCTATCTTCAAAGGCGTGACAGTCTCGGCCCGAATGACCTGGAACGTCTTCGCGCATTGAAGACCGAACATGCCAGCTTTGCCGCGGGCGAGGTCATCGTTCCCGCCGGCAGCAGCCCCAGCCGCAGCTGCATGATGCTGCGCGGCCTGTCGGCCCGGTCGCATGCCCTTGTCGGAAGGCCCGACGACCGCGTCATCACGGCATTGCATGTTCCGGGGGATTTTGTCGATCTTCACGCCTTCATCATGTCAAGGATGGATCATTCCATCATCGCCATCGGTCCGGCCGAGGTGGAATTCATTGATCATGCCGAACTGATCGAAACCACCAGGAGCTTTCCCCATCTGGCCCGGCTCTTGTGGATGACGACCATGCTGGATGCGGCGATCCACCGGCAATGGCTGGTTGCCGCCGCGTCCCTGCGATCCAGTGCCCATCTGGCCCATCTTCTGTGCGAGATTTACGTCCGGCTGCAGACCGTGGGTGTGGCCTCGGACCGCCAGCTGCACCTGCCGCTGCTGCAGCGCGAACTGGCGGACATCCTGGGCTATTCGCCGATCCATGTGAACCGCGCGGTCCGGGATCTGCGCGACCGGGGGCTGATCCGCTGGCTGGGCGCGGATATCACCATCATCGACTGGAACGGGCTGGGCCTGCTGGCGCGCTTCGACCCGTCCTATCTGGACCTGGAGCGCACGCCCCGCTGATCACTGGCACAGCCGCCAGTCGCCGCGCCGCGCCGCCACGTCAAGGTGCAGGTGGTCGTCATGCGCATCGTTCGATCCGGGTCCCAGCACGGTGGTGAAGAACAGGCATCCTGCCGCGCGTACGGTGCGCTGGAACGCCTCGGCCATGTCGCCTGAATCGGCGCGCGGCTGGACGATCAGCGGATCGGCACCATCCAGCACGAAGCCCGCGATGTCGATGGCATTGCCAAGCGCATGTTCCGACAGCTTGGGCTGGTCCGCGCCGGTTCCCACACGCGGCCGGCAGTCATAGGCGGTGCCAAGCTGCAAGCCCGTGACACGCGGTGCGCCGGGCAGCATCATGGCCGCCGGACGCACGAAATCGCGCGCCCAGAACCCAAGCGCCCGCGCCGTGTCGCAGCGCATGACCGCACCGCCCTCCAGGCTCAGGTCGGGCAGGATCCGGTCCACCCGGATCGGGCGGGCAATGCCGCAGTCGGGGTCCTCGGGGTCGGTGATGGCCGGTTCCTCGGTATAGACGGTTCCCAGAAAGGACAGGGCCAGCATGCAGGCGGCATATTCCTGATCCGTTTCCTGCAAGACGAACCAACCCGGCGGGGCAGGGGGACCAAAGACCACAGCCGGTTCCTGCGGAACGTCCGGCCCCGCCTGCGGTTGCGCTTCCTCGGGACCGGGACGTTCGGGCGGGCGGTCCTGCGCGGCGGCAAGTGCCGGCTGGCACAGGGCCAAGGCGCACAGGATCGCGCGCCAGCGGATCACGGTTGTTCGTCCACGGGCGGCAACACGAAACCGCTGGGAAGGGCGCCCGTCAGGGCATCGGTCAGCGGATCGCCCGTCGGGGCCAGGGCATCCGCTTCCTCCTCGGAGGTGTTTTCATAGACAGGCTCGGCCGGGGCGCGCTTGGCCGCCAGCGGATCGGCATAATCCAGCGGGGCGGCGGGGGCCGTTTCCGCAGGCGCCGTGGTGGTTTCGGCCGCGACCGCCGGTTCGGCGGATGCGGGGGCAGGCGCGACGTTGCCACCGGTGGCGTCGGCGATGGTCATGCCTTGGGGCAGGAACTCCACCGTTGTCCTGTCCGGGCTGACCATGCGGGCCAGTTCCTCGGCATCCCAGTTGGTCAGCCGCACGCAGCCCATCGACTGGTTGCGGAACAGGGTGGACGGGGTGGGGGTGCCGTGGATGCCATAGGTGGGCTTGGACAAGCCGATCCAGACGGTTCCCACAGGCCCGTTCGGCCCCGGCGGCACCACCAGCACCTTGTCGTTGTCGCCCTGCTGGAAGTTCTTCTTGGGGTCATAGGTATAGTTCGGGTTCAGCGCGACCGTCTTCACCTGATGCGTCCCCGAAGGCGAGGGGGTCGCCGACGATCCGATGGTCGCGGGGTAATCCACCAGCAGTTTTCCGTTCGCATCAAAGCCCGCGACCCGCCGCGTGTTCACATCGACCAGGATCCGCGCGACGCTGCCGCGCATCCGGCTGCCGGTATCGACGACCTTGATCGTGTTGCCGGGCACCAGGTCAACGCCGGGATTCAGGAAGGCGATGAATTTCTCATCCATGTGGAACCGCTCGCCCAGGCGTTCGGCGACACTGGTATGGGCCATGGCGGCCATCTGCGCCTTTTCGGCGTAATCGGTGGGAATCGCGTCCACAAGGCCCTGCGCGTCTTCCGCCGTGATGGTGTAATCCTTGGTCGCGGGCAGGGCCGCGAAGGACTGCAGCAGGTTCCAGACATGCGGATCCATCACCCCGTCGATGGGCAGGCCTGACCGGCGTTCAAAGGCCATGATCGCGCTCTGGCTCATGCCGCCCTTGAAGCCATCGATCACGCCCGGAGAAATCCCGGACCTGTCCAGCAGCACCTGCACCTTGGTCGTCAGCGCCGACCGCCCCGAGGGCAGATCGCCCCCCGCATAGGACGCGGCCTCGATATCGGCGGCGGTGAAGGGCAGATCCGTCTGGGCCGTCGCGGGCAGCGCAGACAGCGCCGCAAGGATCAGGGCAAGCGGGATTCGCAGGGTGAATCGCGGCATCAGAATCTCCGTCGGGTCAGGCGCAGCATTCCGCGTCTTTCGCGGAACCGCCAGATAGACCGCCAGTCACATTCCGGTCAATTCCAGTTTGAGTTTGCCGCATCGCCGCACTAGCCTGCCGCTGCGCCGGCGGATCCGGGGGCAGGCCGGGCGGACCAATTCGACCATGAAGATGATGGGACTTGCCGCCGTGGACACGACGATCGCCTTGATTTCCCTGGAACGTCCGCGTCGATGTCGCTGATGCTGGAACAGGCCTGGGACCGGGTGGCCGCGCTTCTTGCCGCGCCGGATCTGCTGGCGGTGCCGCTGGTCCTGCTGTTTGGCAACCTGGCCTTTTACGCGGGATTTGCCACGCGGGTCCATGACGGCGCCGCCGTGCTGTTGCAGGGCAGGCGCGGCGGTCTGGCCGTCGCGGCGATCCTGGGATGCGGGGGCTTTGCCGCGACCTGCGGATCGTCGGTCGCCTGCGCTGTCACCATGTCGCGCATCGCCGTCCCGCCGATGCTGCGCGCGGGCTATGATCCGCGACTGGCAGGTGCCTCGGTCGCGATGGGCAGCACGTTGGGGGCGCTCTTGCCGCCCTCGATGCTGCTGATCCTGTGGGGCCTGCTGACGAACACCCCGGTCGCCGCGATGTTCCTGGCGGGGCTGCTGCCTGCGGCCCTGTCGCTGGCAGGAATGATCGCGGTCGTGTTGTGGTGGGTCCGGCACGACCCGGACGCGGCGCCCCCGTCGCGATCCATGCCCTTGTCGCGCAATGACGCGCTGCGCGCCCTCTGGCCTGTGCCCGTCCTGTTCGGGATCCTGGTGGGCGGGATCTGGTCGGGCCGCCTGACCCCGACCGCCGCCCTGTCGGCCTGCACGATCCTGACGCTGGCTTTCGCCGCCTTCCAGGGCCGCTTGACGCCTGATACCTTGTGGGCCGCCCTGCGCGACTGCCTGCGGCAGACGGCTACGATCCTGCTGACCCTGATCGCGGCGCGGCTGTTCCTGTTCCTTCTGGACATGACCGGCGCCCCGGATCTGCTGGCGCAGGGCCTTGCCCAGAACTTGCCGCGCCTGGTCGTTATCCTGTTGCTGGGCTTGGCCTGCGTCCTTCTGGGGTTGCTGGCCAAGCCCATGGCGATGCTGGTCCTGACCCTGCCTTTCGCCCTGGCCATCGCCAGGGCCTATGGCCTTGACGCGGTCTGGGCGGGCATCCTGATGGTCAAGATGATCGAGATCGCGCTGATCCTGCCCCCCTTGGGGCTGAACGCCCTGGTGATCGCGGCAACCGTCCGCGACCTGCCGTTGCGCAGCGTTCTTGCGGGCCTGGGCCGGTTCCTTTTCCCGGACCTTCTGGTCCTTGCAGCCTTGGTGCTGTTTCCGACGCTGGTCTAATCCTCGGAGACCAGACGGTGCTGGGGCGGATAGAACTGGCGGGCAAAGGACACCGGCGTCGTGTCGGAACAGTTCGTGCGTTCGATCGTCAGAACCGCCGTTCCTTCGTCGATTTCCAGGTGGCGGGCGCAATCCCCCTTGGCGGCATCCGCCAGGATCGAGAACCGGCCATGCGTCAGGGCGACCCGGCTGGCCAGCCATTCATGGGCCGACTGGTCCTCGACATCCCGTCGCGTCAGGGGCGGCAGGAGCCGGGTGTTCAGCCAGATCGCCTCGCAGCAATGCGGCTGTCCGTCGGCGGTGTACTTGGCCTTGATCAGCAGCAGTTCCTGGGATGCGGGCACCTGCAGCGCACGGGCGGCGGCCGGGGTGGGAAGCTGGGTCGTGAAGCTAGCCAGCTCATAGGAATAGACCGCCCCCGTGGCCTCGATCTCGGTCCGGATCGCGGGCATGTCCAGCACCGTGCGCCGGGCCGAGGTCGAGGCCACCCGCGTGCCGACCTTGCGGCGGCGTTCGATGATGCCGCTGTCGGCCAGTTCCCGCAGCGCCCGGTTCACCGTGGCGCGCGCGCAACCCAGGCTGACGGCCAGTTCCTGTTCGGTGGGGATCAGCTCCCCCGGCGGCCATTCCCGGCTGCGGATCCGTTCCAGGACATCGGCCCGGACGGACTGCCAGGTATTCATGCGTCTTCCACCCCCCGCCGCGCCCGACGAACGCAGCGAGCGCACCAGGTTGCCTGGGATCTTTGCCATTTTAACTTTTTACTCTAAACATATACATCCTTACTGTCGGCGGCGGACGACGTTAAGGGAAGCTGTCCAAATCGTCAGTGGGCGGGCTTTGGCCAAAGCCCGCTTGCGCCCGCCCGCATGGCTGCTATTGCATGATATGCAGACAAACCCAGGGGTGATGATGCGCGCCAATGCCACCGCCGCGAATTCCATGGCCGTTCCCGGCACCGCCTGGGGCATCCTGACTGCCATCAGCCTGTGCCACATGGTCAACGACGTGATGCAGTCGATGCTGGCGGCGATCTATCCGCTGCTGCAGGTCGAATTCTCGCTGACCTATGCGCAGATCGGGGTGATGACCTTCGCCTTTCAGGTCACGGCGTCCTTGCTGCAACCCCTGATCGGCATGGCGACCGACCGCCATCCCCAGCCGCGTTCTCTGCCCTTCGGCATGGCCTCGACCTTCTGCGGGGTGCTGCTTCTGGCATTCGCGCATCATTATGGGATGCTTCTGGCGGGGGCGATGCTGATCGGCGTCGGTTCGGCGGTGTTCCATCCCGAAAGCTCGCGCGTGGCGCGGCTGGCATCGGGCGGGCGTTTCGGGACGGCGCAGTCGCTGTTCCAGATGGGCGGCAATTTCGGGCAATCGCTGGGTCCGCTGCTGGCGGCCTTCATCGTGGTGCCGCTGGGCCGGCCGGCGGTGGCCTGGTTCGCCGTGGCCGCGGCCCTGGGCGCCGCCCTGTTGTGGCATGTGGGCCACTGGGCCGAGGGGCGCCGCCGCGCCGCCACCGCCAAGCCCGACACCGCCCTGCGCCTGCCGCGCGGCATCGTGATGCGGTCCATCGCCGTGCTGGCCATCCTGACCTTCACGAAGAACATCTATACCGCCTCGATGAGCAGCTATTTCACCTTCTTCACCATCGAGAAGTTCGGCCTGTCCACGCAGGGCGCGCAGATCATGCTGTTCCTGTTCCTGGGGGGCATGGCCGGGGGCGTGATGCTGGGCGGCCTTGTCGGCGACAGGATCGGGCCCTTGCGGGTGATCTGGTTTTCTATCCTGGGGGTGCTGCCCTTCACGCTGATGCTGCCGCATGTGGGCCTGGTGGCGACCGGGGCCTTGGCCATCGTCATCGGGCTGATCCTGGCATCGGCCTTCCCGGCCATCGTGGTCTTTGCGCAGGAGCTGGTGCCCGGCCGGACCGGCACCATCGCGGGGCTGTTCTTCGGCTTTTCCTTCGGCATGGGTGGCATCGCCGCCGCCGCCCTGGGCGTTCTGGCCGATGCGCAGGGGATCGAACGGGTGTTCTTCCTGTGTTCGTTCCTGCCGATCCTGGGGGGTCTGACGATCTTCCTGCCGCGACCGGGGCGGCTGATCGGCGGATGACGCCAGGGCCGCTGTTCTTCCACATCAGCCCCGACGGCTGTGGAGAGGCGCGGCTGGCCCGCCTGTTTCGTCGAAACGGCCATGCGGCCGTCTGCCACGACGGGGGACGCTTGGCCGAGGATATCCTGTTTGCCAAGGCAAGCGGCGGCGATGCCCTGACCCGCTGGCCGGGAACGGTGCTGTTTTCGGGCCTCTACCGCGACGCCCCCCACTGGCGTCCGCCGCTGGAGGCATGGCGCCATTTCCCCTGGCTGGCCGACCGCTTCCCCCAGGCGCATTTCATCCTGACCCTGCGACAGGTCGAGGACTGGATCCGCGACCGCCTGAACCGCGACAACGGGGCGGCGGCGCGCTGCCATGCCCATCACCGGAATTGCGATCCGGCCGACCTTCCCGCGCTGTGGAGGGCAGACTGGCACGCCCATCAGGCTGCGGTCGAGGCGTTTTTCAAGGACGATCCGCGCCTGATCCGTGTCGATCTGGATCAGGATACCCCAGCGGATCTGGCGGCAAGGCTGGACCCGTTGCTGGCCCTGCCGGATGCCGGCTGGCAGCAGGGCTGGTTCCCCAAGGCCGACGATCCGCCGGATGCCGGGCCGGCCCCATCGAAGCATAAGGCCGAACAGCTGGATCTGGATTATGTGCGCCGGGTTGCGGATTTCTGCCTGGGCCGCCGAGAGCCGAGCGTGGGGCAGGGCGGCCTGTCGGAATATTTTTCCATCTGGGATGGTCGGAAGACCGTCACGGACCGGAACGGCAACAAGCGGCGCATGGCGGTTCTGGACGATGTGGCGGTGTCCGCGCCTGACCGGCCCTTCAAGCTGATCCGGGTCGAAGGGGTCATCAACGATGCCTTGCGCCTGGGCCGCCCCATGCCCCTGCGCATCGACATGGAGGATTCGCGGTGGTTCGGGTCCCCGCAGGGCGATCCCCTTGCGGCGCCGGTGCTGTGCCACAATCGCCGCAGGGGCGCGCGGAACGCCGTGCTGTGGCCCTTACCGGACCAGCATGCCATCGGCCTGCCGGGCTTCGATCCCGCCGCCGTGCCCGACCCGATCCCGTGGGAGGACAAGCTGGACCGGGTCGTCTGGCGGGGCATGATCTCGGGCAGCGAAAGGACGGGCGGGGTCAAGCCGGGTCCGGCCTCGCATGTGCTGCTGCGCGACCTGGCGGCGGCGGGGGACGATCCGACGCGGCGGCAGGCGGCCTGGGACCGGCTGTCGAACACCAACAGGCTGGCCTTCGTGCGGCAATGGTTCGATCACCCCGATTTCGACCTGGGCGTGGTGATGGCCTGGGGCTATCGCCAGTTCGCGACCGATCCGTTTCTGGCGCCTTACTGCACGCCGCGCCAGGATCGCGGGTTCTTCCAACGCTTCCGCTATCAACTGTGCATGACCGGCTATGACCACGGCTCGAACTTCATCGCGGCCATCGACAGCCAGTCCGTCCTGCTGGCCGAGGAGGACGGCTGGGAAGTCTTCTATTCCGGCTGCTTCCAGCCGTGGAAACACTATATCCCGCTGGAACGCTATTGCGCCGACATCGCCGAAAAGCTGGCTTGGGCGCGCAAAAATCCCAACGAATGCAGGGTCATGTCCGCCGCCGCCCGGCAAGAGGCCGCGTTGCTGCGCCGTCCTGCCACGCGGTGCGCGATCATGGCCCGCATCCTCGACGGTCTGGCGGCCGCGGGGTAAGCCAAGGCCAAAGGAGGAACCCATGACCACCATCCGCATCGAACCCATCACCGCCGAAGCCTTCGCCCCCTTCGGCGACCTGCTGACCCCGCGCGCCACGCCCGACCGCATGATCAACGCGGGCCGCTGCGAACGCCACCATGCGCTTGCCACCGTGGAACGGCATGGGGGCGAGGCGATCATCTCGATCTTCCGCAGCGAAGCCGTCAGCCTGCCCTATGACTGCACGCTGCTGGAACGGCATCCGCTGGGCAGCCAGGCCTTCATGCCGCTGGGGGCGGATGCCTGGCTGTCGGTCGTGGCCCCCGACGACGGCGGCAGGCCCGGCGCGCCCCGCGCCTTCCTGGTGCCCGCGGGCATGGGCGTCAACCTGCGCGCGGGGGTCTGGCACGGCGTGCTGACGCCGCTGGACCGGCCCGCCGATTTCCTGGTGGTGGACCGCGAGGGCGAGGGCGTGAACCTTGAAGAGGTCGCCATCGCCCCTGTAACCATCACCGCATGATTCTGCCCGATTTCAGCTTTGAACTGACCGTCCTGTCGCGTGGCGCCCGCCGCGTGGCGGGCGTGGACGAGGTCGGGCGCGGCCCCCTGGCCGGTCCCGTGACCGCCGCCGCGGTGGTGCTGGACCCCGACAACATCCCCGACGGGCTGAACGATTCCAAGAAACTGACGCCCAGGCGGCGCGAGGCTCTGGCCGAATGGCTGGCCGCCAACTGCGACCACTGCATCATCCATGTCGGCGTCGAGGAGATCGACCGCCTGAACATCTATCACGCCTCGCATCTGGCGATGTGCCTGGCGGTGAAGGGCCTGCGGCAACGGCCCTGTCACGTCCTGGTGGACGGCAACCGCGTTCCCCGCGACCTGTCCTGCCCGGGCGAGGCGATCGTGGGCGGCGACGCGCGCTGCGTGACGATTGCCGCAGCGTCCATCCTGGCCAAGGTGGCGCGTGATCGGCTGATGGTGGATTTGGCGCAACAACATCCCGGCTATGGCTGGGAGGCGAACGCGGGCTATGCCACCCCCGCGCACAGGCAGGCCCTGCTAGATTTGGGCGTGACCCCCTATCATAGGCGTTCGTTCCAGCCGGTCCACAACATCTTGTGTAAAGCCCTAGAGACAAACCCTTGATTCAAAAAACAAATTGACGCCGATTCGGGTCTGAATCATGTTAACGGGATACCAGACCGGCAGAAAGCCGGCGATATCCCCCTGAGGCGAAGATGATAAAGACCAAGGATCAGCGCATGGCAGCCGCGCGACCGCTTCCCGTAAATCAAATCCTGGCAGGCGATTGCATCGAGGTGATGAACGCGCTTCCCGAAGCCAGCGTGGACCTGATCTTTGCCGACCCGCCCTATAACCTGCAATTGCGGGGCGACCTGCACCGGCCGGACAATTCCAAGGTCGATGCGGTGGACGACCATTGGGACCAGTTTTCCAGCTTCGCCAGCTATGACGCCTTTACCCGCGACTGGCTGGCCGCCGCGCACCGCCTGCTGAAGCCCAATGGGGCGATCTGGGTCATCGGCAGCTATCACAACATCTTCCGCGTGGGGGCCGAGATCCAGAACCAGGGCTTCTGGATCATGAACGACGTGATCTGGCGCAAGTCGAACCCGATGCCGAACTTTCGCGGCAAGCGGCTGACCAACGCGCATGAAACGCTGATCTGGGCGGCGAAGTCCGAATCCTCGAAATACACCTTCAACTACGAGGCGCTGAAGTCGCTGAACGAAGGCACGCAGATGCGGTCGGACTGGGTGATCCCGATCTGCAACGGCGGCGAGCGCCTGAAGGACGCGGCGGGCGACAAGGCCCATCCCACCCAGAAGCCCGAGGCGCTGCTGCACCGCGTCATCATCGGCACGACCAATCCCGGCGACGTGGTGCTGGACCCGTTCTTCGGCACCGGCACGACGGGTGCCGTCGCCAAGATGCTGGGCCGCGACTTCATCGGGATCGAGCGCGAGGAAGCCTATCGCGCCGTGGCTGAAAAGCGCATCGGCCGCATCCGCCGCCTGGACGCCGAGGCGCTGGCGACGACGAAGGCCAAGCGCGCGGAACCGCGCATCCCCTTCGGCCAGGTGATCGAACGCGGGATGCTGCGCCCGGGCGAGGAACTCTATTCCATGAACAACCGCCACAAGGCCAAGGTCCGCGCCGACGGGTCGCTGATCGGCAACGACGTGAAGGGATCCATCCACCAGGTCGGCGCGGCCCTGGAAGGGGCGCCAAGCTGCAACGGCTGGACCTATTGGCATTACCGGCGCGAGGGGCGGATGATCCCCATCGACATCCTGCGCCAGCAGATCCGCGCCGAGATGGAGGGTGAGGTGTCCCGCCCGAACTGATATCGACAGTTCGCCAGGTTCCCCCGGCTGCCGCCAAGGTGGAACCCCCTTGCCCCGCCATCCTTGGGTGGCGGGGCTTTTTCATGCGGTCAGACCCAGGGCCGGGCCTGGGCCATCTGCGTTTCGAAGCTGTCGATGCTTGGGGCCTTTTCCATGGTCAGCCCGATGTCGTCCAATCCGTTCAGCAGGCAGTGCTTGCGGAAGGGGTCGATCTCGAAGGCGAAGGACAGGCCGTCGGACGTCGTGACGGTCTGGTTTTCCAGGTCCACCGTCATGCGGGCATTGGCCCCCTTGCGTGCATCCTCCATCAGCGCATCGACGGCGTCCTGGGGCAGCACCACGGGCAGGATGCCGTTCTTGAAGCAGTTGTTGAAGAAGATGTCGGCGAAACTGGTCGAGATGACGCAGCGGATCCCGAAATCCAGCAGCGCCCAGGGCGCGTGTTCGCGCGACGATCCGCAGCCGAAATTGTCGCCCGCCACCAGGATCTGCGCATCGCGGTATGCGGGCTGGTTCAGCACGAAGTCGGGCAGTTCGTTGCCGTCCCGGTCATAGCGCAGCTCGTCGAACAGATTGACCCCAAGGCCCGACCGCTGGATCGTCTTCAGGAACTGCTTGGGGATGATCATGTCGGTGTCGATGTTGACCAGCGGCATGGGCGCCGCGATGCCGGTCAGGGTGGTGAACTTGTCCATGGTGGTTCCTTGGGTGGTTGTATCCGGCCCCCCGTTGCGTCAGAGGCCCGGGGCAGGCGTCATTGCAAGGGGCGGAATGGGATCGTGGTTGGAAGCTGGTTGATCGACTGTGTCAGCGCCCGCTGGACGCCGCAAATCGGGGATCCGACCGCAACCGGATGGCTGACGGTCCTGATCTATGGCTTGGGCACCGTTATGGCCTTCCTGGCCTGGCGCCGCCTGCCCAAGGGGCAGGGCAGGGGCTTCTGGGCCGTGGTGACGCTGATCCTGGCATTCCTTGCGGTGAACAAGCAACTGGATCTGCAATCCGCCGTGACCATGACCGGCAAATGCCTGGCGCGCGCGCAAGGCTGGTATGACCACCGCCGCCTGGTGCAGCTGGCCTTCATCGCCGGGGTGCTGCTGGCCTTGGCGGTGGGCCTTTTGGCCGGGCTTCGCAGCCTGCGGGGGCAGATGCGGCGCAATGCGGTGGCGTTGACCGGACTGGCGGTCCTGTGCGCCTTTGTCGCCATCAGGGCGCTGAGCTTTCATCACGTCGACCGCCTGATCGGCCTTCGCGATCACGGGATCAGCGTGAATTTCCTGCTGGAGAACAGCGGGCTTGCCCTGATCGTCCTGAATGCCGCCGCATTGCTGCGCCATCCCGCGCGCCGCAGCACGGCACGCGCCACGGGGCGGGGCTGAGCGCCCCGCCGCAAACCGGATGAATGTCCCCGCCATCGCGGCCCCTCAGGCCGGCTGGGCCGCGAATTCCCGGATATCGACCAGATGCCCGGCCACGCCCGCCGCCGCCGCCATGGCAGGCGACATCAGGTGCGTGCGGCCCTTGTAGCCCTGGCGGCCCTCAAAATTGCGGTTGCTGGTGGCCGCGCAGCGTTCGCCGGGGGCAAGCTGGTCGGGGTTCATGCCCAGGCACATCGAACAGCCGGCAAGGCGCCACTCGAAACCCGCGTCCTTGAAAATCTGGTCCAGCCCCTCCTCCTCGGCCTGGGCGCGCACAAGGCCCGAACCCGGCACGACCATGCCGCGCACGCCGGGGGCCAGCCTGCGACCGCGCAGCACGTCGGCCGCGGCGCGCAGATCCTCGATCCGGCCGTTGGTGCAGGACCCGATGAAGACCGCGTCGATGGCGATGTCGGTCAGGCGCGTGCCCGGCGTCAAACCCATGTAGTCCAGGGACCGGCGCGCCGCCTCGACCTTGCCGCCGGTGAAATCCTCGGGGGCGGGGACCGTGGCGGTGATGGGCAGCGCGTCTTCGGGGCTGGTGCCCCAGGTGACGGTGGGGGCGATATCCTCGCCGCGCAGGGTGACGACCTTGTCCCAATGCGCGTCGTCGTCGCTGTAAAGCGTCTTCCACCAGTTCACAGCCGCTTCCCATTGCGCGCCTTTCGGCGCATGGGGGCGGCCCTTGACGTAATCGAAAGTCGTCTGGTCGGGCGCGATCAGGCCCGCGCGGGCGCCGCCTTCGATGGCCATGTTGCAGATGGTCATGCGGCCTTCCATCGACAGGGCGCGGATCGCCTCGCCGCAATATTCGATGACATGGCCGGTGCCGCCCGCCGTGCCGGTCTTGCCGATGATCGCCAGCACCACGTCCTTGGCCGTGACGCCGGGGGCAAGGCGGCCCGTCACCTCGACCTTCATGTTCTTCGACTTCTTCTGGATCAGGGTCTGGGTCGCCAGCACATGCTCCACCTCACTGGTGCCGATGCCATGGGCAAGCGCGCCGAAGGCCCCGTGGGTGGCCGTGTGGCTGTCGCCGCAGACCACGGTCATGCCGGGCAGGGTCCAGCCCTGTTCGGGGCCGACGATATGGACGATGCCCTGGCGGATGTCGTTGACCGGGTAATAGACCACGCCGAATTCACGGGCGTTGCGGTCAAGCGCATCGACCTGGATGCGCGATTCCTCGTTGTCGATGCCCTGTTCGCGATCCCAGGTGGTCGGCACGTTGTGGTCGGGCACGGCGATGGTGCGTTCGGGCGCGCGCACGGTCCGGCCCGTCATGCGCAGCCCTTCGAAGGCCTGCGGGCTGGTCACCTCGTGGACCAGGTGGCGGTCGATATACAGAAGGCAGGTGCCGTCGTCCTGGCGGTCCACCACATGGGCGTCCCAGATCTTGTCGTAAAGCGTGCGTGCGGATTCGGTGGTCATGTCGTGTTGGCTTTCGGCTGTGATGCGGTCATGGCAAACGGCTTGGCTGCGGCGGAACCGCAGCCCGTCACAGTCGGGCGGTGACGCGCCGCGTCGCCCCGAAGAACCGCGACGGCAGGCGGGCGCGGTCATGGATGTCGAAATAGATGAACCCGGACATGCGCGATCTTTTATGCCCCTTTCGGCGTTGACGCAATATTCCAGGCGGCGGAGGGGGGATGGAGCCGTTAGGTCCGGACATCGTGGATGCCGCCCAGGGCCTCTGGTCGCGCATCGCCCTGTTCTTCGAGATGATGATCCTGCCCATGCGGTTGTATCAGCTGGCGGCCATCGCCGCGCTGATCCTGCTGTCCTGGCTGGTGGGCCGGGTCGCCTCGGGGCTGTGGGGCGCCTGGCTGCACGATCGCGTCGATTGGCCCAAATGGCGGCTGCGGCTGGGGGTGCTGATCGGGCGCAGGATGGGGCTGATCATCTTCGCGCTGCTGGCCTGGACGGTGGTCATCGTCATGCGGGAAATCACCTGGCCCTCGCGCAGTGCGCTGATCGCGCTGGCGGCTTCCATCGCGACGGCCTGGCTGGTGATCTTCTTCGCGATGCGCCTGGTCGCCAACCGCCTGCTGCGTCGGATCATCAGCTGGATCGCCTGGATCTGGGTCACGCTGTTCCTGCTGGACCTGACCGATCCGGCGGCCCGTTTCCTGGACAGCTTCGCCATCACCATGGACGATCTGCGCCTGTCCGCGCTGACCGTGCTGAAGGCCCTGGTCGTGACGGGGCTTTTGATCGCCGCCGCGCGGGCCTTGTCGCGGATGATCACCGGCCGGCTGGCCCGCAACGAGGACATCTCGCCCACCATGCGGGTGCTGACCGGCAAGCTGTTGCAGGTGGTGCTGTTCAGCCTGGCGGTCGTTGTCGGACTGCGGGCGGTGGGCTTCGATCTGACCGGCCTTGCGGTCTTTTCCGGCGCGGTGGGCGTGGGCCTGGGTTTCGGGCTGCAGAAGGTCGTGTCGAACCTGGTGTCGGGGGTGATCATCCTTCTGGACAAGTCCATCAAGCCCGGCGACGTGATCAGCCTGGGCGACACCTTCGGCTGGATCCAGGAACTGGGCGCCCGCTATGTCAGCGTGGTCACGCGCGACGGCAAGGAATACCTGATCCCGAACGAGGATCTGGTCACCGGGCAGGTGGTGAACTGGTCCCATACCGACAACTTCGTGCGGCTGGACCTGAAGTTCCGGGCCTCCTATGACGACGATCCCCACAAGGTGAGCGCCACGGCCATCGCCGCCGTCAAGACGGTGCCGCGCGTCATGTCGGACCGGCAGGCGGTCTGCTGGGTGACGGGCTTCGGCGACAGCGCAATCGACTATGTCCTGCGCTTCTGGATCGACGATGCCTCCAAGGGGCTGACCAATGTGCGCGGAGAGGTCTATCTGGCGTTGTGGGACGCCTTCAGGGACCAGGGGATCACCCTTCCTTTCCCCCAGCGGGAAGTTCGGCTTGTCAATCCCTCTTTGCGGGTCCAGAGGGTCACACCGCATTCCGATGAAATGGAATCGGACCGGGAACATTGAGATGGGCTGAAAAGTTGCTATCTTTGATCCATCCCCTGCGCCGGGGGCGATCGGCGCGCTGACCGGAGGATTTAACCCTGTCACAAGACGTCTCGCCGGCCACGGGGCCGGCTGCGACCCCCGCGCCGCAGGATTTGACCAGCGACCAGATCCTTGCCCGCATCCTGTCCTCGCTTGACGACGACAAGGCCGAGGACATCGTCACGATCGACCTGCGCGGACGATCGGCCATGGCGGATCACATGGTGATCGCATCGGGCCGCAGTTCCCGCCAGGTGGGTGCCATCGCCGAAAAGCTGGCCGACCGCATGAAGCAGTTGACCGGCCGAACCCCCCGGATCGAGGGCAAGGACACCGGCGACTGGGTGCTGATCGACACCGACGACGTGATCGTCCATGTCTTCCGCCCCGAGGTGCGAGAGTTCTATCAGCTTGAAAAGATGTGGATGCCGGCCGACGCGCTGAGCCGCGTCCGCGATCAGGCCCGCCCGGCGCACTGACCGGCGGACCGGATGCGCATCGACATCGTCGCGGTCGGGCGGCTGCGCAAGGGCCCCGAGGCCGCGATGGTGGCGGACTATCTGGACCGTTTCGCCAAGACCGGGCGCAGCCTGGGCCTTCCGCCCGTCACCATCCACGAGATCGAGGACAAGCGCGGCGGCGGCATGGCCGCCGAGGCCGAACTGCTGTCACGGGCGATCCCCCAAGGCGCGGCCCTGGTGATGATGGACGAACGTGGCGACCAGCCGACCTCGCCCGAGTTCGCCGGACGGCTGGCCGATTGGCGGGACCGGGCGCGCGATCTCTGCTTCGTGATCGGCGGTGCGGACGGGCTGGACCCGGCGCTGCGGGCGCGGGCCGACTGGCAGATCAGCCTCGGCCGCATGGTTTGGCCGCATATGCTGGTGCGGGTGATGCTGGCCGAACAGCTTTACCGCGCCGCGACCATCCTGGCGGGATCACCCTACCACCGTGCGTGAACAGGCCGGCGCGGGATGAAGGTGAATGCGCGTTTTCACTTTGGCTCAAATATCCCGGGGGTCCGGGGGCTGGCCCCCGGCCTTCCGGTTGCCGCAACCGCCGCGCCAGCGTAACAAGGCGCAAATCATCCGAGGGGCGATATGACGAAACCTGTGGTCCTGTGCATCCTTGACGGCTGGGGCATTTCCGACCGGCCGGAACAAAGCGCGCCGGATCAGGCCGCGACCCCGAATTTCGACCGGCTGATGCGCGACTGCCCCCATGCGACGCTGACGACCTTCGGTCCCGACGTGGGCCTGCCGCGCGGCCAGATGGGCAATTCCGAGGTGGGCCACACCAATATCGGCGCGGGCCGCGTGGTTGCCATGGACCTGGGCCAGATCGACCTTGCGATCGAGGATGGCAGCTTCGTCGGCAACGACGCCCTGGTGCGATTCGTCGAACGGCTGAGGGCGACGGGCGGGACCGCGCATCTGATGGGCGTCGTGTCCGATGGCGGCGTGCACGGCCATGTGGTCCATGTCCAGGCCGCCGTCCGCGCCATCGCCGAGGCGGGCGTGCCCGTCGTCCTGCACGCCATCACCGATGGGCGCGACGTGCCCCCGCAATCGGCCATGGGCTTCATCACCGAGGTGCAGGGCTCGCTGCCCGAAGGGGCGCGGATCGGCACCGTCATCGGCCGCTATTACGCGATGGACCGCGATAACCGCTGGGAACGGATCGAACGCGCCTATCGCGCCATCGTGGCCGGGCAGGGCGAACCCGCGCTGTCGGCCGACCTGGCGGTGACCGCCGCCTATGCGCGCGCCGAGACGGACGAATTCATCCAGCCCTTCATCATCGACGGCTATAACGGCGCGATGGACGGGGACGGGTTCTTCTGCCTGAATTTCCGGGCCGACCGCGCGCGGGAAATCCTGACGGCACTTGCCGATCCGACTTTCGACCATTTCGACACTGGCGACCGCCCGGAATGGGCTGCGCTTCTGGGCATGGTCGATTACAGCACCCGTCACGACGAATTCATGACCACCGCCTATCCCAAGCGGCAGGTGGTCAACACGCTGGGCGCCTGGGTCGCCGCCAAGGGCCTGCGCCAGTTCCGCCTGGCCGAGACCGAGAAATACCCCCATGTCACCTTCTTCCTGAACGGAGGCAAGGAAACGCCCGAACCGGGCGAGGACCGCTTCATGCCCGCCAGCCCCAAGGTCGCGACCTATGACCTGGCGCCCGAGATGGCGGCGGACCAGGTGGCCGACAAGCTGGTAGAGGTGATCGGCGCGGGATACGACCTGATCGTGGTGAACTTCGCCAATCCCGACATGGTGGGCCATACCGGCAGCCTTGCCGCCGCCACCCTGGCCTGCGAGGCCGTGGACCGGGGCCTGGGCCGGATGCTGGATGCCCTGGACCGCGTCGGCGGAGCGGCGGTAATCTGCGCCGACCACGGCAATTGCGAAACGATGATCGACCCCGCGACCGGTGGGCCGCATACCGCCCATACCACCAACCCCGTGCCGGTGATCGTCCACAATGGCCCGGCAGGCGCCCGGCTGCGCCACGGCCGCCTGGCCGATCTGGCGCCCACGGTCCTGCATCTGATGGGCTTGGACAAACCCGCTGAAATGACCGGCGAAAGCCTGATCGTGACCTCATGAAGCCGTTTCTTCCCCTGATCCTTGCCGCGCTGATCGCGGCCGCGCCGCCGTTGTCGGCCCAGGAAACCCAGCCTTCGGTCACGGCGGCCGTGACCGAGGCCGAGGACGCCGCAGCCCAGTTGCGCGCGGCGGTTGAGAAACTGGCTGATGCGGTGTCCGCTGACGATCAGGTCGTGGCGCTGACCGAGGTGATCCGCGGCTATGAACAGGGGCTTGCCGCCCTGCGCGACGGCTTGCGGCAGGCAAGCGCCCGAGAGGCCGATCTTCGCGCCCGGTTCGAGGCGCAGCGCGGACGCCTGGCCTCGGTCCTGGGGGCGATGACGGCGCTGCAGCAGGCGCCCGAAACCACCATGCTGCTGCATCCGGCAGGCGCGCTTGCCAATGCCCGCTCAGGCATGGTCCTGAGCGACGTCACCCCCGGCCTGCGGACCGAAGCCGAACGGCTGCAGGACGACCTGGCCGAGATCGCCACCGTGCGCGACCTGCAGGCCGGCGCGGCGCAGATGCTCGGTACGGGCCTGGCTTCGGTCCAGGAAGCGCGCAGGCTGCTGGCAAGCGCCGTCACCGACCGGTCCAGCCTGCCGGTCCGCTATGCCGATGCGCCCGCGGAACTGCAGAAGCTGCGCGATGCGGCGCAGTCGCTGGACGAATTCGCGGCAGGCGTTTCCCGGCTGCAACTGGATGTCGGCCCGCCGATGGAGGATTTCGAGGGCGCCCAGGGCACCCTGCCGCTGCCGGTGGTGGGCACCATCCTGCGCCTTTACGGCCAGCCTGATGCCGCGGGCGTCGAACGTCCCGGCTGGGTGATCGCCACGCCCCCGGCCGCCCTGGTCACGACGCCCTGGGCCGCCACGATCCGGTATCGCGGCCCGCTTCTGGATTACGGCAATGTGATGATCATAGAGCCCGCGCGCGGTTATCTTCTGGTCTTCGCAGGCATGTCGCAGGTGTTCGGGGAAGTGGGCGACGTTCTGCAGGCGGGCGATCCGATCGGCCTGATGGGCGGGACCGAGGCATCGGCGCAGGAATTCGGCGCGCAATTCGTGGCCGATGCCGCCATCGGCGGCAATGCAGGGCGAACCGAGTCCCTGTATCTTGAATTGCGCAAGGGACAGGAAACTCTGGACCCGGCGGAATGGTTCGTGCTGAATCCCGTCGTGGAGCCTGAACAGGATTGAAGGCAGGAAAGGCCGTCATGAAACATTATCTGATCGCAGGCGTGGGTGGCGTTCTGGCCGGTGCGCTTCTGACTACGCAGATCGCCGGGCCGCTGGTGGCGCAGGAAACCGGTTCCAACGCCTCGATCTATGAACAGCTTGAACTGTTCGGCAACGTGTTCGAACGCGTCCGCGCCGACTATGTCGAGGCGCCCGACGACAAGGAACTGATCGAGGCCGCGATCAACGGGATGCTGACCTCGCTGGATCCGCATTCGTCCTTCCTGTCGGCCAACGACTACGAGGACATGCAGACCCAGACCCGCGGCAGCTTCGGCGGCCTGGGGATCGAGGTCAGTCAGGAGGAGGGCCTGGTCAAGGTCGTATCCCCCATCGACGACACGCCCGCCGCGCAGGCCGGGGTCAAGTCGGGCGATTTCATCACCCATGTGAACGGCGAATCGCTGATGGGCCTGACGCTGGACCAGGCGGTGGACATGATGCGCGGCCCCATCGGGTCCGAGATCACCGTGACCATCCTGCGCGAGGGCGAGACCGAGCCCTTCGACCTGACCATGACCCGCGACACGATCAAGCTGACCGTGGTCAAGACCCGGATCGAGGGCAAGTCGGTCGTGCTGCGCGTGTCCACCTTCAACGACGAAACCTATGACACGCTGAAAGCCGAACTGGACAAGGCCGTGGCCGAGGCCGGCGGCATCGACAAGGTGACGGGCTTCGTGCTGGATCTGCGCAACAACCCCGGCGGCCTGCTGAACCAGGCGATCAGCGTGTCCGACGCCTTCCTGGATTCGGGCGAAATCGTCAGCACCCGTGGCCGCAACCCCGAGGAAAGCGAACGCTGGAACGCGGAAGCCGGCGATCTTGCGCAAGGCAAGCCGATGGTCGTGCTGACCAATGGCGGTTCGGCCAGTGCATCGGAAATCGTCGCGGGCGCGTTGCAGGATCACCGCCGCGCCATCGTCGTGGGTGAAAAGACCTTCGGCAAGGGATCGGTTCAGACGGTGATGCCGGTGACCGCCGACAGCGCCATCCGCCTGACGACGGCGCGGTATTACACGCCGTCGGGACGGTCGATCCAGTCGCTGGGCATCCAGCCCGACATCCTGGTGGCACAGCCCGCCCGCCCGCCCGCCTCCGAGGACGAGGAGGAAGGCCCCCGCAGCCAGTCGAACTTCGGCCGGTCCGAGGCCGACCTGCGCGGCGCGCTGAACAACGATTCGGTCAGCGACGACGAAAAGAAGCAGATCGAGAACGAGGCGGCCGAAGTCGAGGCCACCGCCAAGCTGCGCGAGGAAGATTACCAGTTGGCCTATGCGGTCGATATCCTCAAGGGCCTGGCGGCGGTCGATTTCCGCGCCGACCAGGTGCCGACCGCCGCCACCCCCGCCGTCACGGGCGAGGGGTCGGGGACCGAGGGAACCGGGGCGGCCAAGACGAATGGCTGATGGGGAACGGACGGGGCCGGGGGGACTTCCCTATCGGCCCTGCGCGGGGGTCGTTCTGATGAACGCCGAAGGCCTGGTCTTCGCGGGTCAGCGTATCGACATGCCCGGCGCCTGGCAGATGCCCCAGGGCGGTATCGACGAGGGCGAGGATCCCCGGCAGGCCGCCCTGCGCGAGTTGGTCGAGGAAACCGGCGTATCCCCCGACATGGTCGAGGTGCTGGCCGAAACCCCCGGATGGGTTCATTACGACCTGCCGCCCGAGCTTCTGGGCAAGGTCTGGAAGGGCCGATACGGCGGGCAAAGCCAGAAATGGGTGCTGATGCGGTTCAAGGGCGACGACGCCGATATCCGCATCGCCACCGACCATCCCGAGTTCCAGGAATGGCGCTGGATGCCCGCTGCGGCGCTGCTGGAAAACATCGTGCCTTTCAAGCGCGGGGTGTACGAGGAGGTTCTGGCGGCGTTCAAAGGCTGGCTGCGGTAGGGGCGCGGCAGGGGGCTGGGAAAAACCGGCCTGGTCGCTTCGGTGCCAATCGCCAGCCCTTGGACTTCGGGATCGGCAAGACCTGCTCGTGACCTGTTCAAGGCCACGAGCCAAGCCGGCCGAAGGATCGGCATTCAGAACTTCCAGGATGCCCGGACGTTGGCGCTCCAGGCGTCGGCATCAATGCCGGAGCCGCCGATATTGGAAAAGTTATGCTCGAGCAGTTCCAGGCTGACATTGGCCTGAGGGGTGACGGCATAGGCCGCGCCAAGGCCGTAGAAACCGCCCCAGTCATCGCCGAGGCCATCCACATTCACCTTTGCGGTACCTGCGGCAAGATAGACCAACGTCCGCCCGAGATCGTAACCAGCGGTCGCCTTCAAGCGCATCACTCGGTCCACGGAGATGGCGCCGGGAACAAGATCGATATCCGTCCAGTCATGCTCGAATTCGCCGCCGAGAACCCATTGACCGGCATCGAACCTGTAGCCGGCATGGATGCCGTAGGCGGTGTCGTTTTCCTTGATGCCGGCGACATCGGTATCCACCTCGAGACTGCCGATCCCGGCACCCGCGTAGAACCCTGACCAGTCGTCGGCAAATGCCGAAGTCATCGAAAGCGCCAGAAACGCCGCGCCCGTCGCAAGATGCTGTCTCACTGTTCCCTCCACGTTAACGTTGATTCGAGCGAAACGCCGCTTTCGCGGATGTATCGGGCGATGCGCGCGTCGGCCCTTAGTGTATCAACTTTCCGCGTCGGGATTTTCTGACGATCATGTGAACGAGGCTTTGGACACCGGCGCCAAATGCCGATGCCAAGGTCGCAGAAGCAGTCGTTTCGGTTTGGCCCATCAAAGCGAAAGGGCGCCCTTTCGGACGCCCCCTTCGCTTATCGCCGCAACTGGCCCAGCAGGATCGAGGTCGGATAACCGTCGGGCGTCACGCCGATGGACCGCTGATAGGCCGCGACCGATTCCATCGTGGCGGACCCGAACAGCCCGTCGATCTCGCCTTGGTAGAAGCCTTTGGCGCGCAGGCGCTGCTGGATTTCCTGCCGTTCCGACGTGGACAGCGGGCGGTCGTTGCGGGGCCAGGATCCCTGGATGCCCGGACGGCCCGCGATGCGTTCGCCCAGGAAGGCCACGCCAAGCGCATAGTTGTCCGAGTTGTTATAGCGCAGGATCGACCGGAAATTGTCGAGGATCAGGAAGGCCGGGCCGTTCGCCCCCGCCGGCATGATGATGGATCCGTTGCCGCTGGGCAGCGCGCCCCCGCCGATCCGGCGCACGCCCTGCGCGGCCCAGTCCGACCGCCGCGTGCCCTTGCCCACCAGGCCCATGTTGAAGCCCGGCGGCAGCTGCACCTCGGCCCCCCAGGCCTGGCCCGGCACCCAGCCGTTCCGGCGCAGGTAGTTCGCGGTCGAGGCCAGCGAGTCGGTCGGATCCTCGGACCAGATGTCGCGGCGGCCGTCGCCGGTGAAATCGACCGCATAGTCCAGATAGGACGTGGGCATGAACTGGGTATGGCCCATCGCGCCCGCCCAGCTTCCCAGCATGTGTTCGGGATCGGTGTCGCCTGCCTGCAGGATGCGCAGCGCGGCGATCAGCTGGTTCTGGAACATCTCGCCCCGGCGGCCGTCATAGGCCAGCGTCGCCAGCGACGGGATGATCTGCATCTTGCCGCGATTGGCGCCAAAATTCGATTCCATCCCCCAGACGGCCAGCACGATTTCGCGCGGCACGCCGTAGCGGGCCTCGATCTGGGACAGGGTGCCCGACAGTTGCGCGGCCTTCTGGCGGCCGGTGGTGACCCGCACGTCCGACACGGCGCTGTCCAGATACAGCCAGACGGGACGGCTGAATTCGGCCTGCTTGCGGTCCAGCCGGATCACCTCGGGGTTATAGCGCGCGATCCGCATGGCGCGGTCATAGGTGGCGGGCGACACGCCCGAAGCCACGGCGCGCGACCGGAAGGACTGCACGAAACGCTGCAGACCCGCCTCGTCGCCGGGGGATGCGGCGGGGATCGGCGCGGGTGTGACCGGGGCGCTGCCGGACATGTTGCCGGGCGCGCGGTTCATCGGGCCTGCGCAGGATGCCAGGGCACCCACCAGGGCGGTGGTCAGGAAGATGCGGGAAAATGTCATTGGGGATCGCCTGTCGTGACTGCTGCTTTTGTTGTTGGGGGGCAGTCTAGCGAATACACTTTCGGTTGAATAGGGCCGCTGCGCCGATCAGTGCAGCGTCTCGCCGTCGTCGGACGCCCGTTCGCCTTTGAAGAAGGGCTGCATCTGGGCGATGATGACCGAGTTCTCGTCCAGGGCGCGCTTCATCAGGGCGCGTTCCTCCTCGTCGATCTCGTGGCCCTCGGCCAGGCGTTCCTCCAGCGTGCCGTATCCGGTCACGTCCAGCGGCGAAAGATCCGCCTGCTTCAGGATCGCCACGGTTTCGCGCACCGCCTCGGCCTCGTCCCGGCCGGCGGAATAGCAGATCAGCGCGGCCCCGGTGGAACCCTCGGGCAGGCCGTCGTCCTTGGTCCGGCCCACCTCGACCAGAAGGGTATAGACATTCATGGGCTGGGCCTCCTTGCTGCGTTGCCTTGGAACATCATGACTAACGCGCGGGCGCAAGGCGATGGCCTGTCTTTTCGCGCGCCCTTGCCGCCGCTAGGGTGGCGCGCAACAAAAAGGGGGGACAGGAATGAGCAAGAGCCTGGCACGGGTTCGCACGGCCCTGGACAGGGCAGGCCTGGCCGTCGAGATCCTTGAAATGGAGGACAGCACCCGCACCGCCGAGGAAGCCGCGCGGGCGGCGGGTTGCGCGGTCGACCAGATCGCCAAGTCGATCATCTTCCGGGGCGAGGATACGGGCCATGTCGTGTTGTTCCTGACCGCCGGGTGCAACCGCGTCGATCCGGCCAAGGCGACTAGGGTGGCGGGGCAACCCCTGGGCAAGGCCGATGCCGCCCTGATCCGCGAGGAAACGGGCTTCGCCATCGGCGGCGTGGCGCCTGTCGGGCATCTGAAGCCCGTCACCGCCTTCTTCGACCCGCGCCTTCTGGATTTCAATGTCGTCTGGGCGGCCGCAGGCACCCCCCGCCACATCTTCGCCATCCCGCCCGCCCGGCTTCTGGATCTGACCGGGGCAGGGCTGGCGGATTTCACCGGCTGACCAGAAGCCTGTCCAGCAGCGGACTGTCGGCCCGTTCCAACCCTTCGATCACGTCAAAATGGTGCAGGCCCGGGTCGATCACGCAATCGGTGGGGGCGCCGAGGCCCGCCCAGATGTCGGCCAGCAGGCGGGCCTGGCGGATGAACTCGGGCCGTTCCATTCCGCCGACCCAGGTGGTCACCGGGATGCCCTGGCGCGGGGCCAGCAGGGCCGGGCTTTCGGCTGCGGCCTCGGCTGCGTCCAGCCGCAGCGTCTCGTTCATCTCGGTCCGCATCAGCGGGCGCAGGTCGGTCAGCGGGGAAATGGGAACGCAGGCCGTGACCCGCGCCGCCACCGCATCGGGCAGCGTGGTGTCGTCGCAGATCATCCGTGCCGCCAGATGCCCGCCCGCCGAATGGCCCGTCAGCGCGATGGGGCCGCCGATTGCGCCTGCGGCCTCGGTCACCGTCGTTGCCACCTCGCGCGTCATCTGCGCGATTCGCGCCTGGGGGGCCAGGGTATAGGCAGGCATCGCCACCGCCCAGCCGCGCGCCAGGGCGCCCGCCGCCAGATGCGACCACATGCCGGGGTCGAACCGCATCCAGTATCCGCCGTGGATGAAGACCATCAGCCCGTTCGGCCTGCCGCCGGGATGAAACAGATGCCCGCGTCCCAGCGACTTGGGTGGGTGGGCTTCCCTGAACGCTGCCGCGGCGGACTGCCAGCGGGGCACGAAGCCTTCGGCCTGCGGGATATGGGCGCCGTTGGCATAGGCGTCGTCCCAGTCTGTGACGTGATAGATCATGCTGCCCTCTCTTTCCGGCAGAAAAGGCTGCTGCTAGCTTGCGGTCAAGATGGAGAAAGCCATGACCGATTTCGCCGCCACCCGCCGCGCCTTCCACCTGCCCCGGGGGATCACCTATCTGGACGGAAACTCGCTGGGTCCGATGCCTGTCGCGGCCAGCGACCGGGTCGCCCGCATGATGTCGGATGAATGGTCCGAGATGCTGATCACCGGCTGGAACAAGGCGGGCTGGTATGTTCAGCCGCGCAAGGTCGGCGACCGCATCGCCCGGCTGATCGGCGCGGGGCCGGGGCAGGTGGTGATGGGCGACACGCTGTCGATCAAGGTGTTCCAGGCCCTCAGCGCCGCCATGGCCCTGCGCCCCGGCCGCCGGGTAATCCTGTCGGACAACGGCAACTTCCCGTCGGACCTTTATGTGGCCGAAGGCCTGGCCCGCGCGATGGGGGCCGAATTGCGCGTCGTCGCCCCCGAGGAGGTCGAGGCCGCGATCACCCCCGACCTGGCCGTCCTGATGCTGACCGAGGTCGATTACCGCACCGGCCGCCGCCACGACATGGCCGGGCTGA
The DNA here is from genome assembly GCF_002901215.1 of Paracoccus sp. SY. Taxonomy (NCBI): domain Bacteria; kingdom Pseudomonadati; phylum Pseudomonadota; class Alphaproteobacteria; order Rhodobacterales; family Paracoccaceae; genus Paracoccus; species Paracoccus sp. SY. The sequence continues at coordinate 110,825 of NZ_NWMQ01000003.1, read as the reverse complement.
CGGCCCGCGCCCATGACGCCGGGGCCCTGGCGCTGTGGGATCTGGCCCATTCCGCAGGGGCGGTGGATGTGGATCTGACCGGCGCTGATGCGGATTTCGCGGTCGGCTGCACCTACAAGTATCTCAATGGCGGACCGGGCGCGCCGGCCTTCATCTGGACCCACCCCCGCCACGCCGATGCCGCCCAGCCGATCCTGCAAGGCTGGATGGGCCATGACGCGCCCTTCGCCTTTGACCTGGGCTATCGGCCCGCGCCGGGGATCGAACGGATGCGCGTCGGCACCCCCCCGGTGATCGCCCTGACGGCCTTGGACGCGGCGCTGGACGTGTGGGATGGGGTCAGCCTTGCCGACCTGCGAGCCCGGTCGATCGAACTGACCGAGGCCTTCATCAAGGGGGTCGAGGCCGCCTGCCCGGAGGTCGCGCTGAATTCCCCGCGCGATCCGGCCCGGCGCGGATCGCAGGTCAGCTTCCGCCACCCCCAGGGCTATGCGGTCATGCAGGCGCTGATCGCGGCGGGCGTCGTCGGCGATTTCCGCGCGCCCGACGTGCTGCGCTTTGGTTTCGCGCCGCTGTACAACGATCTGGACGATGTCGGACGGGCCGTCGATACCCTGGCCCGCATTCTGCGCGACGGCAGTTGGGATGATGAAAGGTTTCGGCAAAGGGCTGCCGTGACGTAGGGGTAGGGGGCTTCCCTCGGGCCTGTTTGTGCCGCACATATGCGACATTTGACAGGATATGTTTCATGTGGTCGGATCGGTTTGCATGGGTCGTCTTTGCGTTTGGCCTGCCCGGATGTCCGGCGCTTGCGCAAGGCGACCTGCTGCGCGTCGAACTGGTCGCAGCCCAGGAACAGACGGTCAGGCTTGACCTCCAACTCTCCGGCAGCATCGCCGCGACAGACAGCGTGCAGATGAGCTTTCGTCAGGCCGGGCGCGTGACGCGCGTGCTGGTGGACGAAGGCGACCGCGTGGCCCGGGGGCAGGAACTGGCGCGGCTGGATTCGGTCCAGCAGGACGAGGCCCTGCGCGTGGCCAGGGCGGGGCTGGATGCCGCGCAGGCCGGGCTGTCCCAGGCCCGCCAGGCCAGCGATCGCGCCGAAGGCCTGCTTGCGCGTGGCGTCGGCACCCGCGCTGCGCGCGATGATGCCCTGCGCGTCCTGTCCGAGGCGCAGGGAACGCTGGAACGCGCGGAAAGCACGCTGGACCAGGCCCGAAGGGCGGTTCAGGATACCATCCTGCGCGCGCCCCAGGACGGGGTCGTGACCGCCCGCGACATGGCGCCGGGCCAGATCGTCGGTGCCGCGCAACCGGTCCTGACCCTTGCGGTTCTGGACGGGCTGGAGGCGGTGTTCGACGCCCCCGACCATCCCCGGCTGGACAATGCCATGGGCGGACAGGTCCGGCTTGACACCATCGACATCGACCACCCGGAAATGCAGGGCAGGGTCACGGAAATCTCGCCCCTGGTGGATCCTGCGACAGGAACGGTGACGATCCGCGTCGCCATCGACGATGTGTCCGCCGATACCGCCCTGCTGGGCGCGGCGGTGCGGGGGCACCTGGACATTGCCGTCGATCGGGGCATCGCGGTGCCCTGGACGGCGCTGATGCGTGACGGCGACCATCCGGCCGTCTGGCGCGTCGATGCCGACAACCGCGTCAGCCTTGTGCCCGTCACCATCGGTCAGTTCACCAATGGCGTCGTGTATCTGTCCGACGGCATCGCGCCGGGCGATGTCGTTGTGGGCGCCGGCTCGCAATTGCTGTATCCCGGACGCCAGGTCCAGAAGGCCGAGGTGCTGCCGTGAAGGTGCTGATCGTCCTGGCGGCGACCCTGGCATTGTCCTTGCCCGCCCATGCGCTGGGATGGCCGTCCTGGCTGGGCTTCGAATCCCGGGCCGACGAACCCCTTCCCCCCCGCCCCGTCGTGTCCGAGATCGTCGAGGATCGGGGCCATGACGCACGCTGGGTTCCCGGCGTGGTGGCGTCCCGGACGCAGGTGACGATGGCTTTCCAGACGCTTGGCCGGATGGTGTCGCGCCCGGTCGATCTGGGCGATCGGGTCGAACAGGGGGATGTGCTTGCCAATCTGGGATCCGAGGATCTGGCCGCTACCACCCGCGCGGCCGAAGCGGCCCTTGCCGCGGCCGAGGTTCAGCGCGACACCGCCCGCCTGGCGCTGGAGCGCGCCCAGGCCCTGGTCGCCCGCAACGTCGCCAGCACCGCGCAACTGGAACAGGCCCAACGCGCCGCCGCCGCCGCCGAGGCCGGGGCCGAACAGGCCCGCTCGGCCCTGGTTCAGGCCCGCGACGCCGAAGGCTATGCCCGCATGACGGCGCCTTTCTCGGGCGTGGTCAGCGCCGTCTATGAAGTTCCGGGCAGCGTTCTGGGCGCGGGAACGCCTGTCCTGCAATTGTCGGCCGAGGATCAGCGCGAGGCCGTGATCGACCTGCCCGAAGCGGCCCTTGCGGGCTTGCCCGCGGATGCGGTCTTTTCGATCTGGCAACGGACCGATCCCGACCGCCAGGTGCGGGCGGTCCTGAACCGGGTCGATCCGATCGCGGATGCGGCGACCCGGACGCGCAGGCTGTATCTGACCCTTCCGGCGGATGCGCCGTTTCGCCTGGGCGCCCTGATCCGGGCGCGGCTGGGCACCGCCAGCGAACCGGTGCTGACATTTTCCAGCGCAGCGATCTTCCAGCGGGACGGCAGGCCCCATGTCTGGCGCGTGCAGCGCCGCGAGAACGGCGCCCATGTCGAGGCCGTTCCCGTTTCCATCGCCGGAGATTTCCAGGGCCGCATCCTGCTTGCACAAGGGTTGGAGCCGGGGGACGAGGTGGTCATTCGGGGCGTCAATTCCCTGACGGACGGTCAGCCGGTCGGGGAAAGGGTCCAGCCGTGAAGCGTTTCAACCTGTCGGACTGGGCGCTGAACCATCGCAGCTTCGTCTGGTTCCTGCTGATCGTCTCGCTGATCGCGGGAACCATCAGCTACAACAACCTGGGCCGCGAGGAAGACCCGAACTTCACCATCAAGATCATGGTGATCAGCGCGGCCCTGCCCGGCGCCACCGTGGAAGAAACGCTGACCCAGGTCACCACGCGTATCGAAACGAAGCTCGAGGAACTGGACGAGCTGTATTTCACCCGGTCCGTCACCATGCCGGGCCAGGCGGTCGTCTATCTGGAACTGCTGCCCACGACGCGGGGTCCGCAGGTGCCCGAAATCTGGAAGCGCGTGCGCCAGATGATGTCGGACATCCGCCCGGACTTCCCCCAGGAATTCGCGGGCTTCCAGTTCAACGACGATTTCGGCGACGTGTTCGGCAACATCTATGCCTTTACCGCCGACGGATACAGCCCGCGCGAATTGCGCGACCGGGTGGAACGCATCCGCAAGCAGGTCGCGGCACTGGACGCCGCCGGCAAGACCGAGATCCTGGGCGAACAGGCCGAGCAGATCTATCTTGAATTCTCGGCGGCGCGTCTGGCCGCGCTTGGCCTGAACCAGCAGCAGGTCGTGGCGACCCTGGCCCAGCAGAATGCCATTGCGCCCTCCGGGGTGATCCAGGCGGGACCGGAACAGGTGCTGGTCCGCGTGGGCGGCCAGTTCGACGACGCGGAGGCGATCGCCGCCGTCAACCTGCGCGTGGGCGAGCGGTTCTTCAACCTGGGCGACGTGGCCACCGTCCGGCGCGGCTATGAAGACCCGCCGCAATCGCTGTTCCGATACAACGGCCAGCCCGCCATCGGCTTGCAGATCGGGATGCGCGACGGCGAGAACATCCTGGAATTCGGGCGTGAACTGGATGCGCTGATGGCCCGCGTCGAGGGCGACCTGCCCATCGGGATCGAGATGGCCAAGGTTGCCGACCAGCCGCATGTGGTGGAAGACGCGGTCGGCCACTTCGTCACCGCCCTGGCCGAGGCGGTGGCGATCGTGCTGGTCGTCAGCTTCGTCAGCCTGGGCTTCCGCGCGGGCTTCGTCGTGACGCTGACGATCCCGCTGGTGCTGGCGATCACCTTCGTGATCCTGGATCTGTACGGCATCACGCTGCAACGCATCTCGCTGGGGGCGCTGATCATCGCGCTTGGGCTGTTGGTCGATGACGCGATGATCGCCATCGAGACGATGATTTCCCGGCTGGAGATCGGCGAGTCGCTGGAAAAGGCCGCCAGCTATGCCTGGACCTCGATCGCATTCCCGATGCTGACGGGAACGCTGGTGACCGTCGCCGGCTTCATCCCGATCGGCTTGAACAGTTCGGCGGCGGGCGAGTTCACCTTTTCGCTGTTCGTGGTGATCGCCGTGTCGCTGGTGGTGTCCTGGGTGGTGGCCGTGCTGTTCGCGCCCCTCTTGGGCGTGACCTTCCTGCGCCGCTATGACGCCCATCATGAACAAAAGCCGGGCTGGCTGCGGCGGCGGTTCCACGCGGTGCTTTGGTGGTCGATGCGCTTCAAGTGGATCGTGATCGTCGTCACGCTGGCGTTGTTCGCCCTGTCCGTCTGGGGAATGCGCTTTGTCGAGCAGCAGTTCTTCCCCACATCGGACCGGACCGAGGTTCTGGTCGATATCGTCGAGCGCCAGAACACCTCGATCGCCAAAACGCGCAAGGACATGGACCGCCTGGAACAGGTCCTTGCGGGGAACGGGGACGTGCTGTTCTGGACATCCTATGTCGGCACCGGGGCGCCGCGCTTCGTGCTGGCGATGGATGTGCCGACGCCCGGTCCCTATATGGGCCAGATCGTGATCCAGACCCCGGATCTGGCGGCCCGGGACCGGGTCAAGGCGCTGCTGATGGACAAGGCCGCGCGCGAATTTCCGGGTATCGATATCTATGTGAAGAACCTGGAAATCGGGCCTCCGGTCGGCAAGCCGGTGCAGTACCGCGTCAGCGCGCCCGATGCCGACGCGGCCCGCGATGCCGCCCGCCGACTGGCCGCCGTCCTGGCGCAAGAGCCGCGGCTGCGCGACATCTCGATGGACTGGAACGAGCCTGCCCGCGTGGTGCGGCTGGAAATCGACCAGGACCAGGTGCGGCGGCTGGGCCTGACCAGCCAGGACGTGGCCGACACGCTGTCGGCGCTGTTTTCGGGCCAGCTCATCACCCAGTTGCGCGACGACATCTTCCTGATCGACGTCGTGGGACGGGGGCAGGCCGAGGACCGCACTTCGATCGAATCGATCCGCAACCTGCAACTGCGGCTGCCGAATGGCGGGGGGACGCCGCTGTCCTCGGTCGTGTCGCTGGACTATGCGACCGAACAGCCGCTGATCGCACAGCGCAACGGCCTGCCGACCGTCACCGTCAAGGCCGCCATATCCACCAAGGACCAGCCCGCCACGCTGGTCAACGCCCTGGTCCCGGCCGTGACCGAATTCCAGGCCAGCCTGCCCTCGGACGTGACCATCACAGTGGGCGGCACGGTCGAAACCTCGGCCGACAGCCAGGAACCTATCGCCGCCGTGGTGCCGGTGATGCTGCTGGTCATGGCGCTGCTGGTGATGGCGCAGATGCAAAGCTTCCGGCTGTCGCTGATCGTCTTCGCCGCAGCGCCCCTGGGCCTGATCGGCGTGGTCGCGGTGCTGGTACCCTTCGGCGTGCCGATGGGCTTTGTCGCGATCCTGGGGATCCTGGCGCTGATCGGCATCCTGATCCGCAATTCCATCATCCTGGTCCACGAAATCCAGGAGCTGCTGCACAAGGGCCGCAGCCAGTGGCAGGCCGTGTTCGAGGCATCCGACAGCCGTGCCCGGCCCATCCTTCTGACGGCCGCGGCGGCATCGCTGGCGCTGATCCCGATCTCGCGCCAGGTGTTCTGGGGGCCGATGGCGTTTTCGATGATGGGCGGCATCATCGCGGGCACGCTGATCACGCTGGTCTTCGTGCCCGCGCTCTATTGCGCGGTGATGCGGGTCAGGCCCGACCCGCAGGGCCGGGGCTGACCGGCGCCGGTCAGTCCAGGACCGGGAAGAACTTGTCGGACAGCGTGAAGATCTCGCACCCGTCGGCGGTCACGCCGATGGCATGTTCGAACTGCGCCGACAGCGACTTGTCGCGGGTCACGGCGGTCCAGTCATCGGCCAGGACCTTGGTTTCCGGGCGGCCCAGGTTGATCATCGGCTCGATGGTGAAGAACATCCCTTCCTCCAGCACCGGGCCTTTGCCGGGGCGGCCGAAATGCAGCACGTTGGGGGGCGCGTGGAAGACCCGGCCCAGCCCGTGGCCGCAGAAGTCGCGCACCACCGACATGCCGCGCCCTTCGGCGTAAGACTGGATCGCCGCGCCGATGTCGCCGAAGGTGGCGCCGGGGCGCACGGCCTCGATCCCCTTCATCAGCGCGTCATGCGTGACCTGGATCAGCCGCTTGGCCTTGATCGGGGCCTTGCCCGCCACATACATGCGGCTGGTGTCACCATACCAGCCATCCACGATCACCGTCACGTCGATGTTCAGGATGTCGCCATTCGCCAGCACCTTGTCGCCGGGAATGCCGTGGCAGACCACATGATTGACGCTGATGCAGCTTGCATGTTCATAGCCGCGATAGCCGATCGTGGCCGAGGTGACATCCAGTTCCGCGATGCGGCGGGTGATGAAATCGTCAAGCGCGCCGGTGGAAACGCCCGGCTGGACCAGGGGCCCCACCTCGTCCAGGATCTGCGACGCCACGGCCCCGGCCTTGTGCATCCCGGCGAAATCCTCGCGCGCGTGGATGCGGATGCCTTCCTTGGTGATGTGGCTCTGGTCCATCGAAGATCCCTTTCGTCTGGCCGCATAGATAGACCCGGAAGGCCACTTGTTCCAGCCCCGTGCGTGCGCATAGATGCAGGCAGCACAGGTTTCAGGGGGCGGGCGATGCAATCCGACAATCCGACGGCGGCGATCCTGGTGATCGGGGACGAAATCCTGTCCGGCCGCACCCGCGAAGGCAACGCCCATCACCTGGCGCAGGTGCTGTCCGCGACGGGCTTTGACCTGCGCGAGATCCGCGTGGTGGCCGACGATCACCCCAGGATCGTCGCGGCCATCCGCGCCTTGGACCGCAGCCTGGGCGGGGATTACGACCTGTTGTTCACCAGCGGCGGGATCGGGCCGACACATGACGATATCACCGCCGATGCCGTGGCCGATGCGCATGGCACCACGGTCGAAATCCACCCCGAAGCGCGCGCCCTGCTGCAGGCCCGCTGCGACCGGATGGGAACCGAACTGACGGAAAACCGCCTGCGCATGGCCCGCATTCCGGTGGGCGCCACGCTGATCGACAATGCGGTATCGGCCGCGCCCGGCTTTTCCATCGGCAACACGCATGTCATGGCAGGCGTCCCCGAGGTGTTCCGGGGCATGGTCGATTGGCTGATCCCGCGCCTGTCCGCCGGCCGCCCCGTGCAGTCCCAAAGCGTCGAGGTCCGGCGCGGCGAAAGCGACGTGGCCGAGGGGTTGCGGGCCGTGGCGGACGATTATCCCGACCTGTCGTTGGGCTCATATCCCTTCCAGGATCCGACCGGCTGGGGCACGAACCTGGTGGTGCGGGGCCTTGATGCGGATCGCGTGGCCCAGGCGATGGCGGCGCTGAAACAGCGGCTGGGCCTGTGATGGACGCGGCCCTGGCCCAGGCCTTCGAGGAGACCTGGCCCGCGGCGGAATACGTCGATGCCGGGGGTTTCCGCCTGGGCCGGGGCCTGGGCGCAGGCGGGCGGGTCAGTTCGGCGCGGGCGGTCGGCCCTTGGAAGCCGGACGACATCGCAAGGGTCGAGGCGATCCATCGCGGCTGGGACCAGCCCCCGATGTTCCGCGTCCTGGACGGGGATGCGGCCCTGATCGCCGCCCTGACGGCAGCCGGATACCGGCGCGAGACGCCGACCGCGATCATGCAGGCACCGGTTGCCTTGCTGACTGGCCAGACAATTCCTGTCCTGACCACCTTCGCGATCTGGCCGCCCCTGGCGATCCAGCGGGACATCTGGGCGGCGGGCAACATCGACCCGATGCGGCAGGCGGTCATGGACCGGGTGTCCGGTCCAAGGACCGCCATTCTGGGCCGCATCGACGACCGTGCGGCGGGCGCGGCCTTTGCCGCGATTGCGGCAGGGGTGGCGATGGTCCATGCGGTCGAGGTGCTGCCCGCCTTCCGCCGCCGCGGCCTTGCGGGCTGGATGATGCGGCAGGTGGCCCAATGGGCAGCGGACCGCGGCGCGACCCGGATCGGCCTGGCCGTCAGCCGGGCCAATGGCGGCGCCAGGGCCACCTATGACCGGCTGGGGTTCACCGAGGTCGCCGGATATGCCTATTACGCCAAGGACCTATAAGGCGGCGCGGATGCTGGCGGCGATCAGTGCGGGCACCTGGGGCGCAAGGCCGATGGGATCCAGGCGCGGGCCGGTGAAACCCGCCTGATCCAGCGCCTCGGGCAGGTCGTCCAGCACATGTTCCGCCCGCAGCGCGAAGAAGGGCAGGCTGACCGCGCGGTCCAGCCCGCGCGCGGCATCGGCGATGAAGGGTTCCTGTTCCACGAAGCCTGTGACGACGCGGGCGAATTGCGGCGCGATGGTTTCGGCCAGGGCGGTCGTGATGGTGAAGGACGCCTGAGAGCGTTGCGAGCCATGGGCGGAAAGCAGCAGGGTCGTGTCCTGCGGTGTCCATCCCTGTTCGGTTGCTGCAGCATGGGCCTGTGCCACGATCAGGCCGGGCAGGGCCGGATCGGTGCCGAAGGGCCGCAGCACCCGCGCCTTGCCCGCGCCGGCCTGGGCCAGCCTGCGGGGCAATTCGCTGCGCGTGAACCAGCCTTCGGCCATGAACATCGGATAGATCAGGCAGTCGTCGTCGGCGACCGCCGCCAGGGCGCCCGGCATCGCCAGCGTCGCGCCCACGACTTCGCAGCCGGGATCACAGGCGGCGACACGGGCGGCCAGATCCTCGATGGCGTGCTGCTGGGGGCCGGGATCGCCGGGCTGGCCGTGCGAGACGATGACGGCCTTGCAAACCATGGCGCGCGTCATTGGCGGAAATGATGGGCCACGGCCTCGGGCATCGGAAACTCCTCCAATGCCCGCGCGCGGCCTTCGGGTGACATCTTGGCGGCCGTCTTCTGGATGATGCGGTCCATCTTCTCGTCCGGGATGGTCGCCATGAAGTCGCCCAGATACCAGCGGATGAAGGTGAAGCAGATCACGTCCTCAAGCGCCTGCACCTGATCGTCGCGCTTGAGGCCCTGCTTGGTCAGCATCCTGCGGGCATGGTCGATGTCGTCCTGGCCATAGCCCGCGTCCGCCATGATCCCCGCGATGCGGTCGGCATGGCGGCGGCCCTGTTCCTGGCGCCATTGCAGATAGCCCGCCCGGTCCATCGGATAGGCGTCGCGCGGCAGAAGCCAGCGTTCGATATGCTGCCCCCGGCAGGCGATGCGCAGCACCTCCGAAGCCTGGGGAAACAGGTGCTGCTGTTGTTCCGTCATCCGCTGGCCGTAGAGCAGGTTGGCGGGCTTGCCGTCGTCGAGGTTCGGGTCCTGCGCGTTGGCGGCGTCGATGGCCTGGAAGGCGTGGTCAAGGCGTGTGGTCATGGCGCGTCCTTTTTGCCGCAGTTTCACCTTCTGGCGCTGCGCTTCGCAAGCGGCTAGAGGAGGGACATGACCGGATGGACCGAATATATCGCCGCCTGGGCCTGTTTCCTGGGCGCCCACATGATCCCCGCGCTGCCTGGGCCGCGCGGCTGGCTGGTCGCCCGACTGGGGCGGCGGGGCTATCTGGCGGCCTTCAGCCTGCTGTCGATCGGGCTTCTGTACTGGCTGATCCTGGCTGCGGGACGCGCGCCCTATGTGCATCTGTGGGACCAGCCGGGCTGGAGCCGCTGGCTGGTCAACATCGCCATGCCCGCCGCGATCCTGCTGGGGTCGCTTGCGGTCGGCATGTCGGGGCTGGTCGCGGCCTTCGCGCTGTGGGCGGGTTCGCATCTGGTCGCCAATGGCGATCTGGCGCATGCGGTCTTCTTCGGCGGGATGGGGGTCTTTGCCCTGTCCGGCGTGGCGCGGTCGGGGTTGCCAGGCGCGTTCCGCGTGACCTGGCAACGGCTGCTGCTGGCCGTGGTGATCTGGGCGGCGCTGTTGCACCTGCATCCGCTGGTGATCGGCGTGTCGCCGCTGCCTGCCTGACGGCAGGCGAAGGCCGGGGGCGCTTCGCCCCCCGGACCCCCCGAGGATATTTGATCCAAAGTGAAATCAGGTCAGGCGAAAGCCGTCGGGGATGGCGTCATGGCCGTCCAGGATCAGGTCGGCCATCACCTGCGCGATCTTGGGCGCCATGCCGAAGCCGATCTTGAAGCCGCCATTGGCGACGAAATGGCCGGGGCGGCCCGGCCAAGGGCCAAGGATCGGAGCGCGGCTGCGCGCGCGGGGGCGGGCGCCCGCCCAGCGGTCGATCACCGGGGCGTCGCGCAGTTGCGGGCAGATCGCGCGGGCCTTGGCGACCAGGGCGTCGATCCGGTCGTCAGGGTCCAGGTGGTCATAGTCGTTTTCCGATGTCGAGCCGACAGCCACCGTGCCATCCGCGTGGGGCACGATGTGCAGGGTTTCGGCAAAAACTTGCGGTGCATCGGGCGCGGCGTATCGCAGCAGCGCCGACTGGCCCTTGACGCCCTTGCCGATGGGGCGGCCCAGGTCCCGCGACAGATCCGCAAGCCCCGGCGTGCCGGTCGCCCAGAGGACCGGTCCGGCCGGGTCACTGGGGGCCTGGCCCTCGACGATCTCTCCGCCCCGGTTGCGGATGGCCTGGGCAAGCGCGGCCCCGGCGGCGCGGGGCGCAAGGCGCGCGGTCAGCCGGTCGAACAGCCAGAGGCCCGAGGGGCTGTCGGGCACCAGGTTGCCCGCCGGGGCCTTGGTCAGGTGCATCGCGCAGTTCGCGGGCCAGCGTTCCGTCGCAGCGGCGATGCGGCCGGCCAGGCGGTCTGCGGCGGCGGCATCGGCCAAGGGTTGCAGCCGGCCGGTGCGGGCAAAGCCGGTGGGCAGGCCAGCGGCTTCCCCGACCCCTGCCCAGAAGGTGGGGGCCATCAGCAGGCTGTCCAGTTGGAAGGCCTTCTTCGGATTCCAGTTCTCGGGCGCGTGGGGGGCAAGCGCGCCCACATGGCCGCCCGATGATCCGGCGCCGATCCGCGCGGCCTCGATCAGCCGGACGCTTGCGCCGCGCCGGGTCATTTCCCAGGCGCAACTGAGGCCGAGGATGCCGCCGCCGATGATCGTGACGCTTGTCAAGACATGTCCCTTTCCCCTAGCTGCGGGCATGAGCGCGTTATCCGATCCCGACCCCGCCCGCCACCCGCAGCTTGACTGGCGCGACGGCGGCATCCCCGTGTCCACCCGTTTCGACGATCCCTATTTCAGCCTTGCGGGCGGGCTGGCGGAAACGCGGCATGTCTTTCTGGACGGCAACGATTTGCCCGCGCGGCTGCGGCCCGGCTTTCACGTCGCGGAACTGGGCTTCGGGACCGGGCTGAACTGCCTGGCCCTGGCGCAGGTGGCGACAGTCCCCGTGGTGATGACCAGTTTCGAGGCCTGGCCCATGAGCATCGCGCAGCTTGAACAGGCCCATGCCGCCTTTCCCGAACTGGCGGACCTTGCCGCCCGGCTTCGCGCAGGCTGGGGTTCCGATGAGATCCAGGTGGGCCAGGTCCGGTTGCGGCTGGTGATCGGGGATGTCGCGCAGACCTTGCCCGGCTGGCAGGGCAGGGCGGATGCCTGGTTCCTGGACGGCTTTTCCCCCGCCAAGAACCCCGAGATGTGGGGGGACGAGATCATGGCCCATGTCGGCCGCTGCACCGCGCCGGGGGGCAGCTTTGCGACCTATACGGCGGCGGGTGGGGTGCGGCGGGCGCTGACCGATGCCGGTTTCCGGGTGGAACGCCGCCCCGGCTTTGGCCGCAAGCGCCACATGAGCGTGGGTGTCAGGCCCTAGCGGCCCACGCGCGGGATACGGGTGGGGGCATAGACCACCTCGGGGTGGGGCGGATGGCCATGGGTGCGCGCCCAGAAGGACCGGCCGCCAAGGCGCAGGAAGCGCGGCAGGGCCAGAACGACCCCTGCCAGAAAGCCCCCGGCATGGGCCCAATAGGCGACGCCGCCCCCGGCGGTCGGGGTGGTGTAGCCGCCGAAGACCTGGATCGCGAGCCAAACGCCCAGGACGATCCAGGCGGGCAGGGTGAAGACCTTGAAGAAGATGATGAAGATCGCAAGGATATCGACCTTGGCGCGCGGAAACAGCAGCAGATAGCCGCCCATCACGCCCGCGATGGCGCCCGATGCCCCGACCATGGGGATGGTCGAGAACGGGTCCGCCGCGATCTGGGCCGCGGCCGCCACCAGCCCGGCCAGCAGATAGAAGACCAGAAAGCCGAAACGGCCAAGCTGTTCTTCCAGGTTGTCGCCGAAGATGTACAGAAACAGCAGGTTGCCGACCAGGTGCATGATCCCGCCATGCAGGAACATGTGGGTCACCAGCCCCCACAGCAGTTCTCCATTGACCACCGCAAGGGGATAAAGCGCCAGCCGCACCCACAGCCATTCGCCCCCCGCCACCATCGGCAGGGTGGACAGATACAGGATGATGTTGGCCGCGATCAGCCCATAGGTGATCCAGGGCCTTTGTTCCGACGGGTTGTGGTCCCGGATCGGAAACACCGGGCTATTGCCCCTCGGACCGGGCCAGGGCGATGCGTTCGCGCCCCTCGGGGTCGGTCAGGACGACGCCGTCGCCGGTGCGGCGGGCGGCCGTGATGCTGCCCATGGCATTGCCGAAGCGAACCTCGGCCATGTTGCGGTCCTGTTCGGCGCAGGCCATGCGGGTCATGACCATGCCGCTGACGGCCATGGCGCCACCGTTTTCGGTCAACTGGCCGCTGTAGCGGTTGCAGGGCGCGCGCCCGGTGACGCGGCCGCCTTCACCCACCTCCAGCGTGACGCCGGCGGGGGCGGGGGCGCCGTCGATGCGGGTGACCACATAGCTGTCGCCGGGACGCAGCATGGCGACGGACCGTTCGCCCGCGTCCTGGCAGGCGGCAAGGCTGGCCATGGCGGCAAGCAGGGCAAGGGGGCGGGTGATCGTCATGCGGTCCTCGGGCAGCGTGCAGGGCCAGCATCGCCCGCCCCGACGCCCGGCGCAAGGGCGGGCCTGTTCGGGGCAGGAATGCTGCGCTAGCATCCGCCAAACCCGAGGGGAGAGCGATTCCGATGACGACCATGACCGACCGCAAGAACGCCGCCATTTCGCGCGGCGTGGGCATGACCACCCAGATCTATGCCGAACGGGCCGAGAATGCCGAGATCTGGGACAAGGACGGCAACCGCTATATCGACTTTGCCGCCGGGATCGCGGTCGTGAACACCGGCCACCGCCATCCCAAGGTCATCAAGGCCGTGAAGGCGCAATTGGACCGCTTTACCCATACCTGCCACCAGGTCGTGCCTTATGAAAACTATGTCGCGCTGGCGGAACGGCTGAACAGCCTGGTTCCCGGCGATTTCGACAAGAAGACGATCTTCGCCACCACGGGCGCCGAGGCGGTGGAAAACGCCATCAAGATCGCCCGCCATTATACCGGCCGCCCCGGCATCGTCAGCTTTGCGGGCGGGTTCCATGGGCGCACCTTCATGGGCATGGCGCTGACCGGCAAGGTGCAGCCCTACAAGGCGGGCTTCGGGCCGATGATGCCCGATGTCTGGCACCTGCCCTTCCCGAACCCCTTGCACGGTGTTTCCAAGGAGGATGCGCTGAAGGCGCTGCAGCAGCTGTTCAAGGCCGATCTGGAACCCGCCCGCGTGGCCGCCATCATCGTGGAACCCGTGCAAGGCGAGGGCGGCTTCTACGAAGTGCCGCAGGGTTTCATGGCGGAACTGCGTGCGCTGTGCGACCACCACGGGATGCTGCTGATCGCGGACGAGGTGCAGACCGGTTTCGCCCGCACCGGCAAGCTGTTCGCGATGGAACATCACGGCGTCGCGGCCGACCTAGTGACCATGGCCAAGGGCCTGGGCGGCGGCCTGCCGATCAGCGCGGTCACCGGCCGGGCCGAGGTGATGGACAGCCCCCATCCCGGCGGCCTTGGCGGCACCTATGCGGGCAATCCGCTTGGCGTGGCGGCGGCCCATGCCGTTCTGGACGTGATAGAGGAAGAGGGCCTTTGCGACCGCGCCACCCGCCTGGGGCAGCGCCTGAAGCAGCGGCTGGCCGCCGCCCGCGACCGGATCCCGCAGATCGCCGACATCCGCGGCCCCGGCTTCATGAACGCGGTCGAATTCAACCTGCCCGGCAGCGACAGCCCCAACCCCGACTTCACCAACAAGGTGCGAGAGGAGGCGCTGAAGCGAGGCCTGATCCTGCTGACCTGCGGCGTCTATGGCAACGTGGTCCGCTTCCTGGCGCCGCTGACCATCCCGGACGCGGTGTTCGAGGAGGCGCTGGACATCCTGGACGAAAGTCTGCTGGCAGCAAGGGGGTAGGGCATGACGGCGGGCCTGTCGAAACAGGCAGGCCCTTGCTTTCGCCAGCCAAAGACCAGTCCCTCCAAAACACCCCCGGCACCCTTGCTGGCCCGGCGTCGCCGATTACATGCAAGGGGCCGATGGATTTTCGCCTTGTTCTTGACCAAGGACGATTGTCTTTAGGGGCGCAGCCCGATCAGGAATTCAAGGAACGGCCATGGCGGAACGCAAATGCATCGGGGTGATCCTGGGGTCGATCCGGGAAGGGCGCATCAACGACCGCGTGGCATATTGGGTGATCCGCCAACTGGAAATCCACGGCTTCGCCACGCGCACCATCGACCCCGCCGATCCCGACCTGCTGCCGTTGCAGATGGGGGACGGGGCGGCGATCAGGCGCCTGCGCGACCGGATGGCCGACCTTGACGGCTTCGTCATCGTGACGCCCGAATACAACCACGCCGAACCCGGCCACCTTAAGACGCTGATCGACAGCGTCACCGCCGAATGGTGGGGGCGGCCCGTGGGGCTGATCGGCTATGGCGGCCTTTCGGGCGGGTTGCGGGCGCTTGAAGCGTTGCGGATCATCCTGGCGGAACTGCATACCGTCACGCTGCGCGACACGGTCAGCTTCGCCTCGCCCTGGCGGAAGTTCGACGAACTGGGGCACATGACCGATCCCAACGACGCCGCCGCAGCCGAGGCGGCGATGGCCGTCTTTGCGCATCGGCTGGACTGGTGGGTCGAGGCCCTGGCGAATGCGCGCCACGCGCGCCCCTATCACCCCGAGGACGAGTGAAAGGACAAGACGATGACCGCGATCATCCAGATCGAGAACCTGTCCAAGCAATATGACAGCGGCACCCGCGCGCTGAGCGACGTGTCCCTGTCGATCGAGGAGGGCGAGATCATCGCCCTGCTGGGCCCGAACGGGGCGGGCAAGACCACGCTGATCTCCATCATCTGCGGACTGGTGGTGCCGACCGGGGGCCGGGTGCTGGTGGGCGGCCACGATATCCGCACGGACTGGCGCGCCGCGCGCAAGCTGATCGGG
Source organism: Paracoccus sp. SY (assembly GCF_002901215.1). Lineage (NCBI taxonomy): Bacteria > Pseudomonadati > Pseudomonadota > Alphaproteobacteria > Rhodobacterales > Paracoccaceae > Paracoccus > Paracoccus sp. SY. Next base: position 95,295 of record NZ_NWMQ01000003.1, on the reverse strand, counting down.
CTGGTCCCGCAGGAAATCGCGCTGGAGCCGTTCGAGAAGGTCATCAACTGCGTCCGCTTCACCCGCGGCCTTTACGGCGAAGGCCCCGACGACGCCTATATCGAACAGGTGCTGCGCAGCCTTGCCCTGTGGGACAAGCGCGATGCCATGACCCGCGAATTGTCGGGGGGCATGAAGCGGCGCGTGCTGATCGCCAAGGCCCTGTCGCACCGGCCCAAGGTGCTGTTCTTGGACGAACCCACCGCGGGCGTGGACGTGGCCCTGCGCCGCGAGATGTGGGAGGTCGTGGACCAGCTTCGCCGCGACGGCGTGACCATCATCCTGACCACCCATTACCTTGAGGAAGCCGAGGAAATGGCCGACCGCATCGGCGTCATCAACAAGGGCCGGCTTCTGCTGGTCAAGCCCACGGCGGATCTGATGGGCGAATTCGGGAAGAAGACCCTGACCATCGAACTGACCGCGCCCTTGACGATGATCCCCGATGAACTGTTGGGCCGGGGTCTGCGCTTGTCGCCCGACGGCCGTGCGCTGACCTATGAATACGACACCCGCGCCGATCGGACCGGCATTGCGCGCCTGCTGGGCGATCTGGCGGGGCAGGGGATCATGGTGCGCGACGTATCCACCCGGCAATCCAGCCTGGAAGAAGTGTTCATGACGCTGGTCAGCGAACCGCGTCAGGAGGTGACGGCATGAGCGGTGTCAACTGGCCCGGCGTCTGGGCGATCTTTCATCACGAGATGATGCGGTTCTTCCGCACCGTCATGCAGTCGCTGTTGTCGCCGGTCGTGTCCACGGTGCTTTACTTCGTGGTCTTCGGCGCGGCCATCGGCGGGCGCATCCAGTCGGTCGAGGGCGTAGAATACGGCGCCTTCATCGTGCCCGGGCTGATGATGCTGACGATCCTTCAGCAATCGGTCAGCAACGCGAGCTTCGGCATCTACTTCCCCAAGTTCAGCGGCACGATCTATGAATACCTGGTGTCCCCCGTGGGCTGGATCGAGGTGACGCTGGGCTTCGTGGGCGCGGCCGCCACCAAGGCCGTGCTGATCGCGCTGGTGATCCTGCTGACCAGTTTCTTCTTCGTGGGCGTCCATATCCTGCATCCGTTCTGGATGCTGGCCTTTCTGATCCTGACGGCCACGGGCTTCAGCCTTTTGGGCTTCATCATCGGGCTATGGGCGAAGAGCTTCGAGCAGTTGCAGATCGTGCCGATGATGGTGATCACGCCCTTGGTGTTTCTGGGCGGCGCGTTCTATTCGGCGGACATGCTGCCGCCATTCTGGGAAGGCGTCGCCAAGCTGAACCCGGTCCTTTACCTCGTGTCGGGCTTTCGCTGGTCGTTCTTCGGCCTTGCGGACGTGCCGGTGGGCGTGTCCCTGGTGGCGGTCAGCCTGATGATCGCGGTCTGCTGCCTGGCGATCCGCTGGATCTTTGCGACCGGCTGGCGGCTGCGCGAGTGAGCCGGTCTGCTGGCCAAAGTCGCAGATCCGCGCCTGTGGGTCCATGCGGACATAGTCGCGCGCGGTGATCACCTGCATTTCCATCGTGCGGTTCCAACCGCCGAACCAGCGGTCCCGGATGCCGCCGCGATAGTAATTGCCCATGATCTGATCGACATAGGGCGGGATGATCTGGGTGTTGGGGATGCGCGGGGCGTGGAAACCGATGCGCGCCTGCGGTCCCAGGCAGGAATTGGGCAACGTCGTCAGGATCGTGCAGGCCGAACGGCAATAACCCCGGATGCGGACCGTCTTGCCCGACTGGGCCAGCCTTTCGCGCAGTTGCACCATCTGCAGCACATTGCCGCCGCGGTGGTTCACCACGTCGATGAAGCGGCCGCGCTCGACGATGTCGGCTTGGGAAGCGGCGGGGATTGCGGCGCTCAGCGCGGCAGCCAGGGTCAGGATCAGGCGAAATCGTGTCATGGGGCCATCTTGCCGATTGATCGCGCAGGGGAAAATCACGTTCTGGCGACGGTCCTGCCCCTTGCACGCCGACCCAACGTCAGATCAGCCCGGGCGGTTGCGCCATCACGATATCGGCCAGCACCATCGTGCCCCAGCACAAGGCCGATCACGATCCATCCACCAATCTTCTTCATGCCCTTCATGATGGGGCCGCAGGGCGATCTTGAAAAGCCCGCCTCGCGGGAATGTCAGGGCAGGGCCGTCTCTCCTCTTTTCTGATCGCACCGAATCACCTATTTGCGGCGGATGCACATGAACCCGCCCGACCTGCGCCCCGACCTGGCCCGCGCCCGCATTTCCGATGACAGCCTTCTGGGGCGCCGCGAAGGCCAGCCGACCATCGGCATGGTCAGCCTCGGTTGTCCCAAGGCGCTTGTGGACAGCGAACGCATCCTGACCCGCCTGCGGGCTGAAGGCTATGCGATCAGCCCCGACTACAAGGGGGCGGATGCGGTGATCGTGAACACCTGCGGCTTCCTGGACAGCGCCAAGGCGGAATCGCTGGACGCCATCGGCGAGGCGCTGCGCGAGAACGGCAAGGTTCTGGTCACCGGCTGCCTGGGGGCGGAACCCGAATACATCACCGGCGCGCATCCGAAGGTCCTGGCCGTCACCGGCCCCCATCAGTACGAGGCCGTGCTGGACGCGGTCCACGCCGCCGTGCCGCCGCAGCCAGATCCCTTCATCGACCTGCTGCCCGCATCGGGCGTCAGCCTGACGCCGCGCCATTACAGCTATCTGAAGATTTCGGAAGGCTGCAATCACAAGTGCAAGTTCTGCATCATCCCCGACATGCGCGGACGCCTTGTCAGCCGCCCGGCCCATGCCATCGTGCGCGAGGCGGAAAAGCTGGTGCAGGCGGGCGTCAGGGAATTGCTGGTCATCTCGCAGGACACCAGTGCCTATGGCCTTGACCTGCGGCACGCGACGGATCGGGGGCACCGCGCCCATATCACCGATCTGGCGCGCGATCTGGGGTCGCTGGGGGCCTGGGTGCGGCTGCACTATGTCTATCCCTATCCCCATGTCCGCGACCTGATCCCGCTGATGGCGGAAGGCTTGGTGCTGCCCTATCTGGATATCCCCTTCCAGCACGCCCACCCGGATGTGCTGCGCCGCATGTCCCGGCCAGCGGCCGCGGCCAGGACGCTGGACGAGATCGCCGCCTGGCGCGCGATTTGCCCGGACATCACCCTGCGATCCACCTTCATCGTCGGCTATCCCGGCGAGACCGAGGCCGAGTTCCAAACCCTGCTGGACTGGCTGGACGAGGCGCAACTGGATCGCGTCGGCGCCTTCCAGTACGAAAACGTCAAGGGCGCGCGCGCCAACGACCTGCCCGACCATGTGCCTGCGGAGGTGAAGCAGGACCGCTTCGACCGCTTCATGGAAAAGGCGCAGGCCATTTCCGAAGCCAAGCTGGCCACCAAGGTCGGCACCCGGCTGGAGGTGATCGTGGACAGCGTGGACGATCAGGGCGCCACCTGCCGCACCAAGGCCGATGCGCCGGAAATCGACGGCAACCTGTTCGTCGACGAGGGTTTCGAGGCGCTGTCGCCCGGCGACATCGTGACGGTGACCGTGGACGAGGCCGGCGAATACGACCTGTGGGGGCGGCTGTAACGGCGGCCACCTTGGCAGTGGCGGCGGGCGGGCCTGTCCGGTAAAGGGTATCGGGAACAGCGAAACCCCTGACCGGAGGCCGGTTTGACAAGCGCGTCCGACGATCTTCTGGCCACCGCAGGCGCGGTGCGGTTCGGCACGGTCCTGGCCGATCCGCCCTGGCAGTTCCAAAACCGCACCGGCAAGATGGCCCCCGAACACAAGCGCCTGTCGCGCTACCCCACGATGACCCTGGACGAGATCTGCGCCCTGCCGGTGGACCGCATCGCCGATGCCCGGTCGCATCTTTATCTGTGGGTGCCCAATGCCCTGCTGCCCGAGGGGCTGAAGGTGATGGAAAGCTGGGGCTTCACCTACAAGTCGAACCTGATCTGGTACAAGACCCGCAAGGACGGCGGCCCTGACCGGCGGGGCGTGGGCTTTTACTTCCGCAACGTGACCGAGATCCTGCTGTTCGGCGTGCGCGGCAAGGACGTGCGGACGCTGGACCCAGGACGCAGCCAGGAAAACGTCATCGCCACCCAGAAGCGCGAACACTCGCGCAAGCCGGACGAGCAATACGGCCTGATCGAGGCCTGCAGTTGGGGCCCGCGCCTAGAAATGTTCGCGCGCGGCCCGCGCAAGGGCTGGACCGTCTGGGGCAACCAGGCAGAGGATTACCAGCCCGACTGGCCGACCTATTCCAACCATTCCCAAAGCAATGCGGTGAAACTGCGGTGAGCGATGGGGGGCCGATGCCTGACGGGCAGCCGCGCAAGCCCGGCGCGCTGTGCATCGGCGCGCAGAAGGCGGGCACAAGCTGGCTGGCGCAGATGCTGGGCCAGCACCCGCAGTTCTGGATCCCGCCCTTCAAGGAGGTGCAGTATTTCAACCACCTGTTCATCCCCGAACACCGCCGCTGGATCGCCTGGCATTACCGCCAGAAACCGCAGGAAATCCGCGACCGCCATGCGCGGCGCGGCATCCCCATGCCGCCGGAACTGAACGCCTATCTGAACGGCGTGGCGCGTGGAAAAATGTTCCACAACCAGTGGTACAAGCGCATCTTCGCGCCTGCGCCACCCTCTGCCATGCCCATGGACTTCACCCCGGAATATTCGACCCTGCCGGCCGAGGGCGTGGATTATGTCGCGAACTTCCTGCCCAAGGCCAAGATCATCTATCTGATCCGTCATCCGGTGGACCGGGCCATTTCGCAACTGCGCATGAACCTGCAACGCGAAAGGCGCCAGCCCCGGACGCTTGCCGACTGGATGGCGGAACTCGACAATCCGGTGCTGTATGACCGGGGCGATTATGCCAGCTATCTGCCCCGCTGGGAGGCGCGATATCCCGGCATGCTGGTCCTGCCCTTCGGCCGCATCGCCCGCGAACCGCAAGCCGTGATGGATGCGGTCGAGGCCCATTTGGGCATCAACCCCTGGCCTTATGCGAACATGGCCGAAAGGGTCTTTGCCAACCGCGATCCGCTGCAACTTCCCTCGCAGGCCATTGCAGCCCTGGAAACCCGCCTGGCCCCGCAACTGGACTTCCTGAAAGATCACCTGGGCGCCGATTTCCTGGCCCAGACACGCTGACCTTTTCCCGGCCCCCGCTTTCGCCTACATAGCCGCAAAGCTTTGGCAGGAGATTCCGATGGCGTCCTATCAGTTCGTCTACCACATGGACGGCGTGTCCAAGACCTATCCCGGCGGCAAGAAGGTCTTCGAAAACATCCGCCTCAACTTCCTGCCGGGCGTCAAGATCGGCGTCGTCGGCGTCAACGGCGCAGGTAAATCGACCCTGCTGCGCGTCATGGCCGGCTGGGACAAGGATTTCACCGGCGAGGCCTGGGCCGCCAAGGGCGCGACCGTGGGATACCTGCCGCAGGAACCGGAACTGGATCCGGCCCTGAACGTGCGCGGCAACGTGATGGAAGGCGTGAAGGCCAAGCAGGCCAAGCTGGACCGTTATAACGAACTGGCCATGAACTACTCGGACGAGACCGCCGAGGAGATGGCGCGCCTTCAGGACGAGATCGACGCCGAGAACCTGTGGGATCTGGACAGCCAGGTGGACGTCGCGATGGAGGCGCTGCGCTGCCCGCCGGACGATGCCGACGTGACCAGCCTGTCGGGCGGCGAGCGCCGCCGGGTGGCGCTGTGCAAGCTGCTGCTGGAAGCGCCGGACATGCTGCTTCTGGACGAACCGACCAACCACCTGGACGCGGAAACCATCGCCTGGCTGCAAAAGCACCTGATCGAATACAAAGGCACGATCCTGATCGTGACCCACGACCGCTATTTCCTGGACGACATCACCAGCTGGATCCTGGAACTGGATCGCGGCCGCGGCATCCCCTACGAAGGCAACTATTCCGCCTGGCTGGAACAGAAGGCCAAACGGCTGGAACAGGAATCGCGCGAGGACAAGTCCAAGCAGAAGACCCTGGAACGCGAGCTTGAATGGATCCGCGCCGGCGCCAAGGCGCGCCAGGCCAAGCAGAAGGCCCGGATCAACGCCTATAACGAACTGGCCAGCCAGTCCGAGCGCGAGAAGCTGTCGCGCGCCCAGATCATCATCCCGAACGGCGAACGCCTGGGCAACCGCGTGATCGAGGTGTCGGGCCTGAAAAAGGCCATGGGCGACAAGCTTCTGATCGAGGATCTGGACTTTGCCCTGCCGCCCGGCGGCATCGTGGGCGTGATCGGCCCGAACGGCGCAGGCAAGTCCACGCTGTTCCGCATGCTGACCGGCCAGGAAAAGCCCGATGCCGGGGAGATCGCCTATGGCGACACGGTGCAACTGTCCTATGTGGACCAGTCCCGCGATGCCCTGGACGCCCAGAAAACCGTGTGGGAGGAGATCTCCGGCGGGGCCGAGCAGATCGTCCTGGGTGACGCGTCGATGAACAGTCGCGCCTATTGCAGCGCCTTCAACTTCAAGGGCGGCGACCAGCAGAAGAAGGTGGGCCAGCTCTCAGGCGGCGAACGCAACCGCGTCCACATGGCGAAGCTGCTGAAATCCGGCGGCAACGTGTTGCTGCTGGACGAACCGACCAACGACCTGGACGTGGAAACCCTGCAGGCCCTGGAAGCCGCGCTGGAGGATTTCGCCGGCTGCGCCGTCATCATCAGCCACGACCGCTTCTTCCTGGACCGTCTTTGCACGCATATCCTGGCGTTTGAAGGCGACGCGCATGTGGAGTGGTTCGAGGGGAACTTCGAGGCTTATGAAGCCGACAAGGTGCGCAGGCTTGGGCCGGACAGCATCGAGCCGAAGCGGGTGAAGTACAAGAAGTTTGCGCGATAGAAAGTAAACAGCCGTAGGGTGCGTGCTTCGCACGCACCGTTCCCGTGCAGTGATGGTGCGTGAAATCACGCACCCTACCTATGACTGGCGGTCAACCCGGCCATCCACCGGTGCGGTTTAGACCAATCTTCGCCAGAACACGCAACGCCTTCCGGCGTTGCGCAGCCTTCAGGCGTTGACCGGCGGCTTGCCGGGGCAGTTTGCCAGGATCGTGGTGCCGGGCGCGGCGGCCTCGGGCGCCAGGGTCGGCGCGGCGAGGGCCGGGGCTGCCAGCAGGCAGGCGGTCAGGGTCGTCAGGGCAAGCTTCTTCATGGACGTTCCTTTCCTGTCATTGGGTAACGCAGCGTGACCCGAATCGCGTCGGGCGCAAACACACAGCCGCGTTACCGGACCTTGCCCGTCCATCCCGGCGGACGCTTGCCCACCCAGTCGAAGAAGCGCCGCAAGTCGGGATGGGCGCGCAGCGCCTCGACCGTGGCATAGTTGCGGGCTAGTTCCGTCTCGCTCAGCGTCTTGTGGATGGTCTTGTGGCAGACATGGTTCAGCAGCACCGTCTCTCCGCCCTTGCCGCCGCGCAGCTTGGGGACCAGGTGATGGCGGCTTTGCGGCACGCCCGGCAGGATCGGGCGCAGGCACAGCGGGCAGATCGGGTCTTGGGCCATCGGTTCGGCAGCCTGCTTGCACATCCGGCGGGACACAACGCGGCCCGAGGCGTACCGTTGCGCCTGTCCGGCTTATTCGGCCAAGCCTGCCAGCGCCCGCCCTTCGTCGGACAAGAAGTCGAAATTTCTGCTGACGATAGGCTGCAGTTCTTCAAGTGAGGATTTCACCATGCCGCGCTTTTTCAGGATCTCTTGGCGATGGCGCGGGGTGTCGTTCATGCCGTGATGAGTCACAAGATTGCAGATCGACGGATCGGTGAGGCCGATGATCGCTTGCGGGATCTTGTAATGAGCATAGCCATAGACCGATCTTTTCGCGTTACGCACAGCAAGGCCGATACCCAGGAAGGGATTGAACCAGCGGTAAAGGCCCTGCGTGTCGCCGTCGATCACCGAATAGATCAGGTTGGGAAAGCTGATGGAAAAGGCGGGATATTGCGCCCACAGTGCCTGTCCATGCAGCCTCAGCCGTTCGATGAACCGTTTGGATAGAGCGTCGTCGTCGTCCAGCCTGAACTGCAGGCAGTCGCGCTGGATCAGGTTCAGTTCGGCCAGGATGTCCTTTTGGGCATCCACGACGTGCATGGGCGGCACGAAGCGCAAAACGACGTTCTGACAGGCGGCGCACAAGTCCCGCAGCCGCGCCTGATAGGCCGGGGACATCCGGTCCGAGGACACGACCAGGAAGAGAAAATCTCGGTCATTCTGCGCTTTCAGCGAGGCCAGCGTCAGCTTTTCAAAGGTGCGCAGGCGCGTTTCCATCCGGTCTTCGTCGAAAAGCTCGGCTTCCTTTTCGGCATAGACCCTTTCTAAATTTTGCGGGTCGATCTTGCGATAGGCTTTCCAGTCGCCTTGGCCGATCATCGAAAACCGGCAGATCCCCACAATGGTCATACTGGGCGCCATCAGCTGACCCGAGCCGTGACGGGAGTATGAAACAGGGGCCTTTCGTCGCGACGCTGCGCGTCGGCAATGTCGCGGGCCAGGAGCTCGGGCGTCGGGGAGGACCAAGGCGCGTCCGGGGCGATGAAGCCATGATCAACGAGATGCGCCCTAACCTCGTCAAAATCGATCTCGCCCCAGCTTTGATGGTTGGACTTCTTTCCGGCCACAAGATGTTCCGCAACAAGGCTGTTGATGATGACCGGAGGCTTGCCGATGAAGCTTTCCAGCTGGCGGCGCATGCAGTCCCATTCGAAATTGTTGCGCCGGACGACCACCGCAATTTCGGTGCCGGGATTGGCGGCAAGGCCCACCATGTGCAGGGCCGAACTGTCCAAACTGACGACCTTTTTCGCGGCGAGATAACGGGCGATTTGCTCCTTCCAGCTCAGCTTTTCCGCAAAGACCGGCTGATAGCCTGACTGCTGGAGGTTCTGTTCCAGCACCGATTCTGCTAGAATGCCGCCCTTGGCACCATACTGTGTCCGAGAGATATAGATCTTGTCCGGCCCGGCAGCAGGCATGCGGCCGATGGTGTTTTTGATCATCGCCTTGAATTCCGGTGTCCCTGTTGAGATCGAACCGAGCCCGAAGCCTTGTCCCGGCACGGTCAGATGTTCAACAAGCGTCGGCCGGGCGATCAGCAACGGCAGCTTTTCGACACCAATGGTCTTCAGAAACTCGCGTTGCCACAGCGGAAATCCGGTCAGGTGGGCGTGTTTCGGCGTCATCAGGATGCCGTCATAGCTATTGTCGTTGGCCCACAGCCGCCCGATCGTCTCGGTAATGAAATGCCCGAATTCCTTGTAGAACATGCCGCCGAACAGATAGCGGCCCTTCAGCGTCTCGACCGGCTCGGGCTTTTCGGTCAGAGCAAGCGACATCCGGTCGTCGTGGCGCCACATTGCAGCTTGAGCAATGTCGCCATCGCACCAGACGCCGCTGGGTGTCCGTGGGCGCGATACCATCGGCGGGGCGACGGTCGCGTTTTCAAGGATGACCAATTCTCTCGACCAGCCTTTGTCCGGCATCGGTGCGGTGGGTTGTGTCATATTTCTCACGGATGCCTGATAGTATCGGAGGGTTGATAGCTCCTTTGTGAGAATCGCACAACCAGAGGGTTTGTCGGGACTTACCCCCACTCCCAAGGCCGGGTGAATTCCCCCAGCTTCGCCTTGACCGCATTCTCGTCCACGGCCCCGTCGCGTGCCAGCCGCGCCACCAGGCCGCGCTTCTTGTCCTCGACGACCTCGGACACATGGGCGCTGGTGCCCTGCAGGGCGGCGTCATAGACACGCTTGATCGCCAGGCGGCGCAGATCAGGCTTGAAGATCTTGCCCACGGCGGTCTTGGGCAGTTCGGGCAGGATCTCGACATGCTTGGGGATGGCGGCGCGCTCGTGGATGTGGGTCTTGGCGTGATCCAGCAGTTCCGCCTCGGTGGCGGTGGCCCCGGCCACCAGTTCGACATAAACGCAGGGCAGTTCGCCCGCGAAGCTGTCGGGCTGGCCGATGGCGCCGGCAAAGGCCACGGCGGGATGGGACAGCATCGCCTCCTCGATCTCGGCGGGGTCGATGTTGTGGCCGCCCCGGATGATCAGGTCCTTGGCCCGCCCGGTGATCCACAGATAGCCGTCGTGATCCAGCCGCCCCAGGTCGCCGGTGCGCAGATAGATGTCCTCGGCGAACAGTTTGTGGTTCTTGTCGGCCTCGGTATAGGTGGACCCCGGAAAGACGCCGGGATTGGCCACGCAGATCTCGCCCACGACATCGGTCGGACATTCATGCACCTTGCCCGCGTCGTCGTGGTTGAGGATGCGGACATGGGTATAGGGCAGGGGGATGCCGACCGAGCCGACCTTCTTCATGCCGTCCACGGGATTGCAGCTGACAAGGCAGGTCGCCTCGGTCAGGCCGTAACCTTCGGCGATCTCGACCCCGGTGGCGGACTTGAAGCGGTTGTAAAGCTCGATCGGCAGGGGGGCCGACCCCGAGATCGCGGTTTTCAGCGATGACACGTCGGCATTGACCGGCCGCTGCATCAGCGCAGAGATCGCGGTCGGCACGGTGATCAGGAAGGTCGCCTGCCAGCGTTCGATCAGCTTCCAGAAGTTGTCGAAGACACCGTCGCCCCGATATCCGGCCGGGGTGGGCATCACCACATGCGCCCCCGAAGCGATGCAGGACATCAGCACCGGATAGGCCGCGAAGACGTGGAACATCGGCAGCGGGCACATCAGTACGTCGTTTTCGTCGAACAGCAGCGACCCGCCCAGCCAGCCGTTGTAGATCATGCCCGAATACTTGTGCTGCGCGACCTTGGGCGTGCCGGTGGTGCCGCCGGTGTGGAAATAGGCCGCGACGCGGTCCTGCTGCACGTCGTCGAAATCCAGGCGCGTGTGCTTTTCGGCACTGGTGGCGGCCTCGAAGTTCAGCACCTTGGCCTTGTGGCGGCGCTTCACGCGCGGGCGGATCAGCGGCACGATCCAGCGTTTCAGCCCGCGCAGATGGCGGTTCAGGTCCACCTCGATCACATGGGTGACGTTCGGGGCCAGGGCCACAGCCTCGGCCGCCTTCTGGGCCACGTCGGTCTTGGGGAATGCGCGCAGCGTCACCAGCACCTTGGCGCGGGTTTCGCGCAGGATGCCCGCGATCTGCTGGGCGTCCAGCAGCGGGTTGATCGGGTTGACGATGCCGGCGGTCGCGCCAGCCAGCAGGACCACCGGCGTCTCGATGCTGTTGGGCAGAAGATAGGCCACGGTGTCGGTGGGGCCGACGCCCAGCTTGCGGAACAGATTGGCCGTTTCGGTGACGCGTTCCAGCAAGTCCTGCCAGGTCAGGGTCGTGGCGTGGCTTTTCGGATCGGACAGAAGCTGGAAGCTGATCGCGGGCCGGTCGGGAAAGCGTTCGGCGGTGCGGGTCAGAAAGCCATGGATCGTGACCGGCAGGCCCCGCGCGTCATAAGGCATTTCCGCTTCCAGGGCGTTGCGGTCGTCATAGCTGCAAAAGCGCGTCATATTTCCCCCTCCCACCGGGATCACCCTCCTGATCCCGCTTTTCAATACAATGGGCTATCGGCGGGAAAAGGGGCAATAGGCTTGTCCGCGGGGCGCGGCGAAACGCGGCGTCAGGTCATCCCCGACGCCGCGTCAGGCCGTCATTCCTGCGGAATGCGCAGGGTCTGGCCCGGATAGATCTTGTCGGGGTCCGTCAGCATCGGCCGGTTCGCCTCGAAGATGGCGTTGTATTTGCTGGCGCTGCCCAGATAGGCCTTGGCGATGGCCGAAAGGGTCTCGCCCTTCTTGACGGTGTGGAAGACGGGGGCCTTGCCTGCTTCCACTCCGGCCTCGGGCAGGTCGGCCTCGACCTTGGCGATGCCTTCGATGTTGCCCACGGCCAGGATCAGCTTTTCAAGGGTCTCGCGGTCGGCGCCCTTGCTTTCGATCTTGACGGTGTCGCCGCCGCGCAGGGTCAGGTGAACGTCGTCCTTGTCCAGGTTCAGCGCCCTGAGTTCCGCCTTGAGCGCCGCGACCTTGCGGGTCGTTTCGGGATCCTGCGGGGCCTTGCCTGCCGCAGGGGCCGGGGCGGGCTTTGCCTCGGCGGCTTCGGCTTTGCCAAAGACCGATTTCCCGGCGTCCTTGACGAAATCCCAGATGGCCATGATGCGTCCTTTCGGATGTTTCTGAATGGTTTGACAAAAAACGCGGGATTGATCCAAGCGTTCCATGTGGCCATTCCGCCTGATTTCGTGCATACAACAACTGTGCATTGTTAATGCATTCACAATTTCACCCGTAGGATGCACCCCGCTTCAAAAGGTGAAACCATGCCTAATCCCTTGCAAATGTCTGCCGTCCTGGTCTGCGCCGTCCTGGCTGGTTGCGCACAGGCCCCGTCAAATCCCAAGAGCAGTGGCGATGATCCCCATGCCATGCAACTGATGTCCGCGGGCCAGGCGACTTGCCTGCCGACCAGTCCCGGCCAGAACGACCATGGCGCGGCGGCCACCAACGCGCTGCGCAGCGCGGCCGGATTGCCTCCGGTAAGGCCCAATCCCGTCCTGGCCCGGGTCGCGGCCCAGCACGCCTGCGACATGGCGCAGCGTGGCCGCATGACCCATACCGGCAGCAGGACGGCCGGTCCAGGGCCGCGCGTCAAGGCGGCGGGCTATGCGCCCCGCGTCACGGCGGAAAACATCGCGGCGGGGCCGTTCTCTCAGGAACGGGTTCTGGCGGAATGGAACGCGTCCAGCGGGCACCGGGCCAATATCCTGATCCCGCAGATGCGCGATTACGGCATCGGCCAGGCGATCGGGCCGGATGGCAAGACGCGGTTCTGGGCGGCGGTCTATGCCGCGCCGAAGTGATCAGGCCGGTTCCGGCAGGACCGGCATGTCCGTGAACTGCATCCGCGCCAGCCGGGCGTAAAGCCCGCCTTCGGCCACCAGGGCGTCATGGGTGCCTTGGGCGACGATGCGGCCCCCATCGAAGACCACGATGCGGTCGGCCTTCTTCACCGTGGCCAGCCGGTGCGCCACGACGACCGTGGTGCGGCCTTCGGACAGGCGGTTCACGGCGGCCTGCACCAGCGATTCAGATTCCGCATCCAGCGCGCTTGTCGCCTCGTCCAGCAGCAGGACCGGCGCGTCGCGCAGGATGGCGCGGGCGATGGCGATCCGCTGTCGCTGGCCCCCGGACAGCATCACCCCGCGTTCGCCCAGCGGGGTGTCGTAACCCTGTGGCAGGGCGGTGATGAAGTCATGGGCATGGGCCGCGCGGGCCGCGGCCTCGACCTCGGACGCGGGGGCGTCGGGGCGGCCGAGGCGGATGTTTTCCAGCGCGGTCGTGGCGAAGATCACCGGATCCTGCGGCACCAGGGCCATGGCCTGCCGGAAATCCGCCCGCGCCATGTCGCGAAGGTCGATGCCGTCCAGCGTCACCCGCCCCGCAGCCGGATCCCAGAACCGCTGGATCAGCTGGATCACGGTCGTCTTGCCCGCACCCGAGGGGCCGACCAGGGCCACCGTCTCGCCCGGCCGGATGGTCAGGCCGACCCCTTCCAAGGCCGAGACATCGGGCCGCGTGGGATATCGGAAGCTGACGCCTTCCAGCGCGATATGGCCGCGCACGGGGCGCGGCAGGGGCACGGGACGGGCGGGGTCGGTCAACGCGTCCTCGGCCGCAAGCAGTTCGCCCAGGCGTTCGGTCGCGCCCGCCGCGCGCTGCAATTCGCCCCAGATTTCCGACAGCGCCCCGGTCGAACTGGCGACAAGGATCGCATAGATCACGAACTGCACCAGTTGCCCGGCGGTCATCACGCCGGCCTGGACGTCGCGCGCGCCGATCCACAGAACACCGATCACGCCCGCGAAGATCAGGAAAATCACGATGGCCGTCATCACCGCCCGCGTGCGGATCCGCGTCAGGGCCACGCCGAAGGACCGTTCGGTCACGTCGTCGAAGCGGGCGATGCTGCGCCCTTCATGCGTATAGGCCTGCACCGTCTGCGCCGCCAGCAGGGTTTCCGACGCCGCGCCCGAGGATGCCGCGATCCAGTCCTGGTTGGCGCGCGACAGCCCGCGCAGGCGGCGACCCAGCACGATGATCGGCACCAGGATCACCGGGATGATCAGCAGCACCAACCCCATCAGCTTCAACGAGGTGAAGGCCAGCATCCCAAGCCCGCCCGCCAGGATGATCATGTTGCGCAGCGCGATCGACAGGGACGACCCGATCACCGACTGGATCAAGGTGGTGTCGGTGGTGATGCGCGACAGGATTTCCCCGGTCATCACCCGTTCGAAGAAGCCCGGCGACAGGGTGACGACGCGGGCGAAGACCGCCTTGCGGATATCGGCCACGACCCGTTCGCCCAGCCGGGTGACAAAGTAATACCGCGCCGCCGTGCCAAGCGCCAACGCCGCCACGATCAGCAGGGCCGCGCCGAAATATTCGTCCAGCAGTCCCGCCCCGTCGTCGAAATTGTCCACCACCCGGCGCGCGGCCAGCGGCAGGACCAGACTGATGGCCGAAGTCGCGGCAAGCGCGATCAGCGCCAGCACCACCTGCAGGCGATAGGGCCGCAGGAACGGTCCCAAGGCACGCAGCGCACCCACGCGCTTGCTGGTGGGCCGGTCGTGAATGATTGTCGTGCCGCGTGCCATATCTGCCTTGTCCGGTAGCTGTGCCCCCAGGGGTTTAGGGGCTGGCAGCCCTCAGGACAAGCGCGGGGCGCCGGGGATCAGACTTCCGTTCGCAAGCTGGTCCGCGATCCGATCCACCGCCCCCGCCAGCTTTTCGTCGATGATGTGCAGGTATTGCGTCCAGTCCGACAGGGTCTGCAGTTCGGCCGCCCCGTCGGAAATGCCGCGCAATCCGATCAGCGGCACCCCGAAATGCTGGGCCGCGCGCAGATGGGAAAAGGTTTCCATGTCCACCATGTCCTCGGCGATGTCGTCATAGGCCGCGCCGCTGACGATGTTGGCGCCGGTGGACAGGGTCGCGGCCGGGATCCCCTCGACCCGGTGGGGCAGGGCGACCCGGACCGGCAGATCCAGCAGCGGCGTGCGCCCCTTTTCGAAGCCCAGGAGCGATGCGTCCATGTCGCGATAGGCCACCGCCGTGACCTGGTAAACCTCGGCCTGTTCCAGCCGTGCCGATCCGGCCGATCCCAGCGACACGATCAGCCGGGGCAGGTCCGCCATCCCGGCCAGGGCGGCCGTCAGTTGCACGGCAGCCTCGACCGGGCCGATGCCGGTGATCAGGGGGTCGATCCGGGCGCGCAGGGCGGGGCCGTATTCGGCCTCGGCCGCCATGACGAACAGGACAGGGGTATCCGCGATCAGGGTGGGGGACTTGGGCATGAAACCTCGTGGCGCTTGCCTTGGCAGGGGTGGCACGGGGCGGGGTCGCGGGTCAAGCATTGGCCCTTGCGGGGCCTTCGGCATCCGTGTCAGGTGCGGCCCATGGGAAAGGTCAGCGAACTTCATCGGCAGCGCGTGGCAGAAGGCCGGATCGAGCCGGATCCGGCGCAGCTTTCCGTTCTGCCGCATCTGGACCGGGTTCTGGACGACATCGCCGCCACGCCCGCGCCCGAAAAGCGGTCGGCCTGGCGCGTCTTCCTGGGCGTCGGCAGCCCCCCGCCGCCGGTCCCTGCGGCCAGGGGGCTTTACCTTTGGGGGGGTGTCGGGCGCGGCAAGTCGATGCTGATGGACCTGCTGGCCGAGGCCGCGACGGTGCCCGCCCGGCGCGTGCATTTCCACGAATTCATGCAGGAGATCCAGGCGGGCCTGAACCGCGCCCGTCAGCGGGGCGACCAAGACACCGTGCGTCCCGTCGCGCTTGAGGTCGCGGCCAAGGTCCGGCTTTTGTGCTTCGACGAGATGCAGATCACCGACATCGCCGACGCGATGATCGTCGGACGGCTGTTCCAGGTCCTGCTGGAACAGGGGGTGGTGATCGTCACGACATCCAACCGCGTGCCCGAGGATCTGTACAAGCACGGGCTGAACCGGCAGCTTTTCCTGCCCTTCATCGACCTGATCCGCCAGCGGCTTGAGGTCGTGTGCCTGGACAGCCCCGTGGACCACCGGCAGGGCCGGGCGACGGGCGGTCAGGTGTGGTTCTGCCCGGCCGATGCCTCTGCCAGGGCCGCGATGGACGCGATCTGGGACGACCTGACGGGCGGCGGCAAGGGCGAGGCCCGGCGGATCGAGGTCGGCGGGCGCAGCTTCACGCTGGAGGCCTTTGCGGACGGCGTAGGCCGGTCCAGTTTCTGGGATCTGTGCGGCAAGCCGCTGGGACCGGCGGATTACCTGGCGCTGTCGCGCGAGGTGCAGGTGCTGATGATCGACGGGATCCCGCGCCTGTCCGCGTCCAATTACAACGAGGCCAAGCGTTTCGTCACCCTGATCGACGCGATCTATGAAGCCAAGGTGCGGCTGGTCGCCAGCGCGGCGGACCAGCCGGAACAGCTTTACAACGAAGGCGAGGGCAGCTTCGAGTTCGAGCGCACCGCCAGCCGCCTGCGCGAAATGCAGGACGCGGGCTGGGGGCAGGGGGCCTAGGGCCTTCAGCCGTTTTCGCGCAGCACCCGGCCCGCGAGATAGAGCGACCCGCAGATCAGGATCCGCGCGTGTGGATCCCGCACGGCGATTGCCGAAACGGCGGCCGCCGCATCTTCGGCCACACCCGCGATCATGCCGACGCTTGCCGCGACGCCCGCGGTGGTGGCAGCGGGCAGGGTATTCGGCTCTCCGGGGATGTCGATGGCGGTCAGGGAACAGGCTTGCGCCGCCAAGGGGCGCAGATAGCCGGCGATGTCCTTTGTGTTCAGCATCCCGCAGACAAGATGCGTCGGCCGCATCGGCAGGGCGGCAAGCGTGGCGGCAAGCGCCTCGCCCCCGGCCGGGTTGTGGCCGCCGTCGAGCCACAGTTCGGCCTGCGGACCTGCCAGATCGACCAGCGGGCCGTGGCGCAGCCGCTGCATCCGGGCGGGCCATTCAGCCTGCGTGACCGCCGCGCGCGCCTGGGCATCGGTCGCGCCCAGGTGGCGCAGCGCGGCAAGGGCGGTGCCGGCGTTCTGGATCTGGTGCGGGCCGATCAGGTTCGGCAGCGGCAGGTCCCACAGCCCGTGGTCGTCTTGATAGACCATGCCGCCCCGGTCCGGCGCGATCATCCAGTGCTGGCCATGGGCGAAAACGGGCGCTGTCAGGCCGGAGGCCCTGGCCTCGATCACGCGCAGGGCCTCGTCGTCCTGCGGACCCACGACGACAGGCACGCCGCGCTTGATGATGCCCGCCTTTTCACCCGCGATCAGCGGCAGCGTCTCGCCCAGGTATTGGGTATGGTCGATGCTGACCGGCGTGATGACCGTCAGGCGGGGGCTGTCGATCACGTTGGTCGCGTCCAGCCTGCCGCCAAGGCCGACTTCGAGCAGGGTATAGTCGGCGGGCGTGCGGGAAAAGGCCAGGAAGGCCGCTGCCGTGGTGATCTCGAAGAAGGTGATGGGTTGGCCGATGTTGGCGACCTCGCATTCCTCCAGCGCGGCAGCCAGGTCGGGTTCCGCGATCAGATCGCCCGCCAGGCGGATGCGTTCATGGAAACGCGCCAGATGCGGCGAGGTATAGGCATGGACGCGGGCGCCCCCGGCCTGCAGCCCGGCCCGGATCATCGCCTGAGTGCTGCCCTTGCCGTTGGTGCCCGCGATGTGGATCACCGGCGGGATGCGGCGTTCGGGATTGCCGAGCGCCGCCAGCAGCCGGTGCATCCGGTCGAGCGACAGGTCGATGACCTTGGGATGCAGGGACATCAGGCGGTCCAGGATGGCGTCGGAATGGCTCATGGCAGATCAAGCCGGGGGCCAGCCCCCGGACCCCCGGGATATTTGGACACAGAAGATGGTCAGTCGGCGGGCGCGGGTTCCGGCTGGGCGGGTTCGACCGCAGGCGAAGGCAGGTCGGCGCGGGTCGGCGCGGACAAGCCCCCCACCATGCGCAGGATCGAGACCAGTTCGTCGCGCAGCTGCTTGCGGTGCGTCACCCGGTCCAGCATCCCGTGTTCCAGAAGGTATTCGGCGCGCTGGAAGCCCTCGGGCAGTTTTTCGCGGATGGTTTGTTCAATCACGCGGGGACCGGCAAAGCAGATCAGGGCGTTGGGTTCGGCGATCTGGATGTCGCCCAGCATCGCATAGCTGGCGGTGACGCCGCCCGTGGTCGGGTGGGTCAGCACGACGATATAGGGCAGGCCCGCCTCGCGCAGCATTTCCACAGCGACGGTGGTGCGGGGCATCTGCATCAGGGACAGGATGCCTTCCTGCATTCGGGCGCCGCCTGCTGCGGAAAACAGCACCAGGGGACGCTTGGTCTTAACGGCCCGTTCAGCGGCGGCGATGATGGCGTTGCCCACATACATGCCCATCGACCCGCCCATGAAGCTGAAGTCCTGGGCTGCGGCGATGATGGGGGTGCGGCCGATCTCTCCCTCGGCGACCAGCATGGCCTCTTTCTCGCCGGTGGATTTCTGCGCGGCCTTCATGCGGTCGGGGTATTTCTTCTGGTCGCGGAACTGCAGCGGGTCGGCGATGGGTTCGGGAACCTTGACTTCCAGGAAGGCGCCGCCGTCGAATAGCGCGGTGAAGCGGTCGCGCGGGCTGATCGCCAGGTGGTGGTCGCAGCTGGTGCAGACGTTCAGGTTGTCCGACAGTTCGCGATGGAACAGCATCGTCCCGCATTCGGGGCATTTGGTCCACAGGTTCTCGGGCACCTCTCGGCGCGAGAACAGCGAATTGATGCGCGGACGGACGTAGTTGGTTATCCAGTTCATTCGCGGGCGGCCCCTGCTGTTTTCAAGCCCCCGAGATAGGCCGCGACGGGGGGAATTGCAATTGCCGTGGCGGGCGGGAATGATGCGCGGCATGTGGACCTCGTTCCTTGTCATGCTGCATACGACGGTCACGCTGGCCCTGATCGCGCGCGTCCTGATCCGCCCGCGGCTGGATCCCTCGGTCCGCCTGGCCTGGATCATGGTGATCGAGGCGCTGCCGGTCGTCGGCATCCTGTCCTATGTCCTGTTCGGAGAGGTGCGCCTGAACCAGGCCGAGGTGCAGCGCATGGCCGACGTGCGCGACAGGCTGACGAACCTGCGCATCCCGAACCCCGCCGTGATCGCCGAGCCCCCGCATTACGCGCTGCCGGTGGTGGCTGCGAATGCGGCCGTGGGGGGCATGTCGGCGCTGACCGGAAACCGCATCCGCCTGCTGGAGGAAGGCGACGAGGCCATCGACCGGATGATCGACGCCATCGACCGCGCCACGGATCACGTCCATATCCTGTTCTATATCTGGCTGCCCGACCATTCCGGGCAGAAGGTGGCCGAGGCCGTGGCCCGCGCCGCCAGCCGCGGGGTCGAGTGCCGGGTGATCGTGGATGCCCTTGGTTCGCGCCTGCTGGTCAGATCCCCCTTGTGGATCCAGATGCAGGAAGCCGGGGCCGCATGCGTCACGGCCTTCCCTTGGGGCCTGCCCTTCATCAGCGTACTGTTCCGCAGGCTGGATCTGCGCAACCACCGCAAGATCCTTGTCGTGGACAACCGCATTGCCTTTTCCGGCAGCCGCAACTGCGCCGACATGGCCTTCGCCATCAAGCCGCGCTTCGCGCCCTGGGTCGATATCGTGATGTCGGTCGAAGGCCCGGTCGTGCGGCAGTTCCAGTCGGTCTTCCTGGGCGACTGGATGAGCTATACCGGCAAGGATCTGGGCTATATGCTGCTGCCCGTCGAACCCGTCGCCGATCCGGGCGACATCGCCCAGGTCATTCCCACGGGACCGGACCGGCGGCAGGGCTCGATTTCCGACTGTCTGGCGGGGATGCTGCACGCGGCGCGCGACCGGGTGGTCATCACGACCCCCTACTATGTCCCCGACACCGCCCTTGATGCCGCCGTGCGCGCCGCCGCCCGACGCGGGGTCGAGGTCACGATGATCCTGCCCGCGCGCAACGATTCCATCGTGGTGGGCGCGACCAGCCAGGGGTTCTATTACGGGCTGCTGTCGGCAGGGGCGCGGATCATGCTGTTCCAGGACGGGCTGCTGCATTCCAAGATCATGACCGTCGATGGCCGCATGGGCATGGTCGGCAGCGCCAACCTGGACCGCCGCAGCTTCGAGTTGAACTACGAGGTGAACATGGCGGTCTTCGACCTCGAATTCATCGAGGAACTGGATGCCCGGCAGGACAGCTATGTCGAACGCTCGCGCGAGATCACGCTGGAGGAGGTTCGCAACTGGTCGGTCCTGCGCCGGTTGCGCAACAACCTGCTGGCCCTGGCATCGCCCTTGTTGTGAGGAAGAATGGAGCAAGACGACATCACCGCGCGCCTGTCCCGGCTGAACGGATGGACGCTTTCATCCGACGGACGCGCGATCACCCGGCGCTTCGACTTCAAGGGCTTCGCCAAGGCGGTCGAGATGGCGAACCTGGCGGCCTGGCTGGGCAACAAGCAGGGCCACCATCCCGATGTCGCCTTTGGCTGGGGCTATTGCCAGGTGTCCTTCACGACCCATGACACGGGCGGCCTGACCGAGGCCGACTTCGCCTGCGCCGCGCGTCTGGACGAACTGGTTGCGTGACGCTTGTTCGCCTTCCGGTTGCGGTTTATTCAGGCAGCGCAAGGAAGGGGGCCGCGATGAAGCGTTTGTTGGAGATCCTGCAATCGGACCGAAGCCGCGTCGATTGGGCGCGTCTGGCCGATCGCCAGGACCGCAAGCCGCGCCCTGTCGATCCCGAATTGCGGGAACGCGCGCAGGCGCTGCATCGCCAGCTGGGGCGTTTCCTGCAAGCGTCGGACCCCTGGATGCTGCGCCCGGTCGGGGTGCCGGATGCGGATCTGCCGCCCGGCACGGACTGGCACTGGCGTCCCCGGCTGTTCATGGGCCGGATCAGCCCGCAAGCCATCGCCGCCCCCGGGGAACGGCCACCGGCTGGGCGAGGATGCGGCCCTGTGGCACGACTGTGGTCACAAGGCATTGATCCTGCGGCAACGATCCCGTCCTCGGCCGGGGCAGGCGGCCTGCCATGGCCTGGTGATCGAGATGCTGGGCTTTTCCGGCAGCTTCCTGTCGCTGGCCCTGGACCTGCCGGCCGAGGCGCTGGACGGCCTGGCGGCCGAGCGGATCCTGCGGCTGGATACGGTAGTGGATGCGGAACGCCCGATCACCCTTTATGCCCGGATCAACCTGGTTCAGGGGCCGAACACCCAGACGGTGCTGCGCCAGCTTGGCCACCCGGTCGCGGGGCAGGGCGCGGCGCGGCAGGCGGAATTCGATCTGGCCTATGCCGACCTTGCCAACCGCCCGGTTGAACGGGCCTGGCTGGACCTGATCTTCGAGGCGCCGCGCATGAACGCCGTCACCGTCAACGATGCGGTCCTGTCGGGCCGCCCGCGTGCGCAGGCTTGAAGGGATGGGCATGACGTTCGAAAGCCATGGCGTGTCGGCCGGATGCTGGACCGGCACGCTGCAATCCGACAGCCCCCCCGCCCCCTTGTCCGTGACCCATCGGGGGACAGTGGTGACCCAGGCCACCCTGCGTGAGGCAGGGCCCGGCGTCTGGGCGGTTTCGGCCGATCTTCCGCCTTCGGTCATCGACAATGGCGTCCACAGCCTGTTGCTGGTGGCCGGGGACAGTGTGCTGGCCGGTCTGACCCTGGTTGCGGGAACGGTTGCGGGCGACGACCTGCTGGCCGAGGTCGCGCAGCTTCGCGCCGAACTGGACCTGCTGAAACGAGAGTTCCGCCGCCTTGCGGCGGGCGGCTGAGGCGATGTCACGGGCCTGACACGCTTTCTTGCGAAAAGCCCTTGCCGTCTCTATATCGGCCGTTCCGCTTTCAGCCAAAGGTTCGCATGGCCGCGATGCAGACGCCCTTCTATCTGATCGACAAGCCGGCGCTTCGCCGCAATATGGAACAGATCGCCCGCCTGCGCGAAGCGTCGGGCGCCAAGGCGCTGCTGGCGCTGAAATGCTTTGCGACATGGTCGGTCTTCGACTTCATGCGCGACTACATGGACGGCACCACATCATCGTCGCTGTTCGAGCTGCGCCTGGGGCACGAGGAATTCGGCAAGGAAACCCACGCCTATTCCGTCGCCTGGGCCGATCACGAGATCGACGAGGCGGTGGGTTACGCCGACAAGATCATCTTCAACAGCCTGTCCCAGCTTGACCGCTTCGACAACAAGGCGGCGGGGATCGCGCGCGGGCTGCGCCTGAACCCGCGCTTTTCGACCAGCGGCTTCGACCTGGCCGACCCGGCGCGGCCCTTCAGCCGCCTGGGCGAATGGGATCTGTCGCGGCTGGAACAGGCGATGGACCGCATCAGCGGGGTGATGATCCATTACAACTGCGAAAACCGCGACTTCGACCTGTTCGACAGCCAGTTGACCCGGATCGAAACCGAGTTCGGCGAGATCCTGAAGCGCCTGGACTGGGTCAGCCTTGGCGGCGGCATCCATTTCACGGGCGAGGGTTATCCGATCGACCGGCTGGCCGACCGGCTGAAGGCCTTCCAGGACCGCTTCGGCGTCCAGGCCTATCTGGAACCGGGCGAGGCCAGCATCACCGGCACAACCTCGCTGGAGGTGAGCGTGCTGGACGTCATCGACAATGGCAAGCAGGTCGCCATCGTGGACAGCAGCATCGAGGCGCATATGCTGGACCTGCTGATCTATCGCGAAACGGCCAAGCTGCCGCAGTCGGGCGACCACGAATACCAGGTCGCGGGCAAGACCTGCCTTGCGGGCGACATCTTCGGCGATGCGCGCTTTCCGCAGCCCTTGCAGGTCGGAGACCGGATCAGCATCGCGGATGCGGCGGGCTATACCATGGTCAAGAAGAACTGGTTCAACGGCGTCGCCATGCCCGCCATCGCCATCAGGGAAGACGACGGCAGCATTCGCACCGTTCGCGAATTCCCCTATGAAGACTACAAGTCCAGCCTCTCCTGAGGCGCCCTCTCTGCAACCCCGGAAAGGATCCAGAATTGGCCAAGAAGAACGTCCTCATCATCGGCGCGGGTGGCGTCGCGCAAGTCGTGGCGCACAAGGTGGCGCAACAGGCTGCGGAATTCGGCGATCTGCACATCGCCAACCGCACCCAGGCACGCGCTGACGCGATCATCCAGACCCTGCGCGACAAGGGCCACCAGATGCCCTTCACCAGCCATGCGCTGGACGCGATGGATGCGGGCGCGGTCGAGGCGCTGATCCGCAAGCTGGACGCAGGGATCGTCATCAATGTGGGGACGGCCTTCATCAACATGACCGTTCTGGAAGGCTGCATCCGTGCGGGCGCGGCCTATATCGACACGGCCATCCACGAGGATCCGACGAAGATCTGCGAAACGCCGCCCTGGTACGGCAATTATGAATGGAAGCGGCGCGAGGATGTGGTGGCGGCCGGGATCACCGCGATCCTGGGCGCGGGCTTCGATCCGGGCGTGGTCAACGCCTATGCCCGCCTGGCCGAGGATGAATATTTCGACAAGATCGACAGCATCGACATCGTGGACATCAACGCCGGTTCCCATGGCCGCTGGTTCGCCACGAACTTCGACCCCGAGATCAACTTCCGCGAATTCACCGGCGTGGTCTATTCCTGGCAGGGCGGCGAATGGCGCACCAACCAGATGTTCGAGGTCGGCCGCGAATGGGACCTGCCGGTCGTCGGCAAGCAGAAGGCCTATCTGTCGGGCCATGACGAGGTTCACAGCCTGTCCGCCCGATACAAGGACGCGGACGTGCGCTTCTGGATGGGCTTCGGCGACCACTATATCAATGTCTTCACGGTGCTGAAGAACCTGGGCCTTCTGTCCGAACAGCCGGTGAAGACCGCCGAGGGGCAAGAGGTCGTGCCCTTGAAGGTCGTCAAGGCCGTGCTGCCCGACCCGGCCAGCCTTGCCCCCGACTATACCGGCAAGACCTGCATCGGCGATCTGGTCAAGGGCAGCCTGGACGGCAAGCCGGGCGAGGTCTTCATCTACAACGTCGCCGACCACAAGGAAGCCTTCGCCGAGGTCGGCAGCCAGGGCATCAGCTATACCGCCGGCGTGCCCCCGGTTGCGGCGGCGGTGCTGGTCGCCCGCGGCATCTGGGACGTGAAGAAGATGGTCAATGTCGAGGATTTGCCGGCGCGGCCCTTCCTTGAGTTGCTGGGGCAGATGGGCCTGCCCACGCGGGTGATCGACGCCACCGGCGACCACCCGATCTGACACGACTGCCCGACCGGCATCCACGGCGGCCCGGAACGTCCGGGCCGCCGCTTGCGTTCGAACCCGGCATGGGTTCAGGGGGGGGCGCATTGGCGGACAAGCGATACAGCTTCCCGCGTTTCGGCGCGGATGGCAGCGGCGCCAGCGAACGCGCGGCGAACTGGGCGGTCATCGGAATCTTCCTGATCCTCGCCTTTGCCGCCATCGCGGCGGGCCGCGACTTCCTGATGCCGGTCACGCTGGCGGTCCTGCTGTTCTTCGTCTTCACGCCATTGCGGCGCCTGGCCCGGCGGCGCGGCATCCCGGACTGGCTGACCGCGACAGGCGTCACGCTGGGGCTTGTGATGGCGGTCGCGCTGATCGCCTATGCCGCCAGCGGGCCGATCAGCCAGGCCACCCATAACCTGCCCATGATCAGCACCCGGCTGGAACACAAGTTCGAGGAGGTGCGCGCCTCGATCGAGGACTTGCAGAAGGCTGCCGAGAAGATCGACGAGGTCCAAAGCGGCGGCAGCGATGCCGGCGCCACCATCACCGTCGAACAGGAAACCGACAGCACCCTGAAATCGCTGGTCAAGTTCACCCCGACCATTGCCGGGCAGGTGGTGTTCACGCTGGTCCTGCTGTTCTTCATGCTGGGGTCGGGCGATCTTCTGTATCTCAAGATCGTGCAAAGCTTCGATTCCATGTCCGAAAAGCGAAGCGCCTATCTGGCCCTGCGCCAGATCGAGGATTCGCTGGGCAATTACCTGGGCGCGATCACCATCATCAACGCGGGCCTGGGCCTGGCTATCGGACTGGCGATGTTCGCCTGGGGAATGCCCGGCGCGCTGCTGTTCGGCCTGGGCGCCTTTGTGCTGAATTTCATCCCCTATCTGGGGGCGATCGCGGGCGTCGCCACGGCAGGGCTTGTCGCCCTTGTGGTGATGCCTGGGGTCTTCTGGCCGATGATGGTGGCGGGAACATACATGATGCTGACCGCGCTGGAAGGGCAGGTGATCACGCCCTATTTCGTGTCGCGCCGGTTGCAGATGAACACGGTGGTGGTGTTCCTGGCCGTCGCATTGTGGGCCTGGCTGTGGTCGGTGATCGGCATGATCATCGCGGTCCCCGTCCTGGTCGTCATGCGGGTGCTGGCCGACTATGTGCCGGGCTGGGAAAAGTTCGGGAATTTCCTGGCGGGCGAGGATCCCCCCGCCATTGAGGACGAGGACGAGGAAGAAGCCCGAGAGATCGTCGAGGCCGGTTCCGAGGCCGAGGACGAGGTTTCCGCACGGGCCGTCACCGCCGAGGTGGTCGAGGACAACGAGACCGTCTAGGACGCCCCAGACTTTTTCCGAAACACAGAAAAACTTTTCACGCATCTTGGAAAGCGGGCCTTCATGGCGTAAATGACGGCAAAGTGCGCAATGGTATACCGTTGCCCGACGTGGAAGGAGAGCGCGATGACCGACACCTGTTACACCCAAAGGCATGGCCTGGACGTGGCCGAGGAACTGGCCGCCTTCGTGGAAGGCCGCGTGCTGCCCGGCACGGGCGTCGATGCGGACCGCTTCTGGTCGGGCTATGCCGGGTTGCTGGCGGAATTCTCGGCCGAGAACCGTGCGCTGCTGCAGCGTCGCGCGGAATTTCAGTCCCAGATCGACGCCTGGCACAAGGCGCGCGGCAACCAGCCCTGGGATACGGCGGCCTATCGCGCCTTCCTGACGGAAATCGGCTATCTCGTCCCCGAACCCGCGCCCTTCGCCATCGACAACGGCCGGATCGACCCGGAAATCGCGCAGGTCGCCGGGCCGCAGCTTGTGGTGCCGGTCAGCAATGCCCGCTTCGCGCTGAACGCCGCCAATGCCCGCTGGGGATCGCTTTACGACGCGCTTTACGGGTCGGACGCGATGGGACCGCCGCCTGCGCCGGGTTCGCTGGATCCGGCCCGCCGCGACGCCGTGGTGGCGCGTGCCGCACAGTTTCTGGACGAGACCTTCCCCCTGACCACGGGCAGCCATGCCGAGGTGTCGGGCTATCGCGCCGATGCCGAAGGGCTGAAGGCCACGATCGAATGGTCCGAGGTGACGCTGCGCGATCCGTCTGCCTTTGTCGGCCGTCGGGTCGAGGGCGGGGACACCGCCCTGGTCCTGCGCCATAACGGGCTGCATGTCGAACTGGTCATCAATCCCGATCATCCCATCGGCGCCGCATCCCCGTCGGGACTGCGCGACGTCATCATGGAAGCCGCGCTGACCGCCATCCAGGATTGTGAGGACAGCGTGGCCGCCGTGGATGCCGAGGACAAGGTCGGCGTTTATGCCAACTGGCTGGGCCTGATGAAGGGCGACCTGACCGATACCTTCGAAAAAGGCGGCAAGCAGATGACCCGCCGCCTTGCCGGGGATCGCGATGTCACGCGCCCCGACGGCAGCACCATCACCCTGCCGGGTCGCGCGCTGCTGCTGGTGCGCAACGTGGGCCTGCTGATGACGACCGACGCGGTTCGCCTGGACGGGCAGGACACGCCGGAAGGGCTGATGGACGCGATGGTCACGGTGGCCTGTTCGCTCCACGACCTGAAGAAGTCCGACGGGCCGCGCAACAGCCGCGTCGGGTCGATCTATGTGGTCAAGCCCAAGATGCACGGCCCGGACGAAGCCGCCTTCGCCGACCGCACCTTCACCAGGGTCGAGGAAATCCTGGGCCTGCCCGCCAACACTGTGAAGCTGGGCCTGATGGATGAGGAACGCCGCACAAGCGCCAACCTTGCCGCGACCATCCATGCCCTGCGCAACCGGCTGTTCTTCGTCAACACCGGGTTCCTGGACCGCACCGGGGACGAGATCCACACGTCCATGCAGGCGGGCGCCTTTGCCGGGCGCGACGCCGCGCGGAAATCGGGCTGGCTCAAGGCCTATGAGGATCGCAACGTGCTGATCGGCTTGAACGCCGGGCTGCGCGGCAAGGCCCAGATCGGCAAGGGCATGTGGGCCAAGCCCGACGCCCTGGCCGAGATGCTGGAGGCCAAGATCGGCCACCCCCGCGCGGGTGCGAACACCGCCTGGGTGCCAAGCCCCACGGCGGCGACGCTGCACGCGCTGCATTACCACATGGTCGATGTGGCCGCGCGCCAGGACGAACTGGCAGGCCAGCCGGTGCCGGATCTGGACGTGCTGCTGACCCCGGCGCTGATGGGCGATGCGCCCTTGTCGCAGGATGCGATCCTGCGCGAACTGGACAACAGCGCCCAGGGCATCCTGGGCTATGTGGTCCGCTGGGTCGATCAGGGCGTCGGCTGTTCCAAGGTTCCCGACATCGACGACGTGCCGATGATGGAGGACCGCGCCACCTGCCGCATCAGCGCGCAACTGCTGGCGAACTGGCTGGAACAGCGGCTGATCACCCGCGACCAGGTCGAGGACGCGCTGCGCCGCATGGCGCTGAAGGTGGACGAACAGAACGCGGGCGACCCGAACTATCACCCGATGGCCCCCGGCTTCGACGGCCCCGCCTTCGAGGCCGCGCGGGATCTGGTGCTGACGGGAACGACGCAGCCTTCGGGCTATACCGAACCCGCGCTGCACGCGCGGCGCCGGCAGGCCAAGGCGCTGCGGGCTAGCCCCGCGTCGTCATCCATACGCCAGCCAGCGTGACGCCAAGGCCCGCGAACATGGCGGCGGTCAGGGGTTCTGAAAACAGCGCCCATGACCAAAGCATGGTGACCGGCGGGCTGAGATAGATGGCGGCGCTGACCCTGGCCACCGGGAACAGGCGCAGCATGGTGTAATAGACGCCGTAAGCTGCGAAGGTGCCCAGAACCACCAGCCAGGCCATGCCGATGGCGAAATCCCGCGTCATCGGCGGGGCCAGGTCGCCCTGCCATGCCGCGCAAAGGCCGAACAGCGCCGCCCCGGTCAGGGAATGGATGCACAGGCTTTGATGCACCGGCAGGCGCAGGCCCGGCCATTTCCTGTGCAGCACCGTCGCCAGGGCGAAGACCAGCGTCGATCCCACCGTCAGGGCATAGGCCCAGGGCGGGGCAGTCCCCAGCCCCAGGCTGTCGAAGGACACGATGAACACCCCCAGGACCGCAAGGCCGGTGCCTTGCCATTGCCGCGCGCTGAGCCTTTCGCCCAGGACCGGCTGCGACAGCACGGCGACGGCCAGCGGCAGCAGGTCGGAGATCAGCGCGACCAGTCCCGTCGGCACCCGCTGCCCGATCGCCAGGGCGAAACCGCCAAGGTAGAGAAAGACCGACATCACCCCGAACAGCATCTGGTCCAGGATCTGACGCGGCCGCAGCCTGGACCCGACGATCAATGCGAAGGGCAGCAGGATCAGGCCCGACAACAGCGTGCGCCAGAACAGCAGCAGGGCAATGCTCGCTTCCTCGCTGGCGAAGCGGATGCCGACGAAGCCCGAACTCCAGCTGATCACCAGAAGCGTGGCCATGACCGGCCAGAGAAGCGGGTGCCGCGAAACGGGCAGGGAAGGCGCGGTGAGGGTCATGGAGCGATCCTTTGGCAGGGTGTCGTCCTGCCTTGGTAGGTTGCACCTTTCGGGAAAGCACATGACAAATTTCGATTACGTCATGATGTTGGATTTTATCTCGGCATGATCGGAAGCCTTTTAGGTTAAAATACGCTAGAGTCGCCGAACCACATTCGCGGAAACGTCATGACCCATCTCAACGGCCGCCGTCTGGAAATAGATGCCCTTCGCGCCTTGCAGGCCGTCCGCCATCACGGCGGCGTCACCCGCGCGGCCGAGGCGCTTGGCCTGTCGCAATCCGCCGTCAGCCACAAGATCAGGCGGCTGGAAACAAGCCTTGGCTGCGATCTGCTGAACCGCAAGCCGGGCGTGGCCGTCTTCACCACCGCCGGAGAGGATCTGCTGGACTATGCCGCCCGCATCCTTGGCCTGCATGACGAGGCGCTGCTGTCGCTGTCCAGAACGCCCCTGTCCGGGCGCATTACCCTGGGCATGACCGAGGATACGGCCTGTTCCGATCTGGCGCGCATCCTGGGCCGGTTCCGCCGCCTGCACCCGGACGTGACCGTGCGCAGCAAGGTCCGCATGAGCCTCGTCCAGCAGGCCATGCTGGATGCCGGTGAACTGGACGCCGCCATCGTGCAGGTCTTCGCGCATGAGCTGAGGGCCAGCGACGTGGTGCTGTTCCGCGAAAGGCTGAACTGGGTCAAGGCGCCGGATCTGGTGCTGCCCGCCGAGGGCCCGATCCCGTTCGTGTCCTTCGACGAACAGTGCTTCTATCGCCGTTGGGCGTCCGGCGTCAGTCAGGGGCCCGAGGACATGCTGGAGACGGTCTTCGAATGTGCCAGCGCGGCGGGGGTGGTGGCGGCGGTCACGGCGGGCATGGGCATGGGCCTGTTGAACGACCGGCACCTGCGCCCCGAGATGGAGGTGATCAGGGGCCGTCTGCCCGATCCGCCGGATCTGGCCTATGTCATCCGGCGCGCGCGCAAGACCCGCAACCCCGCGCTTGATACGCTTGTGGCCGAGATCGAGCGCGAGATCGGCCGCTATGGCGGGCTGATGCTGGCGGGCTGAAACAGGGGATCACCCCTGCTTCTGGAATTCCAGTTGCCGCGCCGCCCACAGCGCCACTGCCGTGGCGACCGCGCCCGACAGCAGGTAGAGCCCCGCCGCGAACAAGCCCAGCGTCGTGGACAGGAACAGCGCCGTCAGGGGCGCCAGCCCGGCGCCGAACAGCCAGCCCAGGGCGGATGCAAAGGCCGAATCCGTGTAACGGTTGCGGCTGTTGAACATCGACGCCACCGCGCCCGACGACAGGCCGAAGCTGATCCCCAGGACCAGGAAGCCCAGGATCATATAGGCGGAAACGCCGGTCTTGCCGCCACTCAGCAGCAGGGGGGCCATCAGGCTGAAGACGCCGATGCCAAGCGAACCCCACAGCAGCACCCGCCGCCGTCCGAAGCGGTCCGACAGCCAGCCCGACACCAGCACCGAGACCAGGCCGAAGGCCGCGCTGAGGGCCGTCAGGTTCAGGAAGAAGGTCAGCGTCTCGTCGGTATACAGAAACACCCAGGACAGCGGGAACACCGTCACCATGTGGAACATCGCAAAGCTTGCCAGCGGCACGAAGGACGCAAGCCAGATCGCCCGCCAGTCGGATTTGAAGGTCGTGCGGATGCGGGTCGGCTGCAACTCGCGCGTTTCGAACGCTTCCTGGAACTCGGGCGAGGCGACGATCCGCAGCCGGGCGAACAGCGCCACCACGTTGACCGAGAAGGCCACGAAGAACGGATAGCGCCAGCCGAAATCCAGGAAATCCTCGGCCGAGAGGGTCGAGACCAGATAGGAGAACAGCAGCGCCGCCACGATCAGCCCGATCGGCGCGCCCAACTGCGGCACCATCGCATAGAAGCCGCGCTTTTCCCTGGGCGCGCTCAGCGCCAGCAGCGAGGAAAGCCCGTCCCAGCTTCCGCCGATGGCAAGGCCCTGGCCAATGCGCAGCACCGCCATGATGATGATCGCCCATTCGCCCAGCACCGCATAGGACGGCACCAGCCCCATGGCGACCGTGGAGGTGCCCAGCAGGAACAGGGCCAGCGTCAGCTTGGCGACGCGCCCCTGCTTGCGGTCGATATACATGAAGATCGCCGTGCCGATGGGACGGGCGACAAAGGCCAGCAGCACCAGCATGAAGGACAGCAGCGTCCCCGTCAGCGGATCGACGAAGGGAAACAGCCGCGCCGGGAACACGATGACCGAGGCGATGGCGAAGACGAAGAAGTCGAAGAATTCCGAGGTCCGCCCGATCACCACGCCAACCGCGATGTCCGAGGGCGAGACATGGATGTCGTCGGCGTCCTTGCCGGGGCTGCGACGGTCATGGGTTTCGGCAGATGTCGCCATTGCGTGAACCACTTTGGATTGGGCCAGAAGGCATGAAGGGCAAAGGCAGGCGGAATCCTGGCGGGATTCGCCCTTGGTCGGGACGATCAATGCTACAAAATGCCGGGGATGGACACGCGACAAATTGTCTTATGTTTGATCCAGATCAATGAACTTATCTCAGCCGCAACTTCAGGGCGTCGTCGTCCGAACGGCGCGCGATTCGCGCGGGTCCAACGGGGTCATCACCACATGACACATTTCTTCAAACGTCTTTCCTGGCTTGCACCGCTGCCGCTGCTGGCGGGGTGCGAGGCGGTCGTGCTGCGGCCATCGGGCGACATCGCGGCGCGGCAGGCGGAACTGCTGGTGCAATCGACGCTGCTGATGCTGATCATCATCGTGCCGGTGATGGCGCTGACGGTGTGGTTCGCCTGGCGTTACCGGGCGTCGAACCGGCAGGCGACCTACAATCCCGACTGGGACCATTCAACCAAGCTGGAACTGGTGATCTGGGCCATCCCGCTTCTGATCATCGTCTGCCTGGGCGCGCTGACCTGGGTGGGCACGCATCTGCTGGATCCGTACCGTCCGCTGGACCGGATCGACGCGGAAACCCCGGTCAGCAACCAGCAGCCCCTGCAGGTGCAGGTCGTGGCGATGGACTGGAAATGGCTGTTCATCTATCCCGAACAGGGGGTGGCGTCGGTCAACGAACTGGCGGTCCCGGTGGACCGGCCAGTCCAGTTCACGCTGACCGCGACGTCGGTGATGAACGCCTTCTATATCCCGGCGATGGCGGGGATGATCTATGCCATGCCCGGAATGCAGACCACGCTGCATGGCGTCTTCAACGAGGCGGGCGAATACCAGGGCTTGGCCTCGCATTATTCGGGCCACGGCTTTTCGGGGATGCGGTTCAAGGCCCATGCGCTTGACGGCGCGGGCTTCGACAACTGGGTGGCGCAGGCGGCCGACAGCGGCGAGACGCTGGACCGCGCCCGCTATCTGGAACTGGAAAAGCCCAGCGAGAATGTCGCGCCCATGGCCTTTGCCCAGGTTGATCCCCAGCTTTTCAACCGTGTCGTGAACATGTGCGTGGAAGATGGCCGCATGTGCATGGCCGAGATGATGGCCTATGACGCGCAGGGCGGGCTGGGCCTGCCGGGCATCGCCAACGTCACCGTTCTGGCCGAAGCCGGACGCGGCACGCCGCGCCCCGTCCTGGGCCTGCCGCCCTTCCAGGTCACCGGCATCTGCACCGTCGAGGAACTGGACCAGATGCTGGCAAGCGCCGTCCCCGCCGAAAGCACGCCGCGCGACATGTCGCCCCTGCGCGGCCGGGCGCTGGAGGCGCCGCAGGGCATCTTGGGCCGCAACCTGATCCCGAACCGCCTGACCCAAACGACGCCGCCGGCCGGCGCCGACCAGAACCTGTAGAGGCCGAAGATGGCAGTCCCTTCCAATATCGAGACAACCTTCCTGCTGGGCCGCCTGGACTGGAACGCGATCCCGCAGGATCCGATTGTCTGGGCCACCGGCGTGGTCGTCGCCATCGGCGGCGCCGGGCTGTTGTGGATGCTGCACAAGTACCGGCTGTGGTCATACCTGTGGCACGAATGGTTCACGACGGTCGATCACAAGAAGATCGGCATCATGTATGTCGTGCTGGCACTGGTCATGTTCGTGCGCGGTTTCGCCGACGCGATCATGATGCGGCTTCAGCAGGCGATCGCCTTCGGCGGGTCCGAGGGCTACCTGAATTCGCACCATTACGACCAGATCTTCTCGGCCCACGGGGTCATCATGATCTTCTTCGTGGCGATGCCCTTCGTCACGGGGCTGATGAACTATGTCGTGCCCTTGCAGATCGGCGCGCGCGACGTGTCCTTCCCGTTCCTGAACAACCTGTCCTTCTGGATGACGGTCGGCGGCGCGGTGCTGACCATGGCGTCGCTGTTCGTGGGCGAATTTGCGCAGACGGGCTGGCTGGCCTTCCCGCCGCTGTCGGGCCTGGGGTCCAGCCCCTATGTGGGCGTGGACTATTACATCTGGGGCCTTCAGGTCGCCGGGGTGGGGAGCACGCTGTCGGGGATCAACCTGCTGGTGACCATCATCAAGATGCGCGCGCCCGGCATGACCATGATGCGGATGCCGATCTTCACCTGGACCTCGCTTTGCACGAACATCCTGATCGTGGCGTCCTTCCCGGTGCTGACGGCCACGCTGGTCCTGCTGACGCTGGACCGCTATGTCGGCACCAACTTCTTCACCAACGATCTTGGCGGCAACGCCATGATGTATGTGAACCTGATCTGGATCTGGGGCCACCCCGAGGTCTATATCCTGATCCTGCCCCTGTTCGGCGTCTATTCCGAGGTGGTGGCGACCTTCACCGGCAAGCGGCTGTTCGGCTATACCTCGATGGTCTATGCGACGGTCTGCATCACCATCCTGTCCTATCTGGTCTGGCTGCACCACTTCTTCACGATGGGGTCTGGGGCGTCCGTGAACTCGTTCTTCGGGATCACCACGATGATCATTTCGGTGCCGACAGGGGCCAAGATCTTCAACTGGCTGTTCACCATGTATCGCAGCCGCATCCGGTTCGAATTGCCGATGATGTGGACCATCGCCTTCATGCTGACCTTCGTGATCGGCGGCATGACGGGCGTGCTGCTGGCCGTGCCGCCCGCCGACTTCGTGCTGCACAACTCGCTGTTCCTGGTGGCGCATTTCCATAACGTCATCATCGGCGGCGTGCTGTTCGGGCTGTTCGCGGCGGTCTATTACTGGTGGCCCAAGGCCTTCGGCTTCCGGCTGGATCCGTGGTGGGGCAAGGTCAGCTTCTGGTTCTGGGTCGTGGGCTTCTGGGTCGCCTTCGCGCCGCTCTATATCCTGGGGCTGATGGGCGTGACGCGGCGGGTGCGGGTCTTCGACGATCCCAGCCTGCAGATCTGGTTCGTGATCGCGGCCTTCGGCGCCGTCCTGATCGCCATCGGCATCGCCGCGATGTTCATCCAGTTCGGCGTCTCCATCGCGCGGCGCGACCAGTTGCGGGACGAGACCGGCGATCCCTGGGACGGGCGCACGCTGGAATGGGCGACATCCTCGCCCCCGCCGGCCTATAACTTCGCCTTCACGCCGGTCAGCCACGGGCTGGATACCTGGTGGGACATGAAGCGTTACGGCCAGACCCGGCCGCGCGCGACCTATGTGCCCATCCACATGCCCCGGAACACCGGAACGGGCGTCATCATCGCGGGCCTGTCCACGATCTGCGGCTTTGCCCTGGTCTGGTATATCTGGTGGCTGGCGGCGTTGTCCTTTGCGGGCATCGTGATCGCCTCGATCATCCATACCTTCAACTATGCCCGCGACTACCACATCCCGGCCGAGGAGGTCCGCGCCACGGAAGACGCGCGCGATCGCCAGCTGGCAAGCGCAGGGGTCTGATCCATGAACACAGCCACCCAAACGGCCCCCGGCGACTTCTGGGAAGTCGAGCCGCACCACCACCACGAGGGCGCGTCCACAAGCATCGGCTTCTGGATCTACCTGATGAGCGACTGCCTGATGTTCGCGGTGCTCTTCGCGGTCTTCGGGGTCCTGGGCGGCAGCTATGCCGCCGGTCCGGGGCCCAAGGACCTGTTCGACCTGGAACTGGTGGCGCTGAACACGGCCTTCCTGCTGCTGTCCTCGATCACCTATGGCTTCGCCATGCTGGCGATGGTCAAGGAAAACACCCGTGGCACGCTGATGTGGCTGGGGATCACGCTGGTCTTCGGGCTGCTGTTCCTGGCCGTCGAGATCTATGAGTTCCAGCACCTGATCCACCTGGGCGCGGGGCCGCAGCGCTCGGCCTTCCTGTCGGCCTTTTTCGCGCTTGTGGGCACCCACGGGCTGCACGTGGCATTTGGCTGCCTCTGGCTGGTCACGCTGATGATCCAGATCCGCCAGCGCGGGCTAATCCCGGCCAACCGCCGCCGGCTGGCCTGCCTGTCGATGTTCTGGCACTTCCTGGACGTGATCTGGATCGGCGTCTTCACCTTCGTTTATCTGCTGGGGATGATCTGATGGCCTCGATTGAAGCCCAGGGCGACAAGCACCGCGCCGAACGCCACGCCGAACGGCATGGCGACCATCACGACGACGGCCACGACCACGGCAGCGTCCGGTCCTATCTAACGGGCTTCGTGCTGTCGGTGATCCTGACCGCGATCCCCTTTGCCATCGTCATGGCCGGCGGCTTTGAAAGCCGCTTCCTGACCGCCGCCGTGGTGGTGGGCATGGCGATCGTGCAGATCCTGGTCCATATGGTCTATTTCCTGCACATGAACACGCGCAGCGACGAAGGCTGGACCATGATGGCGCTGATCTTCACCGTCGTGATCCTGGTCATCGTCCTGGCCGGGTCGCTGTGGGTCATGTTCAACATGAACACCAACATGATGCCCCAGATGAACCACGAGGCCCTGGGACTGGGATCGTGACCGCCCGCCGCCGCCCTGTCGCCCTGCTGGTCGCGGCGGGGATCGTCTTCCTGGTCCTGATGGGCCTTGGCATCTGGCAGGTGCAGCGGCTGGCCTGGAAGACCGACCTGATCGCCCGCGTGGACGCGCGGGTGGCGGCGGCCCCGGTTCCCGCGCCGCCGCCTGGCGAATGGGCGGGGCTGACGGCCGAGAATGCCGAATACCGCCGCGTCAGCGTCGGGGGCGAATACCGGCCCGACAGCGACGTGCTTGTGCAGGCGGTGACGGAACGGGGGCCGGGCTTCTGGGTGATGACGCCGCTTGTCACCGAAGACGGCTGGACGGTGCTGGTCAATCGCGGCTTCGTCGCCGCCGGCCGCCGCGACGACCGCCCGCTGCCGCAGGGTCCGCAAGGTGTAACAGGGCTGTTACGCCTGTCGCAGCCCGGCGGCGCCTTCCTGCGCGCCAACGACCCGGATGCGGGCCGCTGGTATTCCCGCGACACCCAGGCGATTGCCGCGACGCTGGGCCTTGCCGATGTCGCACCCTATTTCATCGACGCCGACCGCGCGGGTGATGCCCAACCCATCGGCGGACTGACCGTGATCGCCTTCCGCAATTCCCACCTGACCTATGCCTTGACCTGGTTCGCGATGGCGGGCGGGTTGCTGGTCCTGGTGGCCTATGCGCTGCGGCGCTAGGCATTTTCCGACCAAAGTGGCAGGGAAAATCCCGCATTAGCACTGGATCGCGATCCCACGCAGTTGCACAGTAGGCAAGTTCAGCGCGAGGGGAGGAAGCGATGGACGATCACAGCGAACCGACCCATGCCGTCCGCCGCCTGGGGTCCGAGATCGGCGCCACGCTGATCGGCCATGCCGTTCTGGTGGAACGCCTGCTGATCGCGCTCTTGGCCAGGGGCCATGTCCTGATCGAAGGGCCGCCGGGCATCGCCAAGACCCGCGCCGTCAAGGCGCTTGCGGCGCATCTGCCGGGCAGCCACGCCCGCATCCAGTGCACGCCCGACCTTCTGCCCTCGGATCTGACCGGCACGCAGGTGTTCCGGCCGGAAACCGGCGGCTTCGACTTCATTCCCGGACCGATCTTCCACAGCCTGGTGCTGGTCGATGAAATCAACCGCGCGCCGCCCAAGGTGCAGTCGGCCTTGCTCGAGGCGATGGCCGAGGGACAGGTGACGACAGGCGGCACCACCCGCCCGCTGCCCGACCCCTTCATGGTCGTGGCGACCCAGAACCCGATCGAGCATGAAGGCACCTTCCCCTTGCCCGAGGCGCAGCTGGACCGCTTCCTTCTGCATCTTCGGCTGGACCTGCCGGGGGCCGAGGCCGAGCGCGCGATCCTGGACCTGGTCGAGGCCGAGGCGGTCGCCCCGGCCGCGCAGGCGGGCACGATGATCCGCGCCGCCGACCTGGCCCAGGCGCGGACGCAGGTTGCGCGCGTGCATCTGGCCCCCGCGCTCAAGGACTTCATCGTGCGGCTGGTCATGGCGACGCGGGCCGGCGGCGCGGTGGCGGAATGGGTGGAACATCCCGTCTCGCCGCGCGGGACGCTGGCCCTGGCGGCGGGGGTGCGGGCGCGCGCCTGGCTGCACGGCCGCGACCACGGGTTGCCCGAGGATGCCGAGGCGCTTGCCGCCGACGCCCTGTCGCACCGCCTGATCCCCGCCTGGTCCGCCAGCGGCGAGGGTCGTACCGCCCGCGGCATCGTGGCCGAGATCCTGCGCCAGGTGCGCCCGTGGTAGCCTTGCCTGCCGGACTGCCAGACGCGCCGGGCATCCGCCTGACGGCGGCCGAGCTTCTGGCCCTGCGCGACCAGGCCCCCGACCGGGGCCGGCACCGCCCGCTGACCCGTCGCGCGGGCGCGGTGCCGGCGCGGACGCCCGGCGCGGGCATGGACCTTCGCGAAATCCGCGCCTATGTCGCGGGCGACGATCCCCGGCGGCTGGACCCCGCCGCCACCGCCCGCACCGGCCATCCCCATATCCGCAGCCTGCACGAGGATCGCGACGATACGATCCTGTTGGTGGCGGACTTCCGTGCGCCGATGCTTTGGGGCACGGGCGCGGCGCTTCGGTCCGTCCGTGCCGCGCGGCATCTGGCCCAGGCGGGCTGGCGCGTAACGGCGCGCGGAGGTTCGGTCGCGGCGCTGGTGCTGGCGGGCGGGCGGGCGGGCGAGATCGCGGGCGCGGGCGGGGACGGGCACATGTCCGCGATCTGCAAGGCCCTGGCCCACCAGCACGACCAGGCGCTGGCGGCCCCGGCGGTCCCGCCGCTGGCCGAGGGCCTGGCGCGTGTCCTGCGACTGTCGCCCTCGGGCGGGCAGGTGCTGGTCGCCACCGGCCCCGATGGATGGCAGGGGTCCGAGCCGATGCTGGCGTCGCTGGCCCGTCGCCGGTCCCTGACGCTGGCGCTGATCATGGACGAGGCCGAGTTGCAGCCCCCCGGCCGGTCCCTGGCCATCAGCGACGGTCATCGCAGCCGCCTGGCCCGTCTGGCGGTTCCCGATCTTGCCGCCGACCTGACCCGCCTGCGCGCCCTGGGCGCCACCGTGACCGAGGTCATGCCATGACGCGCGAGGAGTTGCTGGCCCAGCTTTCGCCGCCGCGCCTGCCGCTGGACATGGCGGTGCTTGGCTGGCGCGAGGGGCTTGCGCTTTTGGGCCTTGGCCTGCTGGCCGGGCTGCTGGTGGCCTTGGCCTTGCGGCCCCTGACGGCCCGCAAGCCGTCGCGCCGCGCCCTGATCCGTGCCACGCGCGGCATGGCGCCCGAGGCCCGCATCCTGGCCATCGCCCGCATTCTGGGCAAGCTTCCAGAACCGCTGCACGCCGCGGCCTATGGCGCGGTCCCCGCCCCCGACGATGCCGCCATCGAGCGCATCGCCCTGCGCCGGACCCGCCGGGGATGAGCCTTGCCTGGCCCTGGCTGCTGCTTCTGCTGCCGCTGCCGCTGGTCGTCCGCCGCCTGCTGCCGTCCCTGGACGTGCCCCGGCCCGCGCTGACCCTGCCGCCGCATCTGCTCCAGGCGGCCCGGCCGGCCCCTGCGGTGCGCAGGCGCGGTCCCTGGCTGGCAGGGCTGGCCTGGATCGCCCTGGTCCTGGCTTTGGCCGGTCCCCGGATCGAGGTCGCCAGCGACGTGATCCCGGCATCGGGGCGCGACATCGTGCTGGTCATGGATCTGTCGGGCAGCATGCTGAAGGAAGATTTCTTCCTTGACAACCAGCCCGTCACCCGGCTGGAGGCGGTGAAGCGCACCGCATCTGCCTTTGTCGCCGCGCGGCGGGGCGACCGGATCGGCTTGGTGATCTTTGGCGAACGCGCCTATTTCGCGGCGCCGCTGACCTTCGACGTGGATGCCGTGGCCCGCGCCATCACCGAGGCGCAGATCGGCATTTCCGGTCGCGGCACCGCCATATCCGACGGGCTGGGCCTGGCCGCGAAACGCCTGTCGCGCAGCGATGCGCCCACGCGGGTGATCGTGCTGATGTCGGACGGGGTGGACACCTCGGGGACCGTGCCCGCGATCGAGGCCGCGCGGCTGGCCCATGACCACGGCATCCGCGTCCACTCCATCGCCCTTGGCCCCGAGGATCTGGAAAACCAGCCCCAATCGCGCGACGCCGTGGATGTGGCGACCCTGCGCGCGGTGGCCCAGGTGGCGGATGGCGAAAGCTTCCGCGTGCGCGGCACCGACGACCTGCAGGCCGTGGCGGAAAGCCTGGACCGGCTGGAGCCGAACCCTTCGGCCCGCCCGCCGATGCGGCTGTGGCAGCCCCTGTGGGTCTGGCCCGCGACGGTCGCCGCCCTGTGCCTGTTCCTGATCGCGGGGAGGCGGCGCGGATGGACGGGCTGATCCTTCTGCGACCCTGGTGGCTGCTGGCGCTGCTGCCGCTGGCGGGGCTGGTCCTGATGCGGTTGGCGCGGTCACCCGATGCCGGGGGATGGGAAGGCGTGATGCCCCGTGACATGCTGCGGGCGATGCAGGCGCTGGGGCATCTGGGCGGTCGGCAGCCGTTGTGGATGCGGCTGCTGGCACCCCTGGCGCTGGCGCTGCTGATCTGCGGGCTTGCGGGTCCGGCCCTGCCGCGCACCGATGCGCCGGTGCTGGCGCAGGCCGATGCGGTGGTGCTTGCGGTGGATCTGTCCCCCTCGGTCGCGCAGGGGGCGGGACTGGATCAGGCCAAGATCGCCGCCGCGGGGCTGGCGCAGGGGTTGTCCGGCCGACCGGTCGGGTTGATCCTTTATGGCGGCGAGGCGTTCACCGCATCGGCGCCCACGCTGGACATCGCGACATTGCAGACGCAGATCGGCGTCCTGGATGCGGACACCATGCCCGGCAAGGGCAGCCGCCCGGCGGCGGCCATCGGCATGGCGACGCAGATGCTGGCCGGGCTGCCCCGCGCCGATCTGGTGCTGATTTCCGACGGCGGCGGGGTGGACAGCCAGGCCCTGGCCGAGGCCGACCGGCTGGCGGGGCAGGGGGTGCGCATCTCGGCCCTGCGGCTGGACGGGCGTGCGGCGGATGGGCCGCCCCCGGCCCCCGATACCCTGGACCGCCTGCTGCGCGGCGGTGAGGCCGCGTCCTGGGATCAGTCGGACCGGCTGGCGGCGCGGTTGATCCGCAGCGGCGGGTCCGTTCGCGATCCGGTCCTGCAAGCCCTGCAATACCGCGACCTTGGACCTTGGCTGGCGATGCTGGCGCTGCCCGCCCTGCTGGTGATGCTGCGGAGGCTGGAATGAGGCCCCTGCTGGTGGCAATCGCCGGTCTTGCCGCCCTTGCGGTCGCGGGGCCCGGTGCGCTGGGGCGGCTGGCCCTGCATGCCGGGCTGGACCGTCCTGCCGCCTGGCTGTTGTCCGATCCGGCGGCGCGGGGCGTGGCGCTGTATCGGCTGGGCGATCATGCGGGCGCGGATGCGGCCTTCGCCCAGGCGGGGCGGACGCAGACCTATAACCGGGGGCTGTCGCTGGCGGCCCTGGGGGATTACCCGCTGTCGGTCGCCTATTTCGACGCCATGCTGTTTGCCAATCCCGCCGACGAACAGGCGCGGCGCAACCGCGACCTTGTCGCCGCGATGTACCCCCCGCAACGCGGCGATTCCACCGTGCCGGGCCGCATCAAGGGGGCAGGGGGGCTGGACGCGGGGGATATCCCGATCTCGGATCTTCTGGCCAATGCGTCGGGGCCGGAATGGGAACGGCGGCTGGATGCCAAGGGCCTGGCCGCGACCGACCAATGGCTGGAGGCCAT
This sequence comes from Paracoccus sp. SY, assembly GCF_002901215.1. Lineage (NCBI taxonomy): Bacteria > Pseudomonadati > Pseudomonadota > Alphaproteobacteria > Rhodobacterales > Paracoccaceae > Paracoccus > Paracoccus sp. SY. Next base: position 54,448 of record NZ_NWMQ01000003.1, on the reverse strand, counting down.
CACCGACGACCCGGGCGAGTTCCTGAAGCTGCGCATCCGCGCCGAATTCGACCGGCGCGCCCAGATGGGCCTGATCCGCCCCGAGGAGGGCGACCCATGGTGATCCGCATCATCCTGGCATGGCTGGTGATGGCGGGCGCGGTCCTAGCCCAGGGCGACACGCGCCTGATGATCCTGCACGACCACGGCAACCCGGTCGTGTCGGAAATGGTCGAACTGACGATCCGGGGCGAATACGACCTAACCGTTTCGCTCGAGGATATGCAGTTCCCGAATTCGCCCGACTACGACTGGATCCAGATCGCGCGGGACGATTGGCACAAGGATCGCGTGAACGGGCGGCTGTTGCAGATCTTCGAACGCAAGATCGCCTTGTTCCCCCGCCGCGAGGGGGCGATACAGGTCGGCCCGATCAGCCACAAGCTGACCTATGTGCAGAACAACGGCCAGCGTGCGGAAACCACCGTCACCGCCGCGCCCATCACCCTGGGGGTCAGGCCCTTTCCGGCCGACACGCCGCCCTTGTCGGCCAGCCGGCTGGTGCTGACCGACGAATTGTCCGCCGAACCAGGCCGGCTGAAGAAGGACGAGATCCTGACCCGCCGTGTCACCATCGAGGCGGTCGGCGCCCTGGCCCATCACCTGCCCGCCCGTCCCGACCTGTCCGAACCCTGGCTGATCCTGTTCAGCCAGCCCGAAACCCGCGAAACCGTCCTGACCGAGGCGGGACCGGTCGCGCGCGTGGTCTGGGAATGGCAGTTGCGCCCCCGCACCGGCGAACCCGCCATCCTTCATGCCCAGGCCTTCCCCTGGTTCGACACCGACCACCGACAGGTCGAGGTCGCGCCGCTGAAGCCCATTCCCTTCGGCTTTGCGGGCTTCGGGTCGAACTTCGGCGCCTCCGACCAGATAGCCTGGCGCAACTGGCCCTTGGCCGCGCTGGCCTTGGGCGGGGGCATGGCGGCGTCGCTTGGCCTGATGCTGCACGGCCAGGGATTGCTGCCCGTGGCGGCGATCAGGACGCGCCTCCGCCGCCTGCTGCCCGGCCCCCATGCCCGCGCCATGCGCCGGGCAGCCGATGCTGGGGATCTGGCCGCCCTGCGCGACGCCGCCGACCGGCACCTGCGCTGGCGCGGACAGCCCGCGCCGCCGATCCTGGCCGAACTGGACCGTCAGCTTTATGCGCCCGATCCCCCGCCCGGCTTTGACGCCCGCCGCTGGCTGGCGGCGTTCAGCCGGACATTGCGACGGGGCTGACCACCTGGGACTTGCCAGTCGTTCCGCCTTGGGCCACCCTGCAGGCCATGCAACCCCGCCCCGACGCGGGGACCAGGGAAACAGGGAACCACCATGAAACATCTTCTGACCCCGCGCGCGATCCTGCTGGCATCGGCCCTGGCCATCGCGCCTGCGGCCTGGGCGGAAACGCCTGCCGACACGCTGGTCGTGGCCGCCGCCATCGACGACATCATCAGCCTGGATCCGGCCCAAAGCTTCGAGTTCTCGGGCAATGACGTGAACCAGAACACCTATGACCGTCTGGTCGATTTCGACCCGCTGGACATGGAAGCAGGCTTCAAGCCGTCCCTGGCCGAAAGCTGGGAAGTGTCCGAGGACGGCATGTCCATCACCTTCACCATGCGCCAGGGCGTGACCTTCCATTCCGGCAACCCGGTCCGGGCCGAGGATGCCGCCTGGTCGCTGCAGCGCGCGGTCAAGCTGGACAAGACGCCGGCCTTCATCCTGACCCAGTTCGGCTTCACCGCCGACAACGTGGAAGAAAAGATCACCTTCGACGACACGACCCTGACGCTGCACCTGGACAAGCCCTATGCGCCGACCTTCGTGCTGAACTGCCTGACCGCCAACATCGCCAGTGTGGTGGACAAGGAAACGGTCATGGCGAATGCCCAGGGCGACGACCTGGGCAATACCTGGCTGAACACCAACGAGGCGGGTTCCGGCCCCTATGTCCTGGCCGGCTGGCGCCCGAACGAGGCCGTGCAGTTCACCGCCTATGAGGATTATTTCCAGGGCGCCCCCGCGATGAAGCGCGTGGTGGTCCGCAACGTCGCCGAATCCAGCGCGCAGCGCCTGCTGCTGGAACAGGGCGACATCGACGCCGCCCGCAACCTGTCGCCGACCGACGTGGAATCCGTGGGCACGGTCGAGGGCGTGAAGATCCAGGACGAACCGCGCGGCCGGATCCTGTACATGGGCCTGAACCAGAAGGATCCGGTCCTGTCGAACCCCCAGGTCATCGAGGCGATGAAGCACCTGGTCGATTACGACGGCATCGCGAACAGCTTCCTCAAGGGCACCTTCGTGCCGCACCAGTCCTTCCTGCCCAAGGGATACCTGGGCGCGCTGGAGGACATGCCCTGGACCTATGACGTCGCCAAGGCCAAGGCCCTGATCGACGAGGCGGGGATGTCCGGCAAGACCATCACCACCAAGGTCCGTGACCTGCGCGAATATGTGGACGTGGCCCAGGCCCTGCAGGCATCCATGGCCGAGGCAGGCCTGACGCTGGAAATCCAGCAGATGACCGGCGCGCAGGTGCTGGACGCCTATCGCGCCCGCGACGTACCGATCTTCCTGGGCGAATGGGGCCCGGATTATTCGGACCCGAACACCAATGCCGCGACCTTCGCCTATAACCCCGACAACAGCGACGAAGCGCAGGCGACCGGCCTTCTGGCCTGGCGCAACGCCTATGAAGTCCCGGCCGAGATGAACGAGGCCACGGTCGCCGCCACCCTGGAACAGGACGCCGACAAGCGCGCCCAGATGTATATCGACATCCAGAAGCAGTATCAGGCCGAGGCCCCCATCGTGCCGCTGTTCCAGCGGGTCGAGAACACCGGCCTGCGCGACACCGTGCAGAACTGGAATTCCGGCGGGTCCGTGACCTCGGTTATGTATCGGCAGGTCACGAAGGGCGAATAAGGCTTGGCCGTTTCCGACACCGATGCCGCCGGCCGGGGGGCGCCGTCCCCCGCGCCGAAGCCCGATGCGCCCAACCACCGCGCCGCCGCCCGGCGCCGCCGCGCCCGCAGCCTCGGCGGCACGCTGTTGTCGCTGGCCCTGACCATGCTGGGTCTGCTGCTGGTCACCTTCATCATCGGCCGGGTCATGCCCATCGACCCGGTGCTGAAGGTGGTGGGCGACCGCGCGTCCCAGGCGCAATACGACGCCGCCTATCAGGCCATGGGCTTGGACCAGCCGCTGTATGTGCAATTCGTGCGCTATCTGGGCGATGTGCTGACAGGCGATTTCGGCCGGTCCATCTCCACCGGCCAGCTTGTCGTGGACGACATCAGGCGCGTCTTTCCCGCGACCTTCGAATTGGCGACCCTGGGCACCCTGATCGGCGTGCTGGTCGGCGTGCCGCTGGGCGTCATCGCCGCCGCGCGCCGGGGCGGGATCATCGACCAGGTGGCCCGCGTGGTTGCGCTTGTGGGCTATTCCATGCCGATCTTCTGGCTGGGGCTGATGGGGCTTCTGGTCTTCTACGGCATCCTCGGCTGGGTCGGGGGGCCGGGGCGGCAGGGGATCATCTATGACGGGATGGTGCCGACCGTGACCGGGCTGATCCTTGTCGATTCGCTGATCGCCGGCGACTGGGGCGCCTTCAAGGACGCCTTCAGCCACATCATCCTGCCCGCCAGCCTCTTGGGCTATTTCAGCCTGGCCTATATCAGCCGCATGACGCGCAGCTTCATGCTGGAACAGCTTTCGGCCGAATACATCACCACCGCCCGCGTCAAGGGGCTGTCCGAACGCGCGGTGATCTGGCGCCACGCCTTTCGCAACATCCAGATCCCGCTGATCACCGTGATCGCGCTGTCCTTCGGGTCGCTGCTGGAAGGATCCGTCCTGACCGAGATCATCTTCAGTTGGCCGGGCCTGGGCCAATACATCACCAAGGCGCTGCTGTCGGGCGACATGAACGCGGTCCTGGGCGGCACGGTGGTCGTCGGCACCTGCTTCGTGGTGCTGAACCTGTTCAGCGACATCCTGTATCGCGTCCTCGACCCGAGGTCGAAATGAACCAGGCCAGACCCGCCCCATCCCGAAAAGAATGGCTGCTGTCGGATGCGCCCCAGACCCGCAGGCAGGCGCGGCTTGGCGCGCTTTACCAAGGCTGGCTGACCTTCCGGGGCAACAAGCTGGCGATGCTGGGGCTGATCGTGCTGGTCGGGCTGATCGGCATGGCGATCCTTGCCCCCTGGATCGCGCCGCAAAGCCCCTTTGCCCAGAACCTCGCGAACCGGCTGCAACCGCCATCCAGCGAACACTGGCTGGGCACGGACGCGCTTGGCCGGGACATCCTGTCCCGCCTGATCTTTGGCTCGCGGATCACGCTGTTCATCGTCGGCACCGTGGCGCTGATCGCGCCGATCATCGGGCTGTTCATCGGCACGGTGGCGGGTTTCGCGGGCGGCTGGGTGGACCAGGTGCTGATGCGGATCACCGACATCTTCCTGGCCTTCCCCAAGCTGATCCTGGCCCTGGCCTTCGTGGCGGCCCTTGGGCCCAGCATCGGCAACGCGGTCCTGGCGCTGGCCCTGACCGCATGGCCCCCCTATGCCCGCCTTGCACGGGCCGAGACGCTGACCGTGCGCAATGCCGACTTCATCGCCGCCGCGCGCCTGCAGGGGGCGGGTCCGCTGCGGCTGCTGATCAGGCATATCTGGCCACTGTGCATTTCCTCGCTGATCGTGCGCGTTGCGCTGGACATGGCGGGGATCATCCTGTCGGCGGCGGGCCTGGGCTTCCTGGGCCTTGGCGCGCAGCCGCCGATGCCGGAATGGGGGGCGATGATTTCCGACGGGCGGACCTATATCCTGGATTTCTGGTGGGTTGCTGCCATGCCGGGGATCGCGATCTTCATCGTCTCGATGGCCTTCAACCTGCTGGGCGACGGCTTGCGCGACGTCCTGGATCCCAAGGGGGCCAAGGAATGACGCTGCTGTCCGTCCGCAACCTGCGCGTGACCTTTCCGACCCGCCAGGGCACATTCGAGGCCGTGCGCGGCGTCAGCTTCGACCTGGGCCGCGAACGGCTGGGCGTGGTCGGCGAATCCGGGTCGGGCAAGTCGATGACGGGCCGTGCGATCCTGGGCCTTGTCCGCCCGCCGGGCCGCGTCGCCGCCGACCGGATGGAGCTTGAGGGCCAGTCGATCCTGAACCTGCCCGAACGCCGGATGCGCAAGATCCGGGGCAGGCGGATCAGCATGGTCATGCAGGACCCCAAGTTCAGCCTGAACCCGGTGATGACCATCGGCGACCAGATCGTCGAGGCCTATCGCCTGCACGCGGGCGGCAACCGGGCCGCCGCCCGGCAAAAGGCGCTGGACATGCTGGCCGCCGTCCAGATCCGCGATCCCGAACGGGTCATGGGCGCCTATCCGCACGAGGTGTCGGGGGGCATGGGCCAGCGGATCATGATCGCCATGATGCTGGCCCCCGACCCCGAGATCCTGATCGCGGACGAACCGACTTCGGCCCTGGACGTGTCCGTCCGCACTGAGGTGCTGAACATCATGGACCGTCTGGTCCGCGACCGGGGCATGGGGCTGATCTTCATCAGCCACGACCTGAACCTGGTCGCGCAGTTCTGCGACCGCGTGCTGATCATGTATGCGGGCCGGATCGTGGAGACGCTGGCGGCACGCGACCTGCACCAGGCCCGCCACCCCTATACCCAGGGCCTGCTGAACAGCCTGCCCCGCCTCGACGCGCCGGTGGACCGCCTGCCGGTCCTGCAGCGCCAGGACAGCTGGCGCAACGGCGACACGATCACCGAAAGCCTGGAAACCGAATTTCCGGGTGGCCTCTGATGCTTCTCCGTTGTCCAAATACCCAATCCCGCCGGAGCCGCCCATGCTGACGGTCGATCACCTGAACGTCTGGTTCGGCCACCACCCTGACCGCGTGGACGCCGTGCAGGACGCCAGCTTCAGCGTCGCTCAAGGTGAAAGCTTCGGCCTTGTGGGCGAATCCGGGTCGGGCAAGTCCACCATCCTGCGCGCCATCGCCGGGCTGATCGACACCTGGTCCGGCACCATCAGCGTCGCGGGCAGGCCCCTGGCCGCGCGCAGACGCGACCGGGCTTTCTACAAGACCGTGCAGATGGTCTTTCAGGATCCCTATGCCAGTCTGCATCCGCGCCATTCGGTCGATGCCGTGCTGTCGGAAACGTTGCGCCTGCAGGGGATGGACGACATCGACCGCCGCATCGCGCGGCTTCTGGACGATGTGGGCCTGGGTCGCGGCTTCCGCTTCCGCTATCCGCACCAGTTGTCGGGCGGGCAGCGCCAGCGGGTCGCCATCGCCCGCGCGCTTGCCGCCGAACCGCGCCTGCTGCTGCTGGACGAACCCACCAGCGCGCTGGATGTCAGCGTGCAGGCCGAAATCCTGAACCTGCTGGCCGACCTGCGCGCCGAACACGGCCTGACCTATGTGATGGTCAGCCATGACCTGGCCGTCGTGGGCCATATGTGCGACTGGCTGGCCGTCATGCAGGGCGGCCGCATCGTCGAGGTGATGGAGGTTGACGCCCTGCGCCGGGGCACCGCGCGCCAGGATTATACCCGGCAGCTGATCGCCGCGTCCCAGGGCTATGCCCGTGCCTGACCCGCTTGCGTCCCCCTGTGCTATCGCTAACGTGCGCGCGACAGCAGGAAAGGATGCACCATGAAGCGCGTGACACTGGGCGGCAGCGATGTCGAGGTCAGCGAGATCTGCCTTGGCACCATGACCTTCGGCAACCAGACCCCTGAACCCGAGGGCCATGCCCAGATGGACCGCGCCCTGGACGCGGGCATCACCTTCATGGACACGGCAGAGATGTATCCCGTGAACCCCGTCCGGCGCGAAACCATCGGCCTGACGGAAACCATCGTCGGCAACTGGCTGGCCCGCAGCGGCAACCGCGACCGGGTAGAGATCGCCACCAAGATCACCGGTCCCAGCCAGATGGTCCGTGACAATGCACCCTATGACGGCGCCATTGTCGCCAAGGCCATCGACGCCTCGCTGAAGCGGCTGCAGACGGATCGCATCGACCTTTACCAGATGCACTGGCCGGTGCGCGGCAGCTATGCCTTTCGCCAGAACTGGACCTATGATCCCTCGAAGCAATCCAAGCAGCGGACGCTGGACCACATGGCCGACGTCCTGGGGGCGCTGTCGGATGCCCGGAAGGCGGGCAAGATCCGCGCCGTGGGGCTGTCGAACGAATCCGCCTGGGGCCTGGCCCGCTGGTGCGACATGGCCGACCGGCTGGACGCGCCGCGCATGGCGGCAATTCAGAATGAATATTCGCTGCTTTATCGCCTTTATGACACCGACCTGGCCGAAACGGCCGTGAACGAGGATGTGACGCTGCTAGCCTATTCCCCGCTGGCCGCGGGTCTGCTGACCGGCAAGTATTCCGGCGGCGCGGTGCCGGAAGGCAGCCGGGCGGCTGTGGACAAGGCCACGGGCGGGCAGGGCAACCTCGGCGGGCGCAAGACGCCGCAAGCCATCGCCGCGACCGAAGCCTATCACAGGCTGGCGGCGGATCACGGCTGGGACGGGGTCCACATGGCGATCGCCTGGCAACTGACCCGGCCTTTCAAGGTCGTCCCGATCATCGGGGCCACGCGGATGGACCAGCTGGACCACCTCCTTGCGGGTCTGGGCAAGCTCTTGCCCGACGATCTGCGCAAGGCCGTGGACCGGCTGCACAAGCAGTATCCGCTGCCCTATTGATGAACCGCCGCCATCCCCTATCTTCTTGAACACAGGCGATGAAATGGGGGAACAGGTGATGGCGGGCAATCCGTATGAAGCCTTGGGGCTGACGAAATCGGCAACCGATGCCGAGATCAAGAAGGCCTATCGCCGGATCGCCAAGTCGGATCACCCCGACCTGAATCCCGATCCGGCGGCGACTGCCCGCTTCAAGGCCGCGTCCGCCGCCTATGACCTGCTGAAGGATCCCGAACAACGCCGCCGCTTCGACGCCGGGGAAATCGACGCCCAAGGCCAGGAACGCGCGCAGCGCCGACCGTGGCGCGACCATGCCGAGGCGGCGGGCAATCCCTATGCCCGCAGCTATGGCTTCGAATCCGATCCCGACCTGTCGGGCGTTTTTTCTGACCTGTTCGGGCGGCGCGGCTTTGGCGGCTTCGGCGGCTTCGGCCGTGGCCCCGAGGATCCGCGCGACTTTCATGTGCGCGGGCAGGATTACCGCTTTTCGCTGCAGGTGGATTTCCTGACCGCCGCCAAGGGCGGCAAGACCCGCATCACCCTGCCCGAAGGCGGCGATCTGGAGGTGACGATCCCCAAGGGCACCCGCGACGGCCAGACCATCCGGCTGAAGGGCAAGGGCGGGCAGGGCCTGGGCGAGGGTGGGCCGGGCGACGCTTATCTGACGATCAGCGTGGCCCCGCATCCCGATTTCCGGCGCGACGGCGACGACATCTTGTTGACCCTGCCGATCAGCCTGGACGAGGCGGTCCTGGGCGGCAAGGTCGCGGTTCCGACCATCGACGGGCCGGTCAACCTGACCATTCCCAAGGGCGCCACCAGCGGTCAAAAGCTGCGGCTGCGCGGGCGCGGCATCAACGGGGGCGACCAGCAGGTGGAACTGAAGATCGTGATGCCGCCCAAGGTGGACGACGATCTGGCCCGCTTCTTCCAGGAATGGCGCAAGAACCATCCCCATGATCCGCGCGCAGGCATGAAGATGGGGGGCAAGTGACATGACCCGTCATTTCTCGGAAACCGAGGTGGTGGCGATCCTGGACGACCTGAACCCCGCCCGGCTGCGATCCTTCGTGGCCGCCCGCGTCGTGACCCCCCTGCAGACCCCCCAGGGCCAGGCCTTCAGCGAGGCGGATCTGGCCCGGCTGCAACTGCTCTGCGACCTGTCCGAGGTTTATGACCTGCCCAACGATGCGCTGGCCATGGTCATGTCGCTGATCGACCAGTTGAACACCGCGCGCGGCGACATGCGCGCGCTGATCCAGGCCGTCGCGACCGAACCCGACGAGGTGCGCGGCCGCATCATGACCCATGTCCGCAGCATCAGGGTGACGGGCAGGGGCTGAGGTGTTTCAACGCCGCCGATAAACTGCCCGTCGATCTTGCAGATTGTGCATGACATCTGGCCGCGCTAAGGCAGTCCCATGTCCCGCTACCTGCCTCATATTGCCGCGACCCTGTCGCTGGGCCTGCCGCTGATCGGCAGCCATCTGGCGCGCATGGCCATCGGCGTGGGCGATACGGTGATGGTCGGCTGGTACGGGGTCGAGGCCCTGGCGGGCCTGGTCATCGCCACGTCCTTTTTCCACATCCTGTTCTTCCTGGGCATGGGTTTCGGCACCGGCGTCCTGGGCCTGATCGCCACCGCCATCGCCCGCGGCGACGAGACCGAGGTGCGGCGCGAGACCCGAATGGCCCTGTGGCTGTCCAGCGGCTTCGGCCTGGCGGTCATGCCCTTGATGTGGTTTTCCGAACCGATCCTGTCCGCGCTGGGGCAATCCCCGGTCGTCGCGACCTATGCTCAGGAATACCTGCGCATCGCCGGCTGGGGCCTGGCGGTCGTCCTGTGCCAGTTGACGCTGAACTCCTATCTGGCGGCGATGGAGCGGACGCAGGTGGTGATGTGGGTGACGCTGGCGGGCCTGCCGGTGAACGTCGCACTGAACTGGGTCCTGATCTTCGGCAACCTGGGCGCGCCGGAACTGGGCGTCGCGGGTGCGGCCATCGCCAGCCTGACGGTGCAATGCCTGCAACTGGTCCTGCTGGTGACCTATGCGGCCTGGCTGCCGATGGCGCGCAAGTACAACCTGTTCCAGCGCCTGTGGCGGCCCGACTGGTCGGCGCTGCGGCGCGTGGCCTCGATCGGGCTGCCCATCGGCCTGACCATGGTGGCCGAGGGCGGGCTGTTCGTCGGGTCGAACATCATGATGGGCTGGATCGGCACGCAGCAGCTGGCAGCGCACGGGATCGCGCTGCAGATCACCTCGATCGCCTTCATGGCGCATCTGGGCTTGTCCAATGCCGCGACGATCCGCGTAGGCCAGGCCAAGGGACGCAACGATCCCGCCTTCATGCGCGACGCGGCCATGACCGTCACCTGGATGTCGCTGGCCTTCGCCTGCTTGACCATCGTGCTGTTCCTGACCGCCGCCGTGCCGCTGGTGCGGCTGTATCTGGACCCTGCCGACCCCCAGGCCGAAGCCATCATCCGCATCGGCGCGGGCCTGCTGTTCTTCGCGGCCCTGTTCCAGCTTGCCGACGCGCTGCAGGTGCTGGCCCTGGGCTTCCTGCGGGGCGTCCACGACACGCGCGTGCCGATGATGATCGCGGGCTTCAGCTATTGGGTGGTGGGAATGCCCGTCGCCTGGGGGCTGGCCTTCCCGCTGGGCTTCGGCCCCGCCGGGCTGTGGCTGGGACTTTGCGCGGGGCTGACGCTGGCCGCCGCGCTGCTGCTGGCGCGGTTCTGGCAGGGACACGCGCGCGGGGTCTGGACCCGTCCCGCCACCGCGGTCTAACCTGCGCCCGATTGCAAAAGGAGACTGCTCATGCGACCCGTCTTCGTCCAGTTCCGCTGCGAGCCCGGCAAGACCTATCAGGTCGCCGAGGCCATCTATGACCGCGAAGTGGTCAGCGAGCTTTACTCGACCTCGGGCGATTACGACCTGATCGCCAAGGTCTATATCCCGGAAGACGAGGATGTGGGCCGCTTCCTGTCGGACAGGCTGTTCGACATCCCCCATATCAGCCGCACGCTGACCACCATGACCTTTCGCGCCTTCTGATGATCCGCCTTGCCCCGATCCCGGCGGGCCTGCCCGCCACCGTTCCCTTTGTCGGCCCCGAGACGCTGGAACGCCAGTCCGGCCGTCCCTTCGCCGCCCGCCTTGGCGCCAATGAGAACGGCTTCGGCCCCAGCCCCCGCGCCCTTGCCGCGATGCAGGCGGCGGCGGGCGAGGTCTGGAAATACGGCGATCCGACCAGCCACGACCTGATCCAGGCCCTTGCCGCCCATCACGGCGTCCGGCCGGAAAACATCGTCGTGGGCGAGGGGATCGACGGGCTTCTGGGCCTGCTGGTGCGGCTGACGGTCGCGCCGGGCGACGTTGTCGTCACCTCGGACGGGGCATACCCGACCTTCAACTTCCATGTCGCGGGCTTCGGTGGCAGCCTGGACAAGGTGCCATACCGAAACGACGCCGAGGATCCGCAGGCCCTGCTGGACCGCGCCCGGCAGGTGCGCGCGCGTCTGGTCTATCTGGCCAATCCCGACAACCCCATGGGAAGCTGGCACGACGGCGCGGTGATCCGGGCGATGCTGGACGATTTGCCCGAAGGCGCGCTGCTGATCCTGGACGAGGCCTATGCCGAATTCGCTCCGGCCGACGCCATTCCTGACATCGCCGCCGACGATCCGCGCGTGATCCGGATGCGGACCTTCTCCAAGGCCTATGGCATGGCGGGCGCGCGGGTTGGCTATGCCATGGGCCACCCCGACCTGATCGCCGCCTTCGACCGGGTGCGCAACCATTTCGGCGTGAACCGCATCGGCCAGGCAGGCGCGCTTGCCGCCTTGCAGGACCGTGACTGGCTGGCGCTGACCGTGGCGCAGGTGGCGACCGCCCGCGCCCGGATCGGCGCCATCGCCGGGGACAACGGCATGACGGCGCTGCCTTCGGCCACCAATTTCGTGGCCGTCGATACCGGCCGCGATGGCACTTTCGCCCGCCGCCTTGTGGATGCGCTTGCAGCCCAGGGCGTGTTCATCCGGATGCCCGGCACAGCGCCCCTGAACCGCTGCATCCGCATCAGCTGCGCCCCCGACGCCGAACTGGAGATCCTGGCCGAGGCCTTGCCAAGGACCATCGCGGCGGTCAGTCACGCATGAAGCGGCGCCGGGCTTCCTCGGCGATGGCCTGGCGCATCTGAAGCCGCGCGATCTCGGCCAGAAGGGCCGTGCGTTCGGGGCCTTCCGGCAGGTGGGCCAGGCGTTCCTGCGCGGCGATGACCTGCTTTTTCAGCACGATCTCCTCGGGCAGGACACCGGCTTGGGCCATGATGCGAAAGCCCACCGCCGTGCCGTCCTCGCCCGCCGGGCGGTCGGGCAGGGGCTTGCCTTCGCCTTCAAGGCCCGAAAGCTTCCCCTCGGCCCTGGCCTTCAGCATCATCCGTTCGGCGATCCGGTCCAGCCAGCCCATCCGGGCACCCCCCTGAAGCCTTGTTTCGGTCCCCGGCCCCATGCGGCGCCGGGATCCTGGTCACATGGCGGCCAATTGCGCCAAGGCGGCCTTCAGGCGCGCGATATCGTCGTCAAGCGCCGCCAGCTTCTCTCGCGTTTCCTCGATCACCTCGGGCTCGGCGTTTTCGACGAACTTCGGATTTCCAAGCCGCTTGCGCAACCCGTCGGCGTCCTTCTCGGTCTTGCCGACGGCTTTCTGCAGACGCGCGGTTTCGGCCGAGACGTCGATCACCTCGCCGATGGGCAGGGCAAAGCTGGCCCCCTGCGCTGCGACCGCGATCATGCCCTTGCCCGCCGCGCCGTCCACGGGCGCGTTTACCCGCGCCAGACGTTCGATCAGCGGCGCGTTGGCGGTCAGCGCCGCGCGGGCGGCGGCGTCGGCCTCGGTCACGATCAGGTCCAGCTTGGCGCCGGCGGGCACCCCCATCTGGGCACGGGCGGAGCGCACCGCCTCGATCAGCGAAATCACCCAGTTCATCTGGCGGTCGGCATCCGCGTCGATCAGTTCGGCGCCATAGTCGGGCCAGTCGCCATGGACCAGCATCTTCGACCGATCCCCGGTCAGGGACCACAGTTCCTCGGTCACGAAGGGCATGATCGGGTGCAAGAGCAGATAGCACTGGTCCAGCACCCAGCCCATCGTGGCGCGGGTTTCGTCGGCATGGTCGCCGTCGAACAGGGGCTTGGCTAATTCCACATACCAGTCGCAGACCTTGCCCCAGACAAAGGCGTAAAGCCCGTTGGCGGCATCGTTGAAGCGATAGGTTGCCAGCGCCTCGTCGGTGGCAAGGCGGATGCGCGCGACCTCGCCGATGATCCAGCGGTTCACGGTGTGGCTGGGCTGGGGCAGGGCACCGCCGCCGCGCACGCCGTTCATCTCGGCAAAGCGGGTCGCGTTCCAGATCTTGGTGACGAAGTTGCGCGCGCCCTCGACATGCTTCGGCCCCAGCTTGGGGTCGCGGCCCATCGCGGCCATGCCGGTCAGTGTCATGCGCAGCGCGTCGGCGCCGTATTCGTCGATCAGCGACAGGGGATCGATGACGTTGCCTTTCGACTTCGACATCTTCGCGCCCTTTTCGTCCCGGACAAGCCCGTGGACATAAACGGTGCGGAAGGGCACGTCGCCCGCGACCTCTAGCTGCATCATCATCATCCGGGCGACCCAGAAGAAGATGATGTCGAAGCCGGTGACAAGAACGTCGGTCGGGAAATACCGGCGTAGTTCGGGCGTGTCCTCGGGCCAGCCCAGCGTGCCCAAGGGCCACAGCCCCGAGGAAAACCAGGTGTCCAGCACGTCCGGGTCGCGCCAGACCGGATAGACCAGCCGGGTCGGATCCTGGGTCAGGTTGTAATCGGCCAGACCACGCGCGAAGGCGTCGATGGCGGCCTCGCGGTCCGTGCATTCGACGATGCGGGCGATTTCCAGCGGTTGCGGCAGACCGGCGATGGCGTCGCGGAACCGTTCCGCGACATCGGTGAAATTCGCCGCCGCCTGCTGGATTTCGCCGCGATGGACCAGGCCTTCCTCCAGCAGCGCGAAGATTTCCACGTCGTCCAGCTCGCCGTCGCGATCGTCATCGACCTGGCCTTCAAGCGACAGGTCGAGACCATACCACACCGGGATCTGGTGGCCCCACCAAAGCTGGCGGCTGATTGTCCAGGGCTCGATGTTTTCCAGCCAGTTGAAATAGACCTTCCGGTGCTGCTCGGGCAGGATGCGGGTCCGGCCGTCGCGCACCGCGTCAAGCGCAGGGCCGACGATCCGGGCAGTATCGACGAACCACTGGTCGGTCAGCATCGGCTCGATCACCACGCCGGACCTGTCGCCGAAGGGCTGCATGATGGGCTTCGCCTCGACCACGGGGCGGCGTTCCAGATGCTCGGCCCCGGTTTCCTTGTCGATTTCCTTGTGCAGATAGGTGACGGCAAGACCTTCGGCGTTGATCTGGTCGATCACGCGCCTGCGCGCCTCGAGACGGTCCAGGCCGCGCAGATCCTCGGGGACCAGGTTCACGTCCGACACGTCGCCCACATCCTCGCCCCGCGCGGCACGGGTCGCGATGGCGGCGCTGTCGGCATAGGACAGCCCGTCCTGGCGCATCGCGCCCTTGGTGTCCATCAGCGCATAAAGCGGGATGTTGTTGCGCGTCGCCACGCCATGGTCGTTGAAGTCATGCGCCCCGGTGATCTTGACCGCGCCGGATCCGAAGTTCGGATCGGGGTATTCGTCGGTGATGATCGGGATCAGGCGGCGGTGTTCGCGCGGCCCCACGGGGATCTCGCACAGCTTGCCGACGATGGGGGCATAGCGCGCGTCGTCGGGATGGACCGCCACGGCGCCGTCGCCCAGCATGGTTTCGGGGCGGGTGGTGGCGATGCTGATGTAATCGCGCGTCTCGCGCAGGGTGACGTTGCCGTCGGCGTCGCGTTCGACGTACTCATAGGTCTCGCCGCCGGCCAGCGGGTATTTGAAATGCCACATGTGGCCCGGAACCTCTCGGTTCTCGACCTCGAGATCGCTGATCGCGGTCTCGAAATGCGGATCCCAGTTCACCAGCCGCTTGCCGCGATAGATGATGCCCTTGTCGTAAAGGTCCAGAAAGACCCGGATCACCGCGTCGTGGAAATTGCCTTCCTCGCCCGCAGGCGCACCCGGCGCGCCCGACATGGTGAAGGCGTTGCGGGACCAGTCGCAGGATGCGCCAAGGCGCTTCAACTGGTTGATGATCGTGCCGCCGGATTCCCGCTTCCAGTCCCAGATCTTGGCGGTGAAGGCCTCGCGCCCGATGCTGCGGCGGTCGGGTTCCTGGCGCTGCGCCATCTGGCGTTCCACCACCATCTGGGTGGCGATGCCCGCATGGTCCTGGCCGGGCTGCCACAGGGTGTCGAAACCGCGCATCCTGTGCCAGCGGACCAGGATGTCCTGCAGCGTGTTGTTGAAGGCGTGGCCGATATGCAGGCTGCCGGTGACGTTCGGCGGCGGGATCATCACGGTGAATGTTTCGGACCGTCGGGCATTGGCCCCGGCGGCGAATGCGTTCGCCCGTTCCCACTGGGCGCCGATCCGCGCCTCGGCGGCCTTGGCGTCAAAGCTTTTGTCCATGCTCATGTCGGCAGATCCCCTTCGCTTGGGGATGGATTAGCGAAAGAGGGGACAAAGGCCAAGAGAGGCGGTGCAGCCTTATCCGGCGGCCCTTGCGCCGTCTGCCGCGCGCCAATGCGCCATCTGAGAGGCCAAGGCCTTGCGGAAGGCGGGCCGGTCCGTGGCGCGTTCGACATAGGCCGCAAGCTGGTGCAGGTCGTCCAGCAACCCGTTCTGCGCCGGAAGGCGCAGGATGTCGGCCATCAGCAGGTCGGCCACGGTGAAATCCTTGCCCGTCAGCCAGGGCCGGTCGCCAATGGCCGCCTGCACCTGCGCAAGCCGCTGCCGCACAAGGGGTTCGCGACGGGCGGCATGGGCGTCGTCCTTGTCGAAGAACCTGGCCAGGATCCAGGCCATGATGAAGGGCTCGACGCTGTTCAGCGCGGCGATCAGCCATTGCTGGACATGAGGTCGCTGCGCGGCGGGCATCAGGGCGGTGCCTTCCGCCAGGTGCAGCAGGATCGCGCCGGATTCGAACAGCGTCAGGTCGCCGTCGCGGATGAAGGGCACCTGATGGAACGGCTGATGGGCCAGGTGATCGACCGTGCGATCCTTCAGCGGCACGGTTTCGACGGCATAAGGCCGCCCCAGCTCCTCCAGCAGCCAGCGCACGCGGATGTCGCGCACGAAGCCGCGGGGAAAATCGGGCACCCAGTCATAGGTGGTCAGCACCAGGGTCACGGCGTCTCCTCCAGCGGGCCGACCACGGCGAACCACGCGCCCTGCGGATCGGTGGCGACGGCGATATGGGCGCTGCCCGGAACCTCGGTCGGGCCATGCTGGACGCTGCCGCCCCCGTCCCGGATGCGCCGGGTGGCGGCATCCACGCCGTTCACGCCGAAATAGACCAGCCAGACGGGCCGCGGCGCATTGCCCAGCCCCATCATGCCGCCGATATCCGCGCCGTCATGGCTGAAAAGCTGGTATGTGCCCATCGTCCCCATGTCCATCGCCTGCGATTTCCGCCAGCCGAAGACGCGGGCATAGAAGTCGAAGCCCGCGACAGAATCGGTGGACATCAGTTCGGTCCAGTTGCCGTGGCCTGCCTTCTGCTGGTCGAAGGCGCGCGTCTCGTTCCTGTCTTCCATCGGCAGGGGGGCCAGGATGCCGAAGGCCGCGCCCTGTGGATCCGAGGCCACGGCAAAGCGGCCGGTGCCGGGAATGTCCGTCGGTTCGACCTGAATCTGACCGCCTGCCGCGCGGATGTCGCGGGCCGTGGCATCGGCGTCCTCGGCCCCCAGATACAGGGTCCAGTTCGGCGGCATCCCGTCCATGCCGTCGGGGATCTCCATCAGGCCCGCCACCAGCTGATCTTCGGCACGGGCAAGGTGATAGGCAAAACCCTCCATCCCGCTGTCGCCGATCTGCCAGCCCAGGACGCGGGCATAGAAATCTTCCGCCTGGGCAAGCTGGCCCTTGGCGGTGGTCAGTTCGAACCAGACAGGGTGGCCATGCACGCGGGGCATCAGCGGCCCCCCGTCTTGCTGTCGAAGACAGGCGTGAAGCCGCCCCAGAACATCCGCATCCCGTCAAAGGGCATGTCCGGCATGTCCATGTCGGCCATCTCGGCCTCCATCTTGCGGCTGGCCTCGTCGCAGGTCTCGCGGTCGGGCCATTCGATCCAGGAAAACAGCGGCACCTCTCCGTCCTGGGCCTGGGTCGCGCGATAGAAGTCGGTCTGCTTGCCATGGGGCACGTCCTCGCCCCAGCATTCGACCTGATAGGTCGCGCCCATGCGCCGGAACATCTCGGTCGCGCTGTTGGCCATGTCGATATAAGCCTGCTTCCGATCCTCGGGCGCGGCCAGGACGAAGCCCTGGACATAGCTGCCGGGCCTGCTTTCGCCCACCTGGACGATGGGCGCGAAGCCGCCCCAGAACATGCGCGCGCCGTCGAAGGGCATCTCTGGCATCTCGGGCAGGTCGTCGCCGCCTTCCATACTGGCCCAGGCGGCATCGCAGGTTTCCTTGTCGGGCCATTCGACCCAGGAAAACAGCGGCACCTCGTCTTCCTTGGCCTGGGTCGCGCGATAGAAATCGGTCTGCTTGCCGTGCTTCACGTCCGTGCCCAGGCATTCGACCATGCGCAAGGCGCCGCGTTTCTGGAACCAGGGCCAGCCGGCCTTGGCATGGGCGATGAAGGCGTCCCTGTTCGATTGGGGGACCGCTGCGACGAAACCCGAAACATAGGTCATGACATTCCCTCCCATTCAGCCCCTTGGGGCAGATGAGTCGCAGCCTGTCAGTTGCAGTATGAAAAAGCAACTGATACTCTGAGGCCATGAACAGGACAGGCCAGACCCCGCGCATCCGCTATGACGAAGGATGCCTTGCAGCCCATGCGCTGAACGTCGTCGGCGACCGATGGGCGCTGCTGGTCGTCCGGGAACTGATGCTGGCGCCCAAGCGGTTCCAGGCGATCCGCCACGGATTGCCGGGCGTCACGGCGGCGGTGCTGACGCAGCGGCTGGCGCAACTGATCGACGCGGGCGTGGTCGCGCATGACGGCGGGGTTTATGGGCTGACCGATTCCGGGCGCGGCTTGATGCCGGTGCTGCAGGCGATGTGCCGCTGGGCCGCGCTGCATCCGGGCCATGATCCGCGCCGCTTCATCAGCCCGGCGGCCCTGGTGATCTCGATGACGGCGATGATGCTGCCCAATGACGCGCAGGCGACGGCGGGCATGGAGATGGGGCACGAAGCCTTTACCCTGCGCCTGGCGAATGGCGTCCTGCACCCCCAGGCCGGGGCAGGGGCTTCGGATTTCACGCTGTCGGGCAACGGCAACAACCTGGCGCGCGCGGTCTATGGCCCGGTGCCGCTGGCCCGACTGGTGCAGGACGGGGTGATCGGACTGGCGGGCGATGCGCAGGCCGCCCAGGATTTCGTGGACCTGTTCCGGCTGCGCTAGGCGCTTATACCGCCCGGTCCATCTTGGTCGTCAGGTGGATCAGGCTTTCCGACGACCGCACCCCGTCCAGGGCGCCGATGCGATCCAGCGCCTCGTCCAGTTCGGCGGTCGATCCGCTGACGATCTGGACCAGCAGGTCGATCCGCCCGCTGGTGGTATGGATCCGTTCGACCTGCGGCATCGACTTCAGCCGCGACAGGACCGCAGGCTGGCTGCGCGGTTCGATGGCCAGAAGCACGGTGGCGCGGATACGCCCCAGCCTGGCCGCATCGCCCAATCTCAGCGTATAGCCGGCGATCGCGCCCGATGTTTCCAGCCGTTCCAGACGCGCCTGCAGCGTGGATCGCGCGACCTTCAGCCGCCGCGCCAGCACCGCGATCGAGGTGCGGGCGTCCTGCGACAGCAGCGCCACGATGTTGCGATCCAGGTCATCCATCGCCGTAATCCGGTGCTTTCGTCAAATTGACATGAAGTTCGTCATAATAACCGGCACAGGGCGCGGATCTACCCTTTTCATCGGTGAAATTGGAACCGAAAAGCGCCACCTTGGGTTGGGGGGCTTCATGCCCGCGACCCGATCACATCGAACGCGCGAAAGGATCCCGTGCAATGGGGACACAGAAGACCGTCTGGGACAATCCGGCCGAGATCATCCGCCATCTTCAGCCCGACCATCCGGTGATGGCCTTCGCGCCCACGGTGTTGCAGGACCGGGCGCGGCAATTCCTGACGGGCTTTCCGGGCCTTGTGACCTATGCCGTGAAATCCAACCCCGATGAGGCCGTGATCCAGAACCTGGTGACTGCCGGCATCCAGGGCTTTGACGTCGCATCTCCGTTCGAGATCGACCTGATCGGCCGCCTGGCCCCCCGCGCGGCGCGCCATTACCACAACCCCGTCCGGTCGCGCCGGGAAATCGCCCATGGCGTGCGCGAAGGCATCCTCGCCTGGTCGGTGGACAGCCGCAGCGAGCTGGACAAGCTGTTCGAACAGGTGCCGACCCATGTGGACGGGCAGGGGGTCGAGATCTCGCCCCGCTTCAAGCTGCCGGTGCTGGGCGCGGCCTATGACTTCGGTTCGAAATTCGGGGCGACGCCGGACCTGGCGGCGGATCTGCTGCGGCTGGTGGCGGAGCGGGGCTATGTCGCCTCGCTGACCTTCCATCCGGGCACGCAATGCACCGACCCGATCGCCTGGGAAAGCTATATCCGCGTCGCGCGCGAGATCTGCGATCTGGCGGGCGTCCGGGCGCACCGGCTGAACGTCGGCGGCGGCTTTCCGTCGCATCGCGTGGTAGGCGTTGAACCCGACCTGCAGTCGATCTTCACCGAGATCGGCGACACGGTGTCCGAATGCTTCGGCGATGATGCGCCAGCCCTGGTCTGCGAACCGGGGCGCGGCCTTTGCGCCGATGCCTATGCGCTGATCGCCCGCGTCAAGGGCGTGCGCGACGGGGCCAATGTGTTCCTGAACGACGGCGTTTATGGCGGGCTGGCGGAACTTCCGATCATCGGCAACATCGACCGGATCGAGGTTCTGACCCCCCAGGGCAAGCCCCGCACCGGCGACCGCAACGGTCGCGTGATCTTCGGGCCGACCTGCGATTCGGTGGATCGTCTGCCGGGCGAACTCGGCCTGCCCGACGACATCGCCGAAGACGATTACGTCGTCTTCCACGGCGCGGGCGCCTATTCGGTGGTGACCAACACCCGCTTCAACGGCTTCGGCGCCATGACCCGTGCCACGGTGATGGGCTTCGAATAGGCCACATCTTCTGTGTGCAAATATCCTCCGGGGGTCGGGGGGTGGAAAACCCCCCGTCGCCACGATGCGGTTCAGGCCACCGCGCCCAGGTTCAGCGGCTCGACCCCAAGCGCCCCGCAGACCGCCAGCGTCAAATCGGGCCGGTTCAGCGTATAGAAATGCAGCCGGTCCACGCCGCCGTCCAGCAGGGCGCGGCACAGATCCGCGCAGACGCGTTCCGACAGGGCGCGTTCCGCCGCCGGACCTTCGGCGGCGGCTTTCGTGAACGCCTCCTCGGCCCAGCCCGGCACGCTGGTGCCGCAGGTCGCGGCAAAGCGCTTGGCCCCGGCCCAGCCCTGGATCGGCAGGATGCCCGGGATGATCGGCGCGTCGATCCCCGCCGCCGCGCATTTGTCGCGAAAGCGGAAGAAGGTATCGGCATCGAAGAAGAACTGCGTGATCGCGCTGGTCGCGCCCGCCTCGATCTTGCGCTTCAGCCAGAAGACGTCGGCATCGGTGCCGCTGCTGTCCGGGTGCGGTTCGGGATAGGCGCCGACGCGGATCGTCATGTCGCCGCGCGCGGCGATCGCCTCGATCAATTCGACCGTGTTGGTGAAACCGTCGGGATGCGGGGTGAACCGGTCCTGCCCTTTGGGCGCATCGCCGCGCAGCGCCACGATTTCCCGAATCCCGGCTTCGGCATAGGCCTGCACGATTTCCATCGTCTCGGCCCGCGTGGCCTCGACGCAGGTCAGGTGGGCGGCGACGGGGATGCCGTAATGGCGGTGGATGGTCGTCACCGCCTCATGCGTCAGCTTGCGGGTGGTGCCGCCCGCGCCATAGGTGACGGACACGAAATCCGGCGCCAGCGGCGCCAGGGCCCGCGCGGTCTCCCACAGCCGGAAGGACGCATCCAGCGTCTTCGGCGGAAAGAACTCGAAGCTGATCTTGGGGCGGGACATGGCGATTCCTTTGGCTTTGGCCGCTTGTGCCACGCGTCCGGCCGTGAGACAAATTCATAATCCTCAAGATCAACATGAGTCTGCCTCACCATGCATCTGGAACTGCGCCATTTGCGGACCGTCCGCGCGATCCATGAACAAGGCGGCCTGGCCCGCGCGGCCGAGGTCCTGAACATCACGCAATCGGCTCTGTCCCATCAGGTCAAGGCGCTGGAAGAACAGGCGGGGGTGGACCTGTTCGTCCGCCGCGCCAAGCCCATGCGCCTGTCGCCATCCGGGATGCGCCTGCTGCGGCTGGCCGAACAGGTCCTGCCGCTGGTCCAGGCCACCGAGGACGAATTCAAGGGGGTCGAGGCAGGGCGCATCGGGCGGTTGCACATTGCCATGGAATGCCACGCCTGCTTCGACTGGCTGCTGCCGGTCCTGGACATCTTCCGCCGCACCTGGCCCGAGGTGGACCTGGACATCCGCCAGCGGCTGGCCTTCGGCGCGCTGCCCGCCCTGTCCCGGCAAGAGGTCGATCTGGTGATCTCGTCCGACCCCGAGGATCTGCCGGGCATCGTCTTCCAGCCGCTGTTCGACTATTCCCCGACGCTGGTGGTGCCCGCCGATCACCCGCTGGTCGCCAAGGGGTATGCCGAACCGCAGGATCTGGCAGGGGAAACGCTGATCACCTATCCCATGGACCGAGCGCGGCTGGACGTGTTCAGCCAGTTCCTGACGCCCGCCGGCGTGGAACCCGCCCGGCAGCGCACTGTGGAACTGACCGCCGTGTCGCTGATGCTGGTCGCCTCGGGGCGCGGCGTGGCGGTGATGCCCGACTGGGTCTTGCGCCGCGAATCCGCCAATGCGGAAATCGCCATGCTGCCGCTGACGCAAGGCGGGATCATCAGGCGGCTTTACGCGGCGGTGCGGGCCGAGGATCTGGCCCAGCCCTATATGGCCCATGTGCTGCGCCTGTCGCGAACCGAACCGCTGCGGATGCTGCGCGGCGCGGCGGCATAGGCGGCAAGGGGACCTAGCGCATTCCCAATCCGGCGCGCATCATCAGGCGCCGCACCGGGGCGATGCCGTAAAGCCCGCCAAGCGCCGCCGCGCGCAGATCGCGCAGGGGCCGCAGGGATGCCTGGCTGGCGCGGTTCAGCGCGTCGATGCCCAGCAGCCGGGCAAAGGCTTCGGGACGACGGGCGCGGTCGAATGCCGTCAGGCCGTCCGGGTTGCCCGGATCATCGCCCGACAGATCCAGCAGCGACGACAGGTCGGCCAGGCTCATGTTCAGGCCTTGGGCGCCGATGGGCGGGACCACATGCGCGGCCTCGGCGATCAGGGCGGTGCGGGGACCGGTGAAGCGGTCGGCGATCTGGCTGATGATCGGCCATTGCGTCAGCCGAGTCTCCAGCGTCAGCCGGCCCAGCACCCCGGCCGAACGTGCGTTCATCTCGGCCGCGAAGGCGTCGGGCGGCAGGGCGGCAAGGCGCGCGACCTCGCGCCCGTTTTCCATCCAGATCACCGCCGAACAGGGCTTGCCGCCGCGGTCGGGCAGGGGCACCAGCGTGAACGGCCCGCCGGACCGGTGAATCTCGGTCGAGACATTTTCGTGCGGCACCTCATGCGTGACGGCAAAGGCCAGCGCCTTCTGGCCATAGCGGAAGGTCCGCACACCGATGCCAAGGGCTTGCCTTACCGGCGAATTGCGCCCGTCCGCCCCGACCAGCAGCCGCGCCTGGATGCGCCGTCCATCCGTCAGCGTGACAAGGGCGCCCGTATCACGGGCCAGCACCGCCGCCGTGCCCGTGCCGGGCTGGAAGCGGACATTGTCCATTTCCGCCAGCCGGGCGGTGATCTCGCGCCGCAACAGCCAGTTGGGCAGGTTCCAGCCAAAGGGCTGGTCGCCGATCTCGGCCGCGTTGAATTCGCGCGTCAGGCGCGGGGCGGGCGTGGCGCCGCCCGCATCGACGATCCGCATGACCTGCAAGGGCGTGGCATGAGGCGCCAGGCGGTCCCACAGCCCGATCCGCCGCAACAGCGCGACCGAGGGGGTCAGGAAAGCCGTGGTGCGCAGGTCGGCGCCTTCGGCAGCCTCATCCGTGATCGGCGGCGCGGGATCGACGCAGATCGTGGAAAATCCCCGCGCGCCGAAGGCCGCCGCGGCGATCAGCCCGGCGATGCCGCCGCCGGACACCAGGATATCGACCGCCTCGATGTCGCCTGCCACCATGTGCCGTTCAGTTCCCGGCGGTGAACATCAGCATGACCGCGAAAACGGCCACGGTCAGCACCAGGCCAAGCAGGCCAAGCACGGGAAGGCCGAACTGGATGACGGCCAGCACGGCAATCGCAAGAACGGCCAGCAGCAGGGCGATGATACGGAGCGTCAGGCGATTTCCGTCTTTGTCGGCGGTATGGGTCATGGAAAACCTATGGGATGGGCGCGCGTCGGGGGACATTGTGGCGCAATCACCCCTGCGCCGCAATGCGACGCAAGAACGCAGTCAGGTCGTGGATGTGGTGATCGACATGGCCGGGCACCGGCGCGTCCAGAAGATCCGGCCCGTGGCGGCCCGGCCCGACCAGGATCGTGCGCATCCCGACCCGGTGCGGATAGGCCAGGTTGCGGGGGTCGTCCTCGAAGAAGGCGGCGCGGGTGGGGTCGATGCGCGCGGCGTCGATCACGATGCGAAAGGCTTCCTCGCGCGGCTTGGGATGGAAATGCGTCTCGGCGATGCCATAGATCGCCTCGAAGACGGGGGCGGGCGCGTCGCTGCCCACCAGGCCCAGGCCGCGTGCGCCCAGCACCTTCTGCGCATAGGCGGAATCGCCGTTGGTATGGACCAGCTTGCGCCCTGGCAGGGCGGCGATGGCGGCGGCAAGGTCCGGGGCGGGCAGCAGGGGCGCGAAGTCGATGTCGTGGACATCCGCAAGATAGGCCAGGGGGTCGATGGCATGTTCGGCCATCAGCCCCGCCAGCGTCGTCCCGTGCCGTGTCCACCAGTCGCGCCGCATCTGGTCGGCCGCGTCGCGTTCCACCGCCAGGGTGCGCATGACGTAATCGGTCATCCGCGATTCGATCTGCGGGAACAGCGCCATGTCCGGCGGATAAAGCGTGTTGTCCAGATCGAAGATCCAGGTATCGACATGCGTGAAATCCATGGCCATGGCCTAGCCCGGCAACAGCGCCCTTGCAATCGCCCAAAGCCCGGCCAATCGTGCGGCCCATGAAGGACGCATATTCCCTGATCCTGGCCGCGATCGAATCCGGCACCTATCGCCCCGGCGACCGGCTGGTCGAATCCGAACTGGCCGAACGCTTCGGCGTCAGCCGCACCCCCGTGCGCGAGGCTTTGCAGCGGCTGGAGACCCAGGCCATGCTGGTGCGTGACGGGCGCAGCCTGATCGTCGCATCGCTGGACCACAACCAACTGGCCGAGCTTTACACCGTCCGCGCGGAACTTGAGGCGCTGGCCGCACGCCTTGCCGCCCGCCACGCCACGCCGGAAGAAGTGCGCGTCCTGGCCCAGATGGTCGCCGAGGACCAGCGGGCCGTCCGCGACCCCGAGGCGCTGGCCCGCGCCAACCGGCGCTTTCATCACCAGATCCATCTGGCGTCTCACAACCGCTATCTGGTCCAGCAGCTTGACCTGGTGCATCGGACCATGGCGCTGATGGCCAAGACCTCGCTGGCCGCCGAAGGGCGGGGCGAAACCGCGCTTGCCGAACACAAGCGCATCGTCGATGCCATCGCGGCGGGCGACGGGGCGGCGGCGGACAAGGCGCTGCGGCAGCATATCTCGATGGCCTGGGAAACCCGCCTGAAGCTGGAGGCGGCGGTGGATCGTGACTGACGCGCCCCGAGGTGGGCCGCGACTGATCCAGACCCAGGCCGACTTGGCCGAGGGGGTGGCGCATCTGGTCGCGGTCTGTCCCGTCTGGGCGCGGGTCGCGCCGGATCTGGGCCCGCTGCCGCTGCTGCGCCGCGCGGATGGTTTCGAAGCCCTGGCCGATGCTGTGGTGGGGCAACTGATCTCGACCTCGGCCGCGGCCGCCATCTCGGCCCGGCTGGCGGCGGCGGGGCTGATGAGCCCCGAGGCGATCCTTGCCGCGCCCGAGGAAACCTTGCGCGCGGTGGGTCTGTCGCGTCCCAAGGTCCGTTACCTGAAAGGGATCGCGGCGGCAGGCCTGGATTGGGACGGCCTGCGCGCCATGCCTGACAACCAGGCCGTCGCCATCCTGACGGCGCTGCCCGGCATCGGGGCCTGGACGGCCGAGATCTATCTGAAGATGGCGCTTGGCCGGCCCGACGTCTTCGCGGCGGGCGATCTTGCCCTGCAGGAGGCTGCGCGGATGATGTATGGCCTGGATGCCCGGCCCACGGCGGCCGGCCTGCGGCGCATGGCCGAAGCCTGGCGGCCCTGGCGCGCGGTTGCGGCCCGTGGTCTCTGGGCCTATTACCTGCGGGCCAAAGGCCGCGAGGGAATCCGATGACCGTTCTGAAATCCGCCCGCAAGGGTCCGTCCAAGGCCGATGCGGTCGTTGTGTTCCTGCATGGATACGGCGCGGATGGCGCCGACCTGCTGGGTCTGGCCGATCCCCTGTCGCCGCATCTGCCGGGCGTCGCCTTCCACGCCCCCGATGCGCCCGAACGCAGCGTCAACAACCCCTTCGGCTACCAGTGGTTTCCGATCCCTTGGCTGGACGGGTCGTCCGAGGCGCAGGCCAAGGAGTCCATGGCCAAGTCCATCGACCTGCTGAACGCCTGGCTGGACAAGGTGTTGGCGGACGAAGGACTGACGGCGGACCGGATGGTCGTGGTGGGCTTTTCGCAGGGCACGATGATGGCGCTGCATGTCCTGCCGCGCCGCGACCAGCCGGTGGCAGGCATCATCGGTTTTTCGGGCCGCCTGCTGGTCCCCGAACTGCTGCCGTCCGAGGCGAAGGTCAAGCCGCCGGTCCTGCTGCTGCATGGCGACCAGGATCCGATGGTGCCGTTCCAGGACATGCAGCTTGCCGGCGAGGCGCTGGAGAAGGCGGGCTTCGACGTCTATGGCCATGTGATGAAGGGCACCGGGCACGGGATTTCGCCCGACGGGCTGTCGGTGGCGCTGTCCTTCGCGAAGGACAGGCTGGGGAAATAAGCCGGGGGTTTCACACCCCCGGACCCCCGTGGGATACTTGGGCACAGAAGATCAGGACCAGATCGCCGGGTCCGCCAGTTCGATGGAATTGCCCGCCGGGTCGCGCAGATAGATCGACCTTGCGCCGTTCGGCCAGCGGAAATCGGCCTCGATGGTGATGTCTTTCGCTTCCAGGTGGTCGCGCCAGGCGTCCAGCCGGTCAGGCGCCACGGCTAGGCAGAAATGGCCGGGCCCGCGCGCGCCATGCGGGGGCACCGGCAGCCGGGCATCGGGCTTTGGCGGCTGTGCGGTGGCCTCGGGGTTGAAGACCAGCAGGACCTGCCCGGGCGCGACGCGAAAGAACACATGCCGTCCCGGCACGGTCTGGAACGGTTCCAACCCCATCACGTCGCGCCAGAATGCGGTGGCCGCGTCCAGATCCTCGGCATAAAGCGCGGATTCCAGGGTTCCAAGCAGGGGCGGCGGCGTCTGCGTCATGAAACGCAGCCTGCCATTCCCGCGGGCAGGGGGCAACCGTCATGCCCCTGTCACCGGCGCGGTTTATCCCTGCCGCAGGGCAAATAGATCCGGGGACTTGCCAGATGCCGGACGCGATATATAGTCAAGGAAACGGATCTGACGGGGCGCCCCCGGCCACCCAGGGGGGCAGGCGGAAAGGCAGCATGCTGGATCAGCGACATCAGACGGATTTTCGAACCCAGTTCGTGCGCGAGCCTGCAAGCCTGCGCCATCACCCCGCCCTGGTGCTGAACGCGGATTACCGGCCCCTGTCCTATTACCCCCTGTCGCTGTGGCCCTGGCAAGAGGCGATCAAGGCCGCCTTCCTGGACCGCGTGGACATCATCGCCGAATACGAGGAGGTGGTGCGAAGTCAGCGCCAGGTGTTCAAGCTGCCCTCGGTCGTCGTTCTGAAGGATTATGTGAAACCCCAGAAGCGCGTAGCATTTACGCGCTTCAATCTTTTTCTGCGGGACGAATTCTGCTGCCAGTATTGCGGGGCCAAGGGCGACCTGACCTTCGATCACGTCGTGCCCCGGTCGCGCGGGGGCGTGACCAGCTGGGACAACGTGGTCGCCGCCTGTTCGCCCTGCAACCTGCGCAAGGCCAACCGCAGCCTGCGCCATTCGGGGATGAGCCTGCGCCGCAAGCCGTGCCAACCCTCGCCCGAGGAGATGCACGCGGCGGGCCGGCGCTTTCCGCCGAATCACCTGCATGAAAGCTGGATGGATTTCCTGTATTGGGACGCCGAGCTGGAAAGCTGACGGCCCCGCCCGTCAGGCGTCGTGGTCGTGCCGGTCGCCCTGGGACAGATGCAGGGCGGCCGCGGCCGACAGCGTGACCATCGCCAGGACCACCACGGGCGCACCAGCCGAAAAGGCCGCCCACAGGGTCAAGGCGGCGACAAGGATGACTGCGGCGATCAGGACCAGGAAGTGCGGCAAGGGCATGGCGGGTCGTCTCCTCATCCTGAATATGGGATGAAGATTGCGCTTTGAAAAGACGATGCGGAAAATGCGCGCCAAATTGTCGCGCATCCCCGTGTCAGATCAGGCCGGCATGGTCCAGCGCCGCGTCGATCAGGCGGCGGGTCGGGTCGGTCAGGGGCACCAGCGGCAGCCGCACCCTTTCGTCGCACAGGCCCAGCCGCGACATCGCGTATTTCGCGCCGACAAGGCCCGGTTCGACGAAGATCGCCACATGAAGGGGCATCAGCCGGTCCTGGTATTCCAGCGCCTTGGCATAGTCGCCCGCCAACGTCGCTTCCTGGAACTCGGCGCACAGCTTCGGCGCGACATTGGCCGTGACGCTGATGCAGCCCACGCCGCCATGGGCGTTGAAGCCAAGCGCGGTGCCGTCCTCACCCGACAATTGCACGAAGTCGTGGCCGCAGGTGATGCGCTGCTGGCTGACGCGCTCCAGCTTGCCGGTGGCGTCCTTGACGCCGATGATCGTGGGCAGCTTGGCCAGTTCGCCCATGGTTTCGGGCGTCATGTCCACCACCGACCGGCCGGGGATGTTGTAGATGATGATGGGCAGGTCGGATGCCTCGGCCAGGGCGGTGTAATGGGCGATCAACCCCGCCTGAGTGGGCTTGTTGTAATAGGGCGTGACAACAAGGGCGGCATCTGCGCCGACCTCGGCCGCGTGTCGGATCAGGCCGATGCCTTCGCGCGTGCTGTTCGACCCGGCGCCGGCGATGACCGGGATGCGACCGTCCACGGCGCGCACGACCTCCTCGATCACCAGGCGGTGTTCGTCATGGGTCAGGGTCGGGCTTTCGCCGGTGGTGCCCACGGGGACAAGGCCGTGGCTGCCTTGGTCGATATGCCATTCGACCAGCTTCTTCAGCGTGTCCAGATCCAGCTCGCCGTCCGGTGTGAACGGCGTGACCAGTGCGGGCAGGGATCCCTTGAACATGACACGCTTCCTTGCAGGTTTGGTTCGCGGGCCTGATTAACGGGGCAGGTGGAACTTGCCAAGGTTGTGTATTGCGTCGGGCGCACGGGGCGGCGACACAAGGCGGGTGATGCGACTTCTGCGCGACATGATTGCAGCCGGGCTGCTGATGCTGGTCCCCCTTGCCCCCGCCGGGGCCGAGGATGCGGGCGCGATGGCGCTGGCGCTGTCGGCGGCCGATGCGCGGGACTGGGTCACCGCGCGCGATGCGGCCCGAAGGTCCGGGCCGATGGCCGAGGCCCTGGTGGGCTGGCAGGCGCTGCGGGCGGGCCACGGCGCCCCCGGCGATTACATCGACTTCGTGCGCGGCCATGGCGACTGGCCGGGGCTGGCGCTGCTGCGCGAACGCGGCGACGCGAAGATGCGGCCCGACCTGCCTGCGCAGGATATCCGGGACTGGTTCGTGGATCGCCTGCCGGCGACCCTGGCTGCCGAAACCGCCTATCTTGCAACGCTGGACCCTGCCGCCGCCAAGGCGGAACGGGCGCGGTTCTGGACCGCCGTGCCCCTGACCGGACCCGAGGAAACCGCCTTTCTGGCCGCGCATGGCCCTGAACTGGTGCCCCTGATGACCGCGCGGGCGGTCGCCATGCTGGACCGGCAGGAATGGGCGCAGGCCGAACGCCTGCTGCCCCGCCTGCCGGAACCGGACCGCCCCCTTCTGGCGGCGCGCATTGCCTTGCAGGCGGGCCGGGCGGGCGTGGACGACCTGATCCTGGCCTTGCCTGACGCTGCGCGGGCCGATCCCGGCCTGACCATGGACCGTTATCTGTGGCGGGTCCGCGCCAAGCAGCACGAAGGCGCACAGGCGCTGATGCTGGAAGCCTCCACCAGTGCCGAAGCCTTGCGCGATCCGGCAGCCTGGGCGTCGATGCGGGTGGATTACGCCCGCCTTGCCATGCGCAACGGCGACTGGGCGCGGGCGGAAACGCTTGCCCGGTCGCACTTCCTGCCTCGGGACAACCGACATTACGCCGATCTGGAATGGCTGGCGGGATTTGCCGCGCTGAAGCAGGGCGCGGCGGACCGGGCGCTGGCGCATTTCCGGCACCTGGAGACGGTGGTCGGCAGCCAGATCAGCCGGTCTCGCGCCCTTTATTGGCAAGGGCGCGCGCAGGAGGCGCTTGGCGACCAAGGGGCGGCGGATGCCGCCTATGCGCAGGCGGCGGCCATGCCCGGCACCTATTACGGCCAGCTTGCCGCCGAACGGATCGGGGCGACGATGCCCGCCGATTATGCCGCACCCGGACCCTTGCCCGACTGGCGCGGCGCGCCGCTTGGCGACAGCGGCGTCTTCCGGGCCGGGCTGTGGCTGCTGGCGACAGGCCGGCCGGACGAGGCGCAGCGGTTCTTCCTGCACCTGTCGGAGACCGCCGATCCCCAGGACAGCCTGCGCATGGCCCGGCTGATGTACGAAGCCGGTATGCCCTGGCACGGGTTGCGCCTGTCGAAGCGCGCCGCAGACAAGGGCGTCATCCATCCCGCCGCGCATTTTCCGCTGACCGGGCTGCACGAGACGGATTTCGGCATCCCGCCCGAACTGGTCCTGTCGATTGCCCGCCAAGAATCCGAATTCAACCCGGCCGCGCAAAGCCATGTCGGCGCGCGCGGGCTGATGCAGGTGATGCCCGACACCGCCCGCCAGATGGCCCGACAAATCCGGGAACCCTATGACCTTGGGCGCCTGACCCGCGATGGCGCCTATAACGCCCGCCTGGGCGCGGCCTATCTGGCGGGGCTGCGCGACCGTTTCGGCGCATCGACGGCGCTGACGGCATCGGGCTATAATGCGGGGCCGGGGCGTCCGGGGCGATGGCTGCGCGATTTCGGCGACCTGCGCCGGGACATGGACCCGGTCGAATGGGTCGAGTTGATTCCCTTCGACGAAACCCGCAACTATGTCATGCGCGTGACCGAGGCGATGCCCGTCTATCGCGCCCGGATGCTGGGCCGTCCTGCACCTATCGTGCCGACCTGGGATCTGACCGGAGGCGGGCTGATGCCGCCCCCCGTGGCGCGGCTGACCCTGGCCCTGTCGGCGCGGCCGGTCGCGAAACCCTTCATCGGACCCAGCCTGCCCGAAGGCTGGCAGCCGGCCACGGTCGAGGCGCGCCGCCAGGAGGTGCCCGGCACGAACTGAGGCCTAGTTCGTGAAGGCGTCGATCAGGTTCAGAACCGCCAGGATTTTCCGGGTTTCGCTGTCCACGCGGTAAAGCCGGTCGTTGTCGCGGTAATAGCGCCAGTCCGGTCGTGTATCCAGGGCATAGCGCCGCGGATCCCGCACAAGGACATAGTCGCCGCCGCGCAGCGTGTCGCCGACGCGGTGGCGATGATGCGCCTTCTTGCGCGCATGACCCGGCGGCGTGCAGGACGGGTTCTTCTTGGCAAGGCCGGGTGGGCAATGCGCGCGGTGGTGCGCATGATGGCCGTGCCCCTTGCCATGACCATGCCCCGGATCGGCAAAGGCTGGGGCCGTGCAAAGCGCACCGACCAGGATTGATGCGAACAGGGTTTTCATGAACGCTCCCTTCTCAGACCTGATCGCTGTAACGCACTGGTTCGAAATAGGCAGCATCGGGGATTTCGGACTCGGCGGCTATTCGCCGGAACGAAGCCGGTTGGCCGTGACCCGTGCCCGCCACAGCGTGAACAGCCCTGCCGCGACCACGATCGCGGCGCCGATCACCACGTTCATGTGCAGCACCTCGCCAAAGACCAGGACGCCGATGAAGCTGACCCAGACAAGCTGCGTATAGGCGAAGGGTTGCAGGGCAGAGGCCTCGGCCAGTTCATAGGCGCGGATCAGCAGCCAGTGGGACGCGATCCCAAGCACGCAGAGGATCGCCATCCAGATCCAGTCCACGGGCGCCAGCCATTCCCACTGGCGGATGCCAAGGACCGTCACCGTGACGGCCCCGGCGATCCCGGTCCAGAAGAAGCTGACCTGGGCCGGGTCGTCGCGCGACACATGCCGCGTCAGCAGCCCATAGATCGCGAACAGCAGCGCGCAAAGAAAGGCCATCCCCGCGCCCAGGTTCAGTTCCGTCCCGCCGGGGTTCAGGATGATCAGGATGCCGACGAAACCCGCGCCGATGGCCAGCCAGCGGCGCCAGCCGACCCTTTCGCCCAGGATCGGCCCGGACAGCGCCGCGATCAGCAGCGGATAGGCGGTAAAGATCGCATGCGTACCGACCAGGCCCAGGCGCACGAAGGCCTCGACCATCAGGGTGGTTTCGACCACCAGAAGCGCGCCGCGCAGGATCTGCGTCTTGGGCCGCTTGGTGCGGACGGCACGGCGCAGCCCGCCCGGCTGGCGCGAGACCATGGCGATCACGAACAGCGCAAAGACCCAGTACCGGATCATCACCACCAGAACCGGCGGATATTCCGATCCCAGCAGGCGCGAGAACGCGTCCTGGAACGCGAAGATCAGGCTGGTCGCGCACATCAGCGCGATGCCCAGGCCTGTGCGGTCCTTCGCCCCCGGCGTTGCGGGCGCAAGCGGCGGGGGTGCCGCGGCGGCGGCTGCCGTTGCGGCATAAGTCAGTCTGTTCTGGTCGTCTGGCATGGCGCGGTCCCCGGTCGGTTCCGCCATGCGCCCGTCCTGACCCGGGGTCAAGGCAAGTCAGCCTTGCAGGACGTGCAAATCAGTCGCGGGTGCGGATGATCTTTGCCAGGGGCTCGAAGATCTGCGTGTTCGCGGCGATGATGCGGCCCGATTCAAGCGGGTCGTCGCCGTCGCGGATGCCTTCGACAAAGCCGCCGGCCTCGCGCACCATCAGGATGCCCGCCGCCACGTCCCAGGGCTTGTTGCCGCGTTCCCAGTATCCGTCGTACCGCCCCGCCGCGACATAGGCGAGATCCAGCGCCGCCGAACCCAGCCTGCGGACGCCCGCCGTCAACGGCATCAGCCGCGCCAGATCCTGCAGCGCGGCAGGCAGCGGACCCCGGCCTGCAAAGGGGATCCCCGTGGCGAACAGCGATTCGTCCAGGCGGCGGCGCCCCGATACCCGCAGCCGCTGGTCGTTCATGAAGGCCCCGCCCCCCTTTTCGGCCACGAACAATTCGTCCTTGGCGGCGTCGAAGATCACGGCGGCGACGACCTCGCCCTTGTGTTCCAGCGCGATGCTGACGGCCCAATGCGGCAGGCCGTGCAGGAAGTTGGTGGTGCCGTCCAGCGGATCGACGATCCAGCGGCGGGTCGGATCCTCGCCCGCGTCCTCGCCGGTTTCCTCACCCAGCCAGCCATAGTTCGGGCGCGCGCCGCGCAGTTCCTCCTTGATGATCCGCTCGGCCTCCTGGTCGGCGCGGCTGACGAAGTCGCCCGCGCCCTTGACGCTGACCTGAAGGTTCTCGACCTCGCGGAAATCCTTGACGAGGCTGCGCCCCGCCTTGCGGGCGGCCTTGATCATGACGTTCAGGTTGGCGCTTGCCATCGGATACCTCGGGAAACTGGGATTGGTGGCGTCATAGGGGGAAGCGGGGGGAATGTGAAGCGTTCCGCGCCCCCGACCCACAGGCGTGCCGCCGGGGAACGGAACATCGACCTGTTGCGGGCGTTCCCCCCGTGACCAGACCGACCGGAGGAGCCCATGACCGATCCCGACGTGACCGACCGCATCTGGACCATGGCCGAGAAGCTCGATCCCTGCATGTTCGTCACCCGCGACGGCGACGGCATGCGCGTTCGCCCCGTCTATGCCCGCGTCAGGCGCGACGAAGGGGCGATCTATGTCCTGTCGGACACCAAGGGCTGCAAGCTGGACCAGATCCAGGCCAATCCCAAGGTTTCGCTGGCCTTTTCGGATGAACGCGCGAATGACTATGTGGTGATCGACGGCACCGCGGAAATCCGCCACGATCCCGCCAAGGCGCGCGATGTCTGGCGCTTTTCCGACGAGACCTTCTTCAAGTCCCCCGACAATCCCGACCTGCGGGTCATCACCGTGCGCCCGGATTCGGCGGAATTGTGGGACGGAAGCAACCTTCTGGTCAGCGGCGCGAAGATCCTGGCGGAACGTCTGGTCGGCGCCAAGACCCAACTGGTCGAAAATGCCAAGGTCGATCGCCTTGAATGACGCGGCCATCAGCCGTATCTAGGGTGGCAGAGGACGACCTCCCCATCATGGGCGGATGCGCCGGGACGACCCGGCAAGCATGAGGTTCGTCATGGCCTGGTTCTATCTTGTTCTTGCCGGTCTTCTGGAAATCGTCTGGGCAACCGCGATGAAGCAATCGGCCGGTTTCACCCGCATCCTGCCCACCGGCATCATGCTGGTCAGCATGATCGCGTCCTTCTGGTTGCTGGCCGTCGCGATGCGGACGCTGCCCCTGGGCACGTCCTATACCGTCTGGGTGGGCATCGGCGCCGTTGGTGCCTTCCTTCTTGGGATCGTGCTGTTCGGAGAGCCTGTGACCGCGACCCGCCTGCTGGCCGCCGGATTGATCGTCGCGGGCATCATCACGATGAAACTGGCGTCCTGAAGGCCGAAACGATCCGAAAACGCACGAATTCGGCAATTTCCTTCCGCGCGGCTTGGTGCTAAACCAACGCGCCAGCCAGAGGAGTCACAGCCATGCCCGCCTATCGTTCCCGCACCACCACCCACGGCCGCAACATGGCCGGCGCGCGCGGCCTGTGGCGGGCGACCGGGGTGAAGGACAGCGACTTCGGCAAGCCGATCATCGCCATCGTCAACAGCTTCACCCAGTTCGTGCCGGGCCATGTCCACCTGAAGGACCTGGGCCAGCTTGTCGCCCGAGAGGTCGAGGCCGCGGGCGGCATCGCCAAGGAATTCAACACCATCGCGGTCGATGACGGCATCGCCATGGGCCATGACGGGATGCTGTATTCCTTGCCCTCGCGCGAGATCATCGCGGACAGCGTGGAATACATGGTCAACGCCCATTGCGCCGATGCGATGGTCTGCATTTCCAACTGCGACAAGATAACGCCGGGGATGCTGATGGCCGCGCTGCGGCTGAACATCCCCGTGGTCTTCGTGTCCGGCGGCCCGATGGAGGCCGGCAAGGTCGTGCTGGAGGACGGCAAGGTCAAGGCGCTGGATCTGGTCGATGCCATGGTCGCCGCCGCCGACGACCGCATCACGGATGCCGAGGTCGAGGTGATCGAACGCTCGGCCTGCCCGACCTGCGGATCCTGTTCGGGGATGTTCACCGCCAACTCGATGAACTGCCTGACCGAGGCGCTTGGCCTGGCCCTGCCGGGCAACGGCTCGACGCTTGCGACCCATGCCGACCGCAAGCGCCTGTTCGTCGAGGCAGGTCATCTGATCGTGGACCTTGCGCGGCGCTATTACGAAGGCGACGATTCCAGCGTGTTGCCGCGCTCCATCGCCAGCTTCGAGGCCTTTGAAAACGCCATGACGCTGGACATCGCCATGGGCGGGTCCACCAACACGGTGCTGCACCTGCTGGCCGCAGCCCATGAAGGCGGCATCGACTTCACCATGTCCGATATCGACCGCCTGTCGCGGCGCGTGCCGGTGCTGTGCAAGGTCGCGCCCGCCAAGGACGACGTGCATATGGAGGATGTCCACCGCGCGGGCGGCATCATGGGCATCCTGGGCGAGCTGGACCGCGCGGGCCTGCTGCATACCGACGTGGGCAGCGTCCATGCCGGGTCGCTGGCCGAGGCGCTGGACCGCTGGGACGTGGTGCGCACCGACGCGGCCACGGTCCACGACTTCTATCGCGCCGCACCGGGTGGCGTGCCGACGCAGGTCGCTTTTTCGCAGGAACGCCGTTACGATTCGGTGGATACCGACCGCAAGACCGGGGTGATCCGCGCGGCCGAACACGCCTTTTCGCAGGATGGCGGATTGGCGGTGCTTTACGGCAACCTGGCCGAGGACGGCTGCATCGTGAAGACGGCGGGCGTGGACGAATCCATCCTGAAGTTCGAGGGGCCGGCCCATATCTTCGAAAGCCAGGACGACAGCGTCAGCGCCATCCTAACCGGCAAGGTCAAGCCCGGAGAGGTCGTGCTGATCCGCTACGAAGGGCCGCGCGGCGGTCCGGGGATGCAGGAGATGCTGTATCCGACCAGCTATCTGAAATCGAAGGGCTTGGGAAAGGCCTGCGCCCTGGTGACGGACGGGCGCTTCTCGGGCGGGTCTTCGGGGCTTTCCATTGGGCACGTTTCGCCCGAGGCGGCGGAAGGCGGCACCATCGGACTGGTGGAACAGGGCGACCGGATCGTGATCGACATTCCGAACCGCGTGATCCACCTGGACGTGGACGACGCGACCCTGGCCGCGCGCCGCGCGAAACGCGAGGCCGAAGGCTGGAAGCCCGCCAAGCCGCGCCAGCGTCAGGTGTCCACCGCGCTGAAGGCCTATGCCGCGCTGACCACCAGTGCCGCGCGCGGCGCGGTCCGCGTCATCCCGGAATGACCGGCTGGCCTGCGATCCACACGGATTGCAGGCACCACGCATCGTCCAGCAGAACCAGATCGGCGCGCCTGCCTTCCCGCAGCGCGCCGTATTCGTCCGACAACCCGGCGGCCCGCGCCGGTTCCGACGTCGCCATGGCCAGCGCACGTTCGGGGGCGATCCCGACTTGGTCCACCAGCACCCCGATGGCCTGATCCATGCGCAGGTCCGCCCCCGCCAGCGTTCCGTCCGCCAGCGTCAGCCGGCCGTTCCGGCGCAGGATGGTCCGGCCCTGCAGCGGCATCTCGGCCAGGTCGGTTCCGGCGAAGGCCATGCAATCCGTCACCAGGAAGATGCCCTCGGTCCGCGCCGCAAGGGCCGTGCGCATGGCGGCGGGATGGACATGGATCCCGTCCGCGATCAGCCCGGCATGGGCATCGCCTGCCAGCACCGCGCCGACAAGGCCGGGGCTGCGGTGGCCCATCTGGCTCATGGCGTTGAACAGATGCGTGGCGCAGCGCGCGCCTGCCGCGAAGGCCGTGCGGGCGGTATCGTGGTCGCAGTCGGTATGGCCCAGGCTGACGACGGCGCCCGCCTGCGACAGGGCCGCGATCTGGTCCGGGGTCGCCGATTCCGGCGCCAGCGTCACCATCAGCACCGGCAAGGTGCGGGCGGCATCGCACAGGCGGGCCAGATCCTCGGTCGTCATGGGCCGGATCAGTGCCGGGTCATGCGCGCCCTTGCGGCGGGGGTCCAGATGCGGGCCTTCCAGGTGCAGGCCCAGAAAACCGGGTGTACCGATCGCCCTGGTCGCCGCGTCGATCACCGCAGCCGTGGCCTCTGGCCTGTCGGTGATCAGGGTCGGCAGGACGCCCGCGCAGCCAAGCCGCTGATGCGTGGCGCAGATGTGGCGCAATGCGTCGGGACCTGTGTCCCCGTTCACCATCAGCCCGCCGCCGCCGTTCACCTGCAGGTCTAGGAAACCGGGGGCAAGCGTGCCTTGCAGCCGGGTGACCGGACCTGCCTGGGACGCCGGAAGCACCGCCGCGATGCGGTCGCCCTCGATCACCACGGCATGATCGGTCAGGAATCGCTCGCCATCGAAAAGGCGCATGGGGGCAAACGCCGTCATGCCGCACCCGCCATCTGTCGGGCCATCAACAATGCGCCATCCACGCCGGTTCCAAGCGCCGGCCGGTGCGGCCAGTCAGTCAGCCGCGCCGCATAGGCGGGGCCAAGCCCGCCGACGAACACGACCGGCACGGGCGCGTCGGCCTGAAGAACGGTCAGGATATGGCGGATCTCGGCCACTGCCGCATCGAAGACCTGCCGGGCGGCAGGGTCGTCGCCCGCGACGATGCGCGGGGCCAGCCGGGCGAAATCCGCCGGGGCCGCCCCGTTGGCAAATCGGATGATCCCCTCGATCCCCCCGAATTCCTCAAGAAGTTGTTGCAGCAAGGGGGTCATGTCGGCGAATCCGTCCTCGGCCCGGATGGCCAGCGACAGCAGCGACCGGCCCAGAACCGCGCCCGATCCTTCGTCGCCCATCCGAAAGCCGCGCCCGCCGACCTGCCGCAGATTGCCGCCCCGTTGAACGGCAAAGACCGATCCCGTGCCGATCGCCGCCAGGATGCCGTCCTGTGTGCCCAGGGCACCGCGCGCCGCCGTGATCCCGTCGTTGACGATCTGAATCCGGGCAAAGGGCAAAAGCCCCGCCAGCCGTTCCGTCGCCGTCGCCATCGTGCCGCCCGCAAGGCCCAGCGTCGCGATCAGGTCGCGGGGATCGGCGCCCGTGCCTTCCAGCGCCTGTGCGGTCGCGGCCAAGATGTTGACCGCCGCGCCTTCCACATCGGTGTTGATGTTGGCAGGCCCGCCCTGTCCCTGGCCGATGATGCGGCCGTCTGCATCCGCCAGCGCCGCGCGGCATCCCGTGCCGCCGCCGTCGATTCCCAGAAAGAACGTCATCCGCTGTCCCCCTTTGGGGATCTTCTAGCCGCGTTCGTCGGACCCGAACAGCCCGCGAAGCCCGCGCGTGACAAGGTTGCCGACCTTGGGACGCGGCTGGGCCAGGAAGGGCAGGGGACGGCAGACCTCCATCGCGGCGATGCCCACGCGGGCGGTCAGGGCGCCGTTCACCACGCCTTCGCCAAAGCGGCGCGAGACCTTGGACAGGATCCCGCCGCCCGCCACGGTCTCGATCAGGTCGTCGCCCGCCGCCACCGCGCCGGTTGCGACCAGATGGGTGATGACCGTGCGCGCCAGCCGCCAGCCGCCCACGGCCCCCGCGCGCCCGCCATAGATCTCGGCCATACGGCGGATCATGCGCAGGTTCGCGGCCAGGGCAGCGGCGACATCGGCAAGGGCCAAGGGGATCAGCGCGGTGGCGGTGGCCACGGTGCGGGCGGCGGCCTCGATTTCCCGGCGGGCGTTCTGGTCCAGATTGGCCAGCAGTTCCGTTTCCGCCATGGTCAGCAGGGTGCGCGCGTCAAAGGCATCGCCGCGATTGTCGGCCAGCCGCTTGCGGTTCCATTCCAGTTCCGGCCGGTCGCGATAAAGCGCCAGCAGATCGTCGGTGACCGCGCGGGCCTTGTCCATGCTGTCGTCGGCCAGGGCCGCGCCTGCGCGCCGCTGGATCGCGTCGATCTTGGCAAACCGCGCCCAGGCGCGATATTCGCGCCAGGCCATGCCCAGTGCCGCCAGCGTGAACAGCGCGAACAGCGCCACCCCGATCCAGCCCAGCACCGGATAGCGGTTCAACAGGTCGTTGATGAAGTTCAGCGCCGCGATGGACAGAAGAAAGGTGAACAGCGCCACGCCCGAATTGATGAAGAACCGCGTCAGCTTCGACGGGGGGCGCCCGACAAGGCGCGTCACCATCTCCATCGTGCGGGGGCGGGGCAGGGCGGGATCGGCCGCGTCGATGGGCGGGGCATCGGCGGGGTTCAGGGTATCCTCCCGCGCCTCGGACGCAGGGGCGGGGCGGGGTTCGGCCTGTGGCGCGTCCAGTTCGATCAGGACGGGGCCGCGATTGCGGGGGGTGTCGCTCATAGCCGGTCTCCGATCAGGAATTCGGCGGCGCGGTCCAGCCGGATATGGGGCGGGCCATCGCCGGGCCGGGCGGTCATGGGCGCGGGGGCAAAGTTCATGATCGCGTAATCGCCGTCCAGCCAGTCCTGCGCCCCGTCGCGGGCCGGATGCAGCAGGGCGGCGGGGTCGGCGGGAAGCTCGCCCGGATAGAAGGCCGCCTGCCGCCCGTCCATCAGGCGACCGCGCACGGCGGGCAGATCCTCGCCGTTCTGGCGGATCGTGTCCTCGGTCGTGGCGCGCAGGGCGGCGATGGACATGGCCTCGGTCCGGGCGCCGCTGAAGTCGGCGCGGTCACGGGCCTCGCGCAGCATGGCGGACAGGATCGCGGTCAGGCGGTTGTGCTGGACATGGTGCAGGTGGTCGGCCTTGGTGGCGGCGAACAGGATGCGTTCGACCCGCCGCGTGCCCAGAAGCTGCGCCAGCCAGCCGGCGCGACCGGGGCGGAAGGCGGTCAGGATGTCGGCCATGGCGCGGCGCATGTCCTCGACCGCCCTTGGCCCCTGGTGGATCGCGC
This sequence comes from Paracoccus sp. SY, assembly GCF_002901215.1. Classification (NCBI taxonomy): domain Bacteria; kingdom Pseudomonadati; phylum Pseudomonadota; class Alphaproteobacteria; order Rhodobacterales; family Paracoccaceae; genus Paracoccus; species Paracoccus sp. SY. Next base: position 14,834 of record NZ_NWMQ01000003.1, on the reverse strand, counting down.
CCAGCACATCGACCAGCACCACCTGCCGGTCGATGCGGGCGAAGTGTTCGCGGAAGAAGGGCTTGACCACGCGCGACTTGTAGGCGTCGAAGCGGCGACGGAATTCCTTGTGCAGCCGCCCGCCTTCAAAGGTGGCGGGCAGGGGGGCGAAGGTCAGCGCGGGCGATCCCTCCATCTCTCCGGGGATCAGGAAGCGGCCCGGCGTGCAGTCCGACCAGCCAGCGTCCCGCGCGGCGTGCAGATGCGCGGTATAGGTCGCGGCCAGACCCTGCGCGGTGGGTTCGTCGAAGCGGTCCCCGTCAAGTCCCGCAAGCGCGGCCTGGTATTCGTCGGCGCCGGGGCGGCCCGTCATGCGGTCCAGAACCTCGGCCGACCATTCGGAGAATTCCCGTTCCATCAGGCGCAGATCCAGCAGCCATTCGCCGGGGTAATCCACGATGTCCAGGTGCAGGGTGCGCGGGCCGGTCAGTCCCCCCAGCAGGCCCTTACCGTCAAGGCGCAGCGACAGGCGCAACTGGCTGACATGGCGCGTGCCTTCCGGCCAGTGCGGTTGCGGGCCGGTCAGGGCGGCCAGATGGCGTTCGAAATCGAAGCGCGGCACGGTGTCGTCGGGCTGCGGTTGCAGCCAGGCGGTCTTGAGGCTGCCATCGGCCGCGGCGCGCAGGGCGTGCATCCGTCCCCGATCCATCAGGTTCGCGACCAGCGAGGTGATGAAGACCGTCTTGCCCGCCCGGCTCAGGCCCGTGACGCCCAGACGGATGACCGGATCGCCCAAGCCGATGCCTGCCATGATGCTGCTGCCGATACCCATTCCGCCTGCCTGTTTCTTGCCGTCTTTGCCGGAAGATAGGCTCCGGTAATGGGTTTGAATAGGGCGGCAGGCCGGGGTTCCGCTTGGCCTGCCGTTGCGACATAACGCGGGCCATGCTGGATCGGTTGCCCATCGACGATGTTCTTGCGCCGCTGTGCGACGCGCTGGCCGCGCATGGTCGCGCGGTGCTTGTGGCGCCGCCGGGGGCAGGCAAGACGACGCGGGTGCCGCTGGCGTTGCTGGACCGGGTGGCGGGCAAGGTCGTGATGCTGGAACCGCGCCGCCTGGCCGCGCGCGCCGCAGCCGAGCGTCTGGCCGAGCAGTTAGGCGAGGCCGTGGGCGCGCGCGTCGGTTACCGGATGCGCGGCGAATCGGTGCTGGGCAGCCGGATCGAGGTCGTGACCGAGGGGATCCTGACGCGGATGATCCAATCCGATCCTTCGCTGGAAGGGATCGGCTGCGTGATCTTCGACGAATTCCACGAACGCAGCCTGAATGCCGACCTGGGCCTGGCGCTGGTGTGGGAGGCGCGCGGGGCCCTGCGCGAGGATCTGGCGGTCCTGGTGATGTCCGCCACGCTGGAGGCCGAGCCGGTCGCAGCCCTTCTGGACGACGCGCCGGTGATCCGGTCCGAGGGGCGCGCCTTTCCGGTGGAAACCCGCTGGCTGCCCCGCCCGCTGCATGCAGGCGCGCGGCTGGTGGACGAGGCCGCGCGGCTGATCGCCCAGGCCGAATCCGAGACGCGCGACACCGGCGGCACGATCCTGGCCTTTCTGCCGGGCGAGGGCGAGATCCGCCGGGTCATGGCGCAGCTTGGCGATACCTGCGAGGTGCTGCCGCTTTATGGCGCCCTGAAGCCTGCGGAACAGCGCGCGGCCCTTGCCCCGCCGGGCGCGCGGCGCCGGATCGTGCTGGCCACCGCGATTGCCGAGACTTCGCTGACCATCCCGGCGGTGCGGGTGGTGGTCGATGCGGGCTGGGCTCGGCGGGCGCGGTTCGATCCGGGGTCGGGCATGTCGCGGCTGGTGACGGAACGCGTCAGCCGGGCCGAGGCCGACCAGCGCCGGGGCCGCGCGGGCCGCGTGGCGCCGGGCATCTGCTATCGCCTGTGGGCGCGGGCTGAGGAGGGCGCGCTGCCCGCCTTTGCCCCGCCGGAAATTGCGGTGGCCGACCTTGCGGGCCTGGCCCTGGAACTGGCCGCCTGGGGGTCCGAGCCGGGCGACCTGGCCTTCCTGACGCCGCCGCCCGAAGGGGCCCTGGCCGAGGCGCGGGCATTGCTGCGGGGGCTTCAGGCCCTGGACGCGGCGGGGCGGATCACCGATCACGGCCGCGCCCTGGCCCGGTTGCCGCTGCATCCCCGGCTGGCGCATATGCTGATGCTGGCGGGGCCAAATGCGGCCGACATCGCGGCCCTGCTGTCCAATCGCGATCCCCTGCGCGGCGCGCCGGTCGATCTGGCCTTGCGGCTGGCGGCGCTGCGCGATCCCAAGGGCTTTGCGGCGCGGCATCCCTATGAGGCGAACCGGGGGATGATCCAGCAGATCCGGGACGAGGCCGCGCGGTTGCGGCGGTTGGTTGCGTCCCGCGATGGCGGGGGGCCGTCTGCCCCCCGCACCCCCCGAGGGTATTTGCGCGACGAAGAACTGGGAGGCGCGGTATCGCTGGCCTATCCCGACCGGATGGGGCTGCGGCGCAAGGGGAATGAGCCGCGATTTGTGCTGTCGGGCGGCAAGGGTGCCGTCATGGATGCAGGCGATCCCATGGCCGGGCAGCGGCTGATCGTCGCGGTCGATCTGGACGGGGATCAGCGCGAGGCGCGGATCCGCATGGCCGCGCGACTGGACGAGGCCGATCTGCGCGCGCTGCATGGCAGCCGGATCGAGACAGCCGAGATCTGCGAATGGTCGCGCCGCGATGGGCGCGTCATGGCGCGGGTGCAGGAACGGCTGGGGGCGCTGGTTTTGTCGGACCGGGCCTGGGCGGATGCGCCTGCGGATGCCGTGGCGCGGGCGGCGCTGGAAGGGTTGCGGCTGGACGGGCTGCCCTGGACCCCGGCTGCGGCCCGGCTGCGGGCGCGGATTGCGCTGCTGCCCGATTTGGGGCCGGTCGGCGACACGAGCCTGCTGGAGGGGGGGGATTGGCTGCTGCCTTGGCTGGGGCGCGCCCGGACGCTGGCCGACCTGCGCGCGCTGGATCTGGTGGAACCGTTGAAGGCGCGCATCGGCTGGGACGGCCAGCAGCGGCTGGACCGCGAGGTTCCGGCGCATTTCGTCACGCCCTTGGGTCGCAAGGTGCCCATCGACTATGACCACGAGCAGCCTTCCATCGAACTGCGCCTGCAGGAATTGTTCGGCGTGACGCGACACCCTGTCGTGGGTGGGCGGCCCCTGCGGATCAGCCTGCTGTCGCCCGGCGGAAAGCCCGTGCAGGTGACGACCGACCTGCCGGGGTTCTGGGCGTCATCCTATGCCGATGTCAGGAAGGACATGCGCGGACGCTATCCCCGCCACCCCTGGCCCGAGGACCCGCGCGAAGCGGATCCCACGACGCGGGCCAAGCCGCGCGGGACCTAGCCGCCCCAGGATCTAATCGACGGCGCGAATCAGCGCCTTGTCCAGCACCCGCAGCACCTGCGCCAGATCGTGGCCGCGCTTCAGGATACGCCCGTCCATTGCGATCACGGAATAGGCGCCTTGGGCGTTGCGCAGGCGGGGACGCTTTTCGATCCGATACAAGGGATGTTCGGTCGCGCGGCGGAAGACGCTGAAGACGGCGGCGTCGCGCAGGAAGGACATGGCATAGTCGCGCCATTCCCCCGCAGCGACGAAGCGGCCATAGACCGACAGGATCAGCGACAGTTCCGCCCGGTCGAAGACGACGCGATCAGGGGCGGGATGATACGGCGGGCCTGCATCCATCATGACAGGATGGTGACAGCCCGCCATGCAACTGGCAATGCCGAAAAGGACCCTATCCGGCGATCAATAGCAGCTGACCTTCTCGATCCTGCCGGTGCTGCCGTATTCGATGTTCAGACGCTCGGGCCGGAAGTCCGAGGTCACGGCATCGTTGGGGCCGATCTGGCGGGTGCCGATGGGGAAGGTCATCGCCGCCAGGACCGACACCGGCTGGCCCACCAGCCCCTGATAGGCCGAGGCCCGGCAGTCATCGGGCGGCGCCGCATCGGGCAGGGGCTCGACGGGCAGCGGTTCGCAGGCGGCCAGAAGGGCCGCGGCGGACAGTCCAAGAAGCAGGGCTTTGGTATTCATGATGTCATCCGCAATCGACGTTGGTGATGGTTCCCGCCGCATCCAAGCGGAAGACGATCCGGTTGGGGTCGTATTCCTGCGGCTCGATCCCGCGGTATTCGACGACCCGATAGTCCTTGGTGATGCCCAGTGTCGGGATCACGCTGCCCGGCTGGCCTACGGTCGAGGCATAGTTCTTGTTGGCCCCGCACAGGTCGGGCTTGCGTTCCGTCAGGCCCGTCACGCCCAGGACCGGTTCGGGCGCAGGCGGGACATAGGCCACGGGGGCGGGTGCCGGCATCGGCATGGGTGCAGGCGCAGGCGCCGGAGGCATGCAGGCCGACACCAGCGTGGCGGCGGCAATCAGCGGCAGCAGAAAGGTCGTGGTCTTCATGATGGTCTGTCTTCCCTCGGGGTGCCCGTCTGTCGCGGGGTTGTGGCGCGATGATACAGGGACCGCCGGGGCTTGAGAAGGCGCCCCGGCCGTCACGATTGCATCACCGGCTGCCGGCGCTCAGAAGAAGTTCGGCCGGGGCGGGCAGGGCCGCCTTCAGGAACAGGTGGGCTGCGGATTGCGATATGGCCTGGATATCGCTGTCCGAAGGAAAGTTCTGCCGGTCGCGCAGCAACGCATCCATCAGCCCTGCGCTTGCCAGGGCAATCAGCTGTTCGGCAGCGATCCTGGTATCCTCGATGCAAAGCTGGCCGGACTGGACCCAGCGCACCAGATACGGACGGATGGCGTCATGCACGATGTGCAGGACCCGGTCGTGGAAGTTGGCCGACAGGGCGGCGAAGCGCCGCGCCTCGGCCACATGGATGCGATAAAGACGCACCCGGTCCGGGTCGGCCAGCCATTCCGCGATCCGGGCGGTCATCAGCGGTATGGCCTGCCGGGGGTGCAGGTCATCAGGAATGTCCAGGGTGAAGCCGCCGTCGAGGCGGTCGGCCTCGGCCCGCATGGCTTCCTGGAACATGCGCGACTTGTCTGGGAAGTAGCTGTAGAGCGTCGCCTTCGAGACATTCGCGGCCCGGGCGATGTCATCGACGCTGGCCCCGGCATAGCCGTCGCGCAGAAAGATCGCGGTCGCCCCCCGTATGACCTGACTGAACTTGCGACCTTGGCTAACGGCCTGAGACTTCGACATCTTTCAATTCCCAAATCAGCACTGCCTATCATCAGTGCCGACAGGTTCAATCCCTGAACATGCCTTCTGGTTGCAAGGGGGTCCGGCAGTTCTGCGGCCGGGTGACGTCATCGGAACACAGGTTTTTCGGATTTGCCTTGTTTTTGTTCAAATCGGCCTTGGCACCCGTGACCGGGCTGGCATAGCGTTTCGGACGTCACCAACCGGCCTAACTGTCAGGAGCAGCCGATGACGATCCCCCATACCTCTTTCCGCGACTCGGTCGAGCGGATGTTCACCCATGCCGCAAGCCTGATGGAGCTTCAGCCGGGGCTGGAGGAAAAGATCCGGGTCTGCAACTCGACCTATACCGTGCGCTTCGGCGTGCGCCTGCGCGGGCAGATCCATACCTTCACCGGGTATCGTTCCGTCCATTCGGAACACATGGAGCCCGTGAAAGGCGGCATCCGCTATTCGCTGGACGTGAACCAGGACGAGGTCGAGGCCCTGGCCGCGCTGATGACCTATAAATGCGCCCTGGTCGAGGTGCCCTTCGGCGGATCGAAGGGCGGGCTGTGCATCGACCCCCGCGCCTGGAACGAGGACGAGCTGGAGCGCATCACCCGCCGCTTCACCTATGAGCTGTCGCGCAGGAACCTGATCTCGCCCAGCCAGAACGTCCCGGCGCCGGACATGGGGACGGGCGAACGCGAGATGGCCTGGATGGCCGACGCCTACAAGCGGCTGCATCCCGACGACATCAACGCCAAGGCCTGCGTCACCGGCAAGCCGCGCCATGCGGGCGGCATCGACGGCCGGGTCGAGGCCACGGGCCGGGGCGTGCAATACGCGCTGCGCGAGTTCTTCCGCCATGACGACGTGATGAAAAGGGCCGGCCTGGAGGGTGGGCTTGCGGGCAAGCGGGTGATCGTGCAGGGCTTGGGCAACGTGGGCTATCACGCGGCGCAGTTCCTGTCGGCCGAGGACAAGGCCTTGGTTACCTGCGTGATCGAACGCGACGGCGCGATCCGCAACCCGCAGGGGATCAACATCGACGCCTTGCGCGGCCATATCCGCGCGACCGGCGGCATCAAGGGCTTCGTCGGTGGCGATTATCGCGAGAACGGCCTGGCCGCGCTGGAGGATGAGTGCGACATCCTGATCCCGGCGGCGGTGGAAAGCGTGATCCATGCCGGCAACGCCGACAGGATCAACTGCAAGCTGATCATCGAGGCCGCGAACGGCCCCGTCACCGCCGACGCGGACGAGATCCTGAAACGCAGGGGCATCGTCATCATCCCCGACATGTATGCCAACGCGGGCGGCGTGACCGTTTCATACTTCGAATGGGTCAAGAACCTGTCGCAGATCAGCCTTGGCCGCCTGGAACGCCGCCACGAGGAGGCCCGCGCCCGGATGCTGGTCGAGGAACTGGAGCGGATCTCGGCCGACACGGGTACGAACTTCAAGCTGGCGACCGGGTTCAAGGATTCCTTCCTGCACGGTGCGGACGAGTTGGATCTGGTCCGGTCAGGCCTGGACGACACCATGCGCGAGGCCTTCAAGAAGATGAAGGAGGTGTGGATGTCGAACCCGAAGGTGGATGACATGCGCACCGCGGGCTATGTCGTGGCGATCCGGCGGATCGCGAATGTCTATGGGTCTCTGGGGCTGTAAAGGGGCTGGGGGCGCTGCCCCCGTCCTTCGGACTCCCCCGGGATATTTGGGCACAGAAGATCGAGCCGTCAGTCCCGTGGGGCGGCGGCGCGGCGCAGGCGGTCGTTGATCGCCGCGCCGAGGCCGTGATCCGGGATCGGGGCCACGGCGATCGGACGGCCTTCGCGGTCGGCGCGGCGCAGGGTGTCGAACAGACGCGCGGCGGCCTGGGTCAGGTCGCCTGTTTCTGACAGGGTGAAGGGCCCCGGCCGGCCGAAGGCGACATGGGTTTCGTCCGGGCGAGGGTCCGACGCATCAAGGCGCAGCGCGGCGTTCGGGGCGTAATGGCTGGTCAGTTGTCCCGGTGCGTTCGGGGTGGCGGGGTCGGCCTGATGTGCCGCAAGGGGCTGGCCCAGGGCCTCGGTTATCGCCTCGGCCGGGATGCCGCCGGGGCGCAGCAGCGTGGCGCGGCCTTGGGGCCAGCCGATGATGGTAGATTCGAGGCCCAGCGGGCAGGGACCGGCATCCAGGACGGCGCCGATGCGGCCGTCCAGGCCGCCGTCGGGATCCAGCACATGCGCGGCGCTTGTCGGGCTGATCCGGCCCGAGGCATTGGCTGAGGGCGCGGCCAGCGGACCCGTCAGCCGCAGCAGCGCCTGCGCGACGGGATGGGCGGGGACGCGGATCGCGACCGTATCAAGGCCCGCCGTGACCAGCGAGGCGATGCCGGCGTCAGAGCGCAAGGGCAGCACAAGGGTCAGTGCGCCGGGCCAGAAGGCTGCGGCCAGGGCTTCGGCCTCGGGCGTCATCCGGGCGATGGTCCGCGCCGCGACCACATCCGGCACATGCACGATCAGCGGATTGAAGCTGGGCCGCCCCTTGGCCTGGTATATCCGCGCCACCGCCTCGCCATTGCGCGCGTCGCCCGCCAGGCCATAGACCGTCTCGGTCGGGATCGCCACGACCTGGCCCCCCGCCAGCAGGATCGCCGCGCGGGCCATGCCCATCTGGTCTGGCAACAGTCGTTCGGTCTGCATCCGTGACGCCGGGTTTCGGTTGAGCCTTGTTCCAAGCCCCATAAGATGGCTTGTGACAGTCTGATAGTCGCGCCGGGACCGAATGCCAAGGCGCCAGGGGAGAGGGATCCAGATGAGCTACAAGGCACCGGTCGCGCAGATCGACTTCATCCTGAACCATGTCGTGCCGTTTTCCGATTTGTCCCGCACCGACCGATTTGCCGAAGCCACGGCTGAAACCGCATCCGCCATCCTGGCCGAGGCCGGCAAGCTTGCCACCAACGTGCTGGCGCCCCTGAACCGCGCGGGCGACGAAACCCCGGCGGTGCTGGAAAACGGCCGCGTGCGATCCTCGCCCGGCTATGCCGAGGGCTTTCGCGCCATTGCCGAAGGCGGCTGGATCGGGCTTTCGGCCGATCCCGAGCATGGCGGCATGGGCCTGCCGCAGGCGCTGAACATGGCCGTGGCGGAAATGATGTCGGGCGCCTGCCTGGCGCTGCAGTTGAACCCCCTGCTGACCCAGGGCCAGATCGAGGCGCTGGAGCATCACGCCAGCGACGACCTGAAGGCCCTGTATCTGCCCAAGCTGATTTCCGGCGAATGGTCCGGCACGATGAACCTGACCGAACCCGGTGCGGGCAGCGACGTGGGCGCGCTGGTGACCAAGGCGGAACCGAATGGCGACGGCACCTATCGCGTGACGGGGCAGAAGATCTATATCACCTGGGGCGACAGCGACGTCACCGAAAACGTCTGCCATCTGGTCCTGGCCCGCCTGCCGGGCGCGCCCAAGGGGACCAAGGGCATCAGCCTGTTCATGGTGCCGAAGCTGATCCCCGACGACCAGGGCCGTCCAGGGGTTGCCAACAGCCTCAAGGTCGTGAGCCTTGAGGAAAAGCTGGGTATCCACGGCAGCCCCACCTGCGTGATGAGCTTCGAGGGCGCGACCGGCTGGATGGTGGGCGGCGAACACAAGGGCATGGCCGCGATGTTCACGATGATGAACGTGGCGCGCCTGGGCGTGGGGATGCAGGGCGTCGGCGTGGCCGAGGCCGCGCTGCAGCAGGCCGTGGCCTATGCCATCGACCGCAACCAGATGGGACCGATCATCGGGCATCCCGACGTGCGCCGGATGCTGGCCACCGCTCGGGCCGAGGTGTTCGCCGCCCGCGCCATCGGCCTTGCCTGCGCCACCGCCATCGACCTGGAACGCGCCACGGGCGATGCGGTCCACGCCGCCCGCGCGGCCTTCCTGACTCCGATCGCCAAGGCTTACGGCACCGATGTGGGCTGCCGCGTGTCTGACATCGGCGTGCAGGTCCATGGCGGCATGGGCTATGTCGAGGAAACCGGCGCGGCCCAGTATCTGCGCGACGTGCGGATCACCCCGATCTATGAGGGCACGAACGGCATCCAGGCCATGGATCTGGTGGGCCGCAAGCTGTCGGATGGCGGCGACGCCGCCCTGCGCCTGCTGGACGAGGTCGCGGACGGCGCAAAGGCCGCGCAGGCCGATCATCCGCAACTGGCCAACCAGTTGTGGCAGGCGGCGGAAACCCTGCGCGAGGCGACCCAGACCTTGTTAGAGCGTGACCTTCCGCAGCGTTTTGCGGGCGCCGTTCCCTATCTGTCGGCATTCGCGCGCGTTCTGGGCGGTCTTTACCACCTGCGCGCGGCCCAGGCCGGGGGCGAATCGCATCTGGCGCTGGCCCGCGTCTTCATGGCCCGCGTGCTGCCGCGCCATGCCTCCGATCTGGCCGAGGCCCTGGCGGGACTGGACGACCTGGCGGGCATCAGTGACGCGGCGCTTGCGGGCGAAATCGCGGCGTGATCGTTTATCCGTTCGAACACCCGCCCCAGGCGGGTCAGGCCGTGACGGTCGCGCCGGGCGTGCTGTGGATGCGCCTTGCCCTGCCGATGGCGCTGGATCACGTCAATGTCTATGCCTTGGACGACGGGGACGGCTGGACCCTGGTCGATACCGGCTTCGACACCCCGTCCCTTCGCCAGGACTGGAAAGCGCTGCTGGCCGGACCCCTGAAAGGGCGGCCCGTCAGGCGGGTGATCGGCACGCATCACCACCCCGACCATATCGGGCTGGCGGGCTGGTTTATCGGGCAGGGCGCGGAATTCCTGATCAGCCGCACCGCCTGGCTGACGGCGCGGATGCTGGTTCTGGACCGGCAGGACCGCGCCACGGCCGAATCGCTGGCCTTCTGGCGCCAGGCCGGGATGCCCGCCGACATGCTGTCGCAGCGTGCGGCGGAACGGCCGTTCAACTTTGCCGATGTGGTGCATCCCTTGCCCCTGGGCTTCACCCGCCTGTCCGACGGCCAGCAGGTCAGTTTCGGGGGCCGGCGCTGGCGGGTCGTGATGGGCCATGGCCACGCCCCCTGCCACGCAACCTTCTGGTCGCTGGACGACGACCTGGTGATCGGGGGCGACCAGCTTCTGCCCTCGATCTCGCCCAACCTGGGGGTCTATCCGACCGAGCCCGAGGCCGATCCGGTCGGCGAATGGCTGGAAAGCTGCCAGCGCATGATGGACCTGGCCGAGGCGCGGCATCTGGTGCTTCCCGGCCACAAGCTGCCCTTCCTGGGCCTGCCGACGCGCCTGCGGCAGTTGATCGACAATCACCACGGCGCGCTTGACCGCATGGCGGCGGCGCTGCGCGACGGCCCGCGCACGGCGGTCGGCTGCTTCGACATCCTGTTCAAGCGCCGGATCGGCGCGGGCGAATTCGGCCTGGCCCTGGTCGAGGCGGTGGCCCATGTGAACCACCTGCGCAAACAAGGCATCGTCACACAGGCGGGCGAGAGTGACGGCGCCCTGCTGTGGGGGGCGTGACAGGGCGGGCGGTTTCGGCTATCGCCTTGTCAACGGGAACAGAAGGAATGGCGCATGGCCCAGCATCACCACCACGACGTCACCGAACACAAGGTCGGCACCATGGACATCACCGAACAGCAGCGGACCTTTGCAGGCTTCATCAAGTTCGCCACCTGGACCGCGATCCTGTCGATCCTGGTGCTGATCTTCATGGCCCTGGTCAACGCCTGATCGCCGGATCGGATTTCCCATGAAAAGACGCGTTTTCCTGGCTGCGGCCTTGCCCGCCGCCCTTGCCGCTTGCGGCGCCCAAAGCATCTGGGCCACGGACGAGGAACTGCGGGCCGCGCGCTTCGTGTCCGACGAACCGCCCTCGATCACGCTGCTGACGGTCATCGGCATCCCGCGCGGCGAAGGGGGTCATTCCGGGCTGATGATCAACGGCAGCCAGCGGGTGATCTATGACCCGGCGGGAAGTTGGGAACATCCCCGCATCCCGGAACGCAACGACGTGCTTTACGGGATCACCGACAACTTCAAGAACTTCTACATCGACTATCACGCCCGCAGCACATACTGGGTGGCCGAGGACACCCTCTTCGTCAGCCGAGAGGTGGCCGATGCCGCGATCCGTTCGGTGGAGATGCAGGGCGCTTCGCCCAAAAGCTATTGCGCGGTGAACAGCGGCAAGGCCCTGCGCCGCGTGCCGGGCTTCGAGAACGCGCCGACAGGCTATAGCCCGATCAAGCTGCGCAACTGGTTCCTGACCCTGCCGAACGTCCAGTCCAAGCGCCACATGGACGGCGATCCGGCCAACAACCACGACGTGCTGCTGCGCCAGAAGGACGGCCGGATCGTTGGCTACAACATGTAGAGCATGGTGAACAGCGTGAGGGCGCCCGCCACGATGGCGCCGATCATGTTCTTCGTCCACAGGCCGACCGCCACGGTCACCGCAGCGGCGGCCATGCGCGCCGGATCAAGCTGGCCCCCCGTCGCGGCGGGCCAGACCACCAGCGGCGCGACCAGGGCGGGCAGCACCGCCACCGGGGTATAGCGCAGCATCCGCAGCACCCAGGCCGGCATGTCCCGGTCGCCAAGCGCCCCCAGGAAGGACCAGCGGATCAGGAAGGTGCCGATGCCCAGCACCACGATCACCAGCCAGACGGTCAGGTCGGATATGCCGCTGTTCATGCCTGCGCCTTTCGCGCTGTCCTGGTTTCCACAATCGCCCCGACGGCCATGCCCACGGGCGCGGCGATCAGCAGGCCAAGGCCGGACGGCAGCCCCGCCAGCAGCAGCGACCCCGCCACGGCGACAAAGCAGGCCGCCAGATGCGCAGGCGTGCGCAGCATCGGCGCGATCATCGCCAGAAAGGTGATGGGCATGGCGAAATCCAGGGCGATGTCGTCCGGGATCGCACGCCCCAGGGTCGCGCCCAGCCAGGATCCGATCATCCAGGGAATGCAGACCACGACCGCCACGCCCAGGAAGAAGGCCAGCCGCTGCGGCATTCCCAGGCGGGGATGGCTTTCGTATTCCTGGATCGACAGGGCATAGCTTTGATCGACCAGGGCATAGGCCAGCCAGGCCCTTTGCCCGCCCGTCGCCCCGCGCAGCCAGGGCACGAGCGATGCCGAATACATCGCCATGCGCAGGTTCACCGCCAGGCAGGACAGGATCACGATGACGACGGAAGCGTTGTCGGACAAGAGCTGCACGGCCGTGAACTGCGACGCGCCGGCCAGGACCAGCACCGAAAAGCCAAGCACCTGTGCCACGTCCAGCCCCGCCTCGGTCGCAACGACGCCGAACAGGGCCGAAAACGGGATCATCACGATCAGGAAGGGCAGCGACTGGACCGCGCCCCGCCAAAAGCTTTCCCGCACGGTGCGCGTGGCGCCGTCATCGGCAAGGGGGCGCCGACCATCGGGGCGGGGATCATGGGTGGCTGACATGGGGCTTTCGCATGGGACCGGATCGCGGCACCTTCGTTGCACGACGCGCAAGGATAAGGCAAGGCCGGGTGCAGATCGCAAGTCCCATTCCCGACCGGCATCTTGCCGATGCGGCCCGCCTTTGGTCCGCGGCCTTTGCGCCCCCGCTAGGGGCAGGGCAGCCCAGGCTGCGCGCCTGCCATGGCATCGCGGCCATCGGGACGGGCGGGCGCCTGGGCGGGGTCGCGGGGATCCGCGATCATCGGGGCGGGATTCTGGCCGATCAGCCCTGGCTGGCGCGTGTTCTCTACCGCGCCGCGCCGCCCACGGCCGATCTGGTGATCGACGGGATCGTGGTCGATGATCGCCGGCAGGGCATCGGGCGCGCGCTTCTAGACCGGGCTGCCCAGGTTGCCCACCATGCGGGCCGTCCCGGCCTGCGGGCCGAGGTCGAGATGCGGAACACCGCCGCCATGGCCTTTTACGCGGCAACCGGCTTCGTCGAAATCGGGCGGGGCTTCTTCGGCTGGCCCTGGTCGGGGCCGGTGGCGATCCTGCACCGGCCCGTCTGATCAGCCGAACGTGCCTGCGATGCGCCCCAGCAGCATGAAGGCGCGGGCCGACCGGGTTTCCGCCAACACGGCGATCTGCGCATCGTCCATCTGCGGCAGGTGGCGCGTCAGCATGGCGTCGAAATGGCGCAGGAAGTGATGGGCGGTGTCGCGGAAGATCTCGTCCCGGTCCAGCAGGTTCGACGCGATGTCCAGCGCGACGGGATCATGGATGCCGCCCAGCGGGGCGATGGCGCTGCCGCGTTCGCCCTGGGCGAAGCGCCGCCAGACGGCGACGGGGGCGGGATCGGGCGGCAGATCGTCCATATACAGATCCTGGCCCGCCAGCAGCGTGACCACATCCTGCGCGGCCCGCAGCACACGGGCATGTTCGGGATCCTGCAGTGCCAGCCGCAGCGCCGTGATGGCGGGGGTATCGTCGGCGCCATCGGGAAAGTTCAGCGCCCGGATCAGGGTTTCCGCATCGACATGGACCGGAGGCGGGTTGTCCGGCCGCTGCCCCTGCGGGCGCTGTTCGGCGACGGGCCGGGGCGCAGGACGCGGGACAACGGGCGCGCGGGGTAGGGGCTCCGCATCCTCGGCGATCACCGCCTCAGGGACGGGGCGCGGCGGCGGGGCGCCCCTGGTCGCGGCCATGTCGCGCAGCAGCGTCAGGCGCTGGCGCAGATCCTCGGCCTCGGCCCGCAGGACGGCCAAGGCGCGGGCCATGCCGACTGCCAGCCAGATCAGCACCAGGGGCAGGATCGTGCCCATAACGGTCGCCAAGCGGGCAAGGCCGCCCTCGGACACCTCGCTTTCGGGCGCCAGCAGCCAGAACAGCGCGATCAGGAACAGCCAGGCGGCGCTCAGCGCGATGCCGATGGCGGTCAGGGCATCCCGCTGGGTCAGGGTGGCGATGCGTGCAACCAGCGACATCGGCTTATTCGTACCGGATCGCCAGGATTTCATAGCTGCGCTGACCGCCGGGGGTGGCGACCTCGACGCTGTCGCCCACGTCCTTGCCGATCAGGGCGCGGGCCAGGGGGGACCGGATGTTCAGAAGCCCGCTTTCGATATTCGCCTCGGCCTCGCCCACGATCTGATAGGTGCGTTCCTCTTCGGTATCCTCATCGACCAGATGGACGATGGCGCCGAACTTCACGGAACCCGACAGCTTTGCCGGGTCGATCTGTTCGGCACGCGACAGGATCGATTCCAGTTCCTTGATGCGGCCTTCGATGAAGCCCTGCTTTTCGCGGGCGGCATGGTATTCGGCGTTTTCCGACAGGTCGCCATGTTCGCGGGCCTCGGCGATCTGGCGGATGATCGCGGGGCGTTCCTTCGACTTCAACTCGCCCAGTTCGCGTTCCAGCGCGGCATAGCCGCTGCGGGTCATCGGAATCTTGTCCATCGCTGCCCTGTCCTTTGCGGGATGCGTTACCGTCCAAATGCTAAGGCAACGCCCCCGCCATTCGAATGGCAGGGGCGCGTCCCAGTTGTCGGCACCGTGACCTGAATCGCCGCGCCTTTGCAAGCCCGCCCGCGTCGAAAGTGGCAGATTTTGGCCGTCGCGTCAGCATTGCCGCGATGCGGCGGAAACGCTACATGAACAGCAAGCCAGCCTTGGGAGGAGCGCGCCATGACCGACACCAATCATCC
>NZ_NWMQ01000029.1:0-41557 GCF_002901215.1 Paracoccus sp. SY | reverse complement strand
GCCTGTTCCTGCAATCGGCGTGGGCGATCATCCGGGATGCGCGCTCTGACCTCAAACAGGCGGGCCGTGCATGAAAATGGTTTGGCCTATACTCATCATTGCCTTTGGAGCCGCGCTTGATCTTGCAGCAAAGCTATGGGCGCGCGCCTCCCTCGAACCCTATGGCGCAGCGACCGAATTTCTGCCCTTTGTCGCGCTGCGTCTGACCTTCAACCATGGGGTTTCGTTCAGCCTGCTTTCGTTCGAGGGTGAAGCTGCGCGACTCACAGTGCTGCTCGCTACGGCCGCGCTGACAGCGGCTTTCGCGCTCTGGGCTTTTAGATCGGAAGGCTTAGAGCGCATCGCCGGCTCTTTCGTCGTGGCAGGGGCGCTTGCCAATGTCATTGACCGTGCAGTGTATGGAACAGTGACCGACTATCTCGATCTGCACTTTGGGGCATGGCACCCCTTTGTGTTCAATCTTGCAGATGTATGGATCACGGCCGGGGCCATCTTGCTGTTTTTCTGCCAATTCGGCCGGAAGCAAAGCAGCGTTGCCGTGAGGAACTGATCTAAAACCACGTAAATCGTGCCCTTAATGCTCTCGCCGTGCGGCCCGCTCCAACTCCCATTCGCGCGCTTATGCGGGACGTCGGCTAGCAAGATGTTCCATCATATGCAGTCTACCAGTGCTGCGGAATAGACTCATGCTCCTCAGGGGAACGTAGACAAGCGTCTGAGCTTTGGTCCAGGCCGCGAAGATCATCAGCAGTAGCAATGCAAGAGGGGTTAATCACAGCGCTTGTGGATTGCTGAGGAGCGGCTCCGCGTGCATTTGTTTGTCGGCACCCTCGGCTACTCGCGCCGAATGCATATCCGTCCGTCGCTCCGCGAGCGGCAGATGGACTGGTTCGAGGGTATGGAGGAGACCTTTCTGCGCTTTGGAGGTGTGCCGACCCAGATCCTGTTTGACAACGCCAAGGCCTTGGTTGAGCACCATGACGCGGCGACACGCGAGGTCCGGTTCAACGGCCGGCTTCACGCTTTTGCCCGCTACTGGGGCTTCAAGCCGAAGGCCTGCGCTCCCTATCGAGCCCGCACAAAGGGTAAGGATGAACGTGGCGTTGGTTATGTGAAGCACAATGCGATCGCCGGCCGGCGCTTCCCGTCCTGGGGCGCGTTTGTTGCCCATCTCGACCGGTGGAATCGAGAGGTTGCCGATCAGCGTGTGCATGGCACAACCGGCGAATTGCCGATCGTGCGGTTTGCCGATGAGGCCGGTGCGCTTCGCCCCTTGGGCGGCCGTGCTCCGTTCGGTCAGTTGCGCGACCTGATCCGCAAGGTTCGTCCCGACTGCGCAATCGACCTTGATACCAACAGCTACTCGGTGCCCTGGCGCCTGGTTGGCGAGACCGTGCAGGTCATGGTCCTTGCGGGCCGTGTGATCGTGCGCCACGCCGGCGATGTGGTGGCCGATCATCCGGTCTGCGAGAGCCGCCACCAGCGGATCACCGACAAGGCGCATCTGATCGGGCTGATTGGTGGCGGGCCAATCCAGGAGGAAGCGCCGAGTGTCCAGACACCTGCCTTGCTGCGCCCGCTTGCCGAATATGAAGCGGTTGTCGGAGGAGGCTGGTGATGACAGCGGTCGATCACGAAACGCTGGTGGCAATGCTCGACCGGCTCAAGCTCACGGCAATCCGGGACCAGCTTGATACCCTGCTGGATGAAGCTGCACGGTCTGACATGACCTTGCGTGAGGCCCTGGCCTTTCTGGTTCAGCGCGAGATCGCCCGGCGCGACGAGCGGCGCATCTCCATGGCAAGCAAGCTCGCCCAGTTTCCGTTCGTGCGTGAACTCGCGGGCTTTGAGTTTGAAGCGCAGCCTTCCTTGGATCCGGGACAGATCCGCGAACTCGCAACTTGCCGGTGGATCGCGCATGGCGACACGACACTGCTTCTGGGGCCACCGGGGACCGGGAAAACGCATCTGGCGGTCGCCCTGGGACGAGAAGCAATCCGGCAGAACCATTCGGTGCAGTTTGTGACTGCGGCCACCCTCGTGGCAATGTTGGCCAAGGGTCATGACGACGGCCTTCTTGAAAAGCAGCTGACGCAACTCAGCCGGCCCAAGCTCCTGATCATTGACGAGTTGGGCTATCTGCCCTTCGAGGCCAACGCCGCCCATCTGTTCTTCCAACTGGTATCGCGCCGTTACGAGAAAGGCTCGATCCTGATCACGTCGAACCGTTCCGTCGGCGAGTGGGGCAGTGTGTTTGGCGACCCTGTGGTTGCAACGGCAATCCTTGACAGGCTGCTGCATCATTCAACGGTGATCACCATCCGCGGTGACAGCTACCGACTTCGCGAAAAGCGCAGGTCTGGTCTCCTGCAGAAGGCCGGGCCTGCGTTTGAAACCGACAAGGCCAACTATTCATGAAAGGGGGTCAATTCTTCATTTCGCCAAAGGGGTCAAATCTTCAGTTCGTTTGACAGGCGGAATGCGTTTGCCGTGTGATGGCTAGTCTATGCACTGGTGGGAGTTCGCCCTGTCCCGAGTTGGGCCTTAGCCGCCACTCAAGTCTGCCTGGATAAAGCGTACCCGGTCACCTTTCTGACGTTGGGCAGTGCCTGCGGTTCAATTGAACCCCGGTCAGGCAAACCCCAATGTTGCTGCCGACAGAACAAGGTAGCGCCCAATCTTTGCCACGCTGACGAGGAGCAGGAACGCCAAGAAGGGCTCGCGCAGCACTCCTGCAACGATCGTTAGCGGGTCGCCGATAATCGGCATCCAAGCCAGCAGTAGCGACCATCTGCCGTAGTGGCGATACCAGCCCTCTGCTCGTGTCAAAGAGGCCGGGCTCACCGGAAACCAGCGTCGGGATCGCAACCGTTCGATCCCTCGTCCAAGAAACCAGTTGACTATAGAGCCCAGCACATTGCCGACGCTCGCAACGGTCAACACCAGCCATGGCGGGTGGTCGGTCAGCAGAAGGCCAACTACCAGGATTTCGGATTGCGCGGGGAGCAATGTTGCTGCGGTGAAGGCTGCCACAAACAGGCCACCATAAACGGCAAGATCAATCATGATCCCCCATCAGGCGCGCCGGGCCGACCACTGCCGATGCAGGTCGTCGATGGGGAGGCCGAACTCCATCGACATCACGTCGAAGCTGCACAGCTTGACGCATTGACTGAAGACCCCCCAATGTCGAAAGGGATCCCGTTGTAACGCTCCGCCATGCCCTCCACCTTGGAGGGGCAACGAACAGGATCACCGCCCGCAGATCGACAAGGCGGCGGATGAGCCAGGGACAGGCAATGCGGTCGATCTTTAGCCGGGTGCGCGTGACCCAGACCATGCGTCCCTGCGCATCTCTGGTTGGCAGGGTCACAGGCAGCCCCTTCTATCGTTCTTCCCCACTCAGGCGGCTCGCTCGACTTCGATCGTCAGATGTGAGAGGTCGTGGATATGCGAGAGCTTGGCGCGATAAGCAGCGGGCTCCAACGGCTCACTAGACCGGATTGCGACGATTGCGCCTTGGTGACCCGGGCCAAGTTGCCAGACATGCAGATCGGTCACCTGATCCGAGCCTGTTTCCAATGCCGAGCGGATTTCTTCTGGTAAATCCTCTTCCTCCGGCACGTAGTCAAGCAGGACCCGGCCTGTGTCGCGGATCAGCCCCCAGGACCAGCGTGCGATCACTGCCGCGCCGACAATGCCCATCATGGGGTCCAGCCAGTTCCATCCATACATGCTGCCAAGTGTCAGTGCCGCGATCGCCAGCACAGAGGTCAAAGCATCGGCCAAGACGTGCAGATAGGCGGCACGCAGATTGTTGTCGGTCGCGTGACCATGGTGATGGCCATGCCCATGCTCATGATGCCCATGTCCATGATGGTGCCCGTGGCCATGATGGTGATGGCCGTGATCATCGCGCAGCAGCCAAGCGCAAAGAAGATTAACGAACAACCCAATCACCGCCACGGCAATGGCCTGCTGGAAGCTGATGGCAATCGGGCTGTAGAACCGCATCAGGCTTTCCCAGCCGATCAGCAGGGCGATCAGCGCCAGCACGACCGCACTCGCGAACCCCGCCAGATCCCCCATCTTGCCCGTGCCGAAGGTGAAGCGGGCATTGCGGGCGTTGCGCCGAGCATAGCGGTAAGCGAGCGCGGCAATCAGCATCGCTCCGGCATGGGTCGACATGTGCCAGCCGTCGGCAATCAGCGCCATCGAGCCAAAGATGCTGCCGGCGGTAATCTCGACCACCATCATCGCGGCCGTGATGGCAATGACCAGCCAGGTCCGGCGTTCGTTCCGCTCGTGATTGTCGCCGAGGTAGACATGCTCGTGCGGACTGTCCAGGCGCGATGGATGGATGTTCATTTGAGATAGGTCCTGATGATGTCGATCAATTCGCCTGCGGCCTCTCCGCGCACGGCATCCTCGTCCCGGTCCGGGTTCGAGACATGTTCGCGAATATGGTCCTCGATCAGCTCCGCCGTCAGGCCGCCGACCGCACCGCGGATGGAAGCAACCAGGTTCAGGACCTCGCCACAGGGCGCATCAGCCTCCAGGGATCGCTCGACAGCCTCAATTTGCCCTTTGAGGCGGCGGACGCGAGCCAGGAGTTTGGCTTTATGCTTTGCTGTATGACTCATACAATAGGGGGATACCCTATTTCAGGATGAGCGCAAGACTGTTTTCTGGGTTGCAGAAAGGCTTGGCGGTGTCGCAACGGCGAAACCTGGAGAGCGGATGGAATTTCCCCTGAGAAATCCTCTTTCGGACAGACCAACACCTCTACCAGTTGACGCGCCCATTCTTCCGGTGTCGGCGGGACTCGTTGAACCACCGCTTCTCGCTTGCCGATCATGAGGATCACGCTTTACCAGAAGGGCGATCTTCTTAAGCTTGGGAGAGCAGGCTGAAAAAGGTCAGCCCGCTTTCGTAAGACTTACTGCACTTCGTTTAGTGCGGCCTGGCAGGACTCGGCGCAGCGATTGCAGGACTTGGCACAGATGCGGCAGTGCTCGTGCATTTCCGCGTGCTGTTCGCACTCCTGAGCACATTTCTGACAAGCCAGCGCGCAGGCTTGGATGGCTGCCCGAAGAACCTCCACATTCGAGCCCGTGCGGCGCGAGGCCATGGCGCCGGTTGCGGCGCAGATATCGGCACAGTCAAGGTTCAGTCGAATGCACTGGCGAAGCTGATCGACCATCGGCTCGGCAAGGCAGGCGTCGGCGCAGGCTATGCAGGTCTGGGCGCAGCTGTAGCATTCCTCGATGCATTTCAGCAGGTTTTCCGCCGTGTTCCCCTGAACGTCAGGATGGGTACTGATCATGTCTCGAACATGCATGGTCTTTCTCCTTGCGGGTGGCAGGACCCTCCCAACATACAGGTGGGGGGTATTGTTCCCAGCTATTAGCGCGGCCGCGTAGCTACTCTTACCGACAAACCTTTCCGAAAACCTCGACAAGCTCTCGGAACTTCTGCCGCTGCACTTCCGTGTCTTGAGACATGATGGCTTCGTCTACACAGCCGTCTGCATGGTCCTGAAGGATCAGCAGTTCCACTTGCGAGAGCGCTGATCGGACCGCCATTGCCTGGTTCAAGATGTCGATGCAGTAGCGGTCTTCTTCAATCATGCGGGCTATGCCGCGAACCTGGCCTTCAAGACGAGCGAGCCGGTTGAGGGCTGCCTGCTTCCGATCCTTCATTCTCTCGCCATCCTTGCTGCTCTCACCCTGAACCTCAGGAATTTGGGAGAAGTTCCGACGGAACAATGGCCACAGCTTTTGGTTGGGGGGGCACAACCATACCCCCCAAGGGTACCTCTCGAAGCCACTCGTCGCCCTCATGACCAGCAGAGCATGCACGAGGAGGACGCACATGAAGAAGCCGCTCGTTATCGGCCTGATCAGCGGGATCATCGGGACGATACTGCTGGCCATTATTGTCTGGCTGATCGTCGTTTACACGGGCACCTACAACGTGGCGGCCACAGATCCTCATCAGGATGCAGTCCGATGGAGCTTTGAGACGACGCTTCACCGCTCGGTGGCCCAGCGGGCTGAGGCCGTGGTGCTGCCCGAGGAAGTTTCGGAGGATCTCCTTTCTCAAGGTGCAAGCCACTATGCAGAAAGCTGTGCGCACTGCCATGGGGATCTCGGCCAGGAGCCTGCGGTCTGGTCTCAGGGAATGCGGCCCGAGCCGCCGCATTTGGTCGAGGCGGCAACCGAGTGGAGCACCGAAGAAATCCACTGGATCGTGACGAACGGCATCAAGATGTCCGGGATGCCGGCCTTTGGACCTCATCACACCCTGCAGGAGATCGCCGGCATCGCAGCCATCGTCAGCATGCTCCCCGGCCTGTCGGCGCAGGACTACCAGTCGCTAACCGGCAACCAGACGTCCGCCGACGAAGCTGCCGGCTCCGGACACCATTGACTTCAACAAGCAGGAGACGAACTTGTCCTATATTCGCTTCGGCCTGATGATCCTCACCTCGACGGTGGTGATGTTCATCCTGATGTATCTGAACAC
This sequence comes from Paracoccus sp. SY, assembly GCF_002901215.1. Classification (NCBI taxonomy): domain Bacteria; kingdom Pseudomonadati; phylum Pseudomonadota; class Alphaproteobacteria; order Rhodobacterales; family Paracoccaceae; genus Paracoccus; species Paracoccus sp. SY. The sequence continues at coordinate 35,029 of NZ_NWMQ01000029.1, read as the reverse complement.
ATACGCTTGGGAGCACGTCTTCTTTTCGGAAACGCGCACCTACATGGCGATTATGATGGGTGCCGCGATGGCGATCATCATGCTGGCCTACATGCTGGGGATGTATTCCAACAGGGCGCTCAACATCGCGATCTTCGCCGGATCGGTGATTGTCTTTGCGCTTTCCCTCTGGCTCGTTCGCAGCCAGGTCACCGTGTTGGGCACAAGCTACATGCGTGCAATGATCCCGCACCATTCGATCGCCATCATGACGTCGGAGCGCGCGCAGATCCGCGATCCGCGCGTCCGCAAGCTTGCCGATGAGATCATCGAGGCGCAGCGGCGCGAAATCGCGGAGATGCGGTACCTCATCGGGGAAGTGTCAGAGGGCAACACCGTGGAGAACATCTACCGCGACCCGCCGGCCGAGCCGGGCACCGTGGAGGATGCGCTGGCCAACACGCTGATCTCCACCCTTGATCTTGCGCCCATGCCGGAAGCCGAAGCCGACCGGGTGCTTACAGCCGCTGACCGCTGCACCTTCAACCGCAGTCCGGAAGCCGATCCCGTCCTATGGGCTGCCGAGGACGGCAGCGGGGCGGCCATGAAGCTGAACGGCGTGCTTGTCAGTCTGGAAGCAAACGGCGACCCGCAGTCCGGCGCTGTAGAATTCTCGGCACCGGGCACAACCATCTCGGTGCTGTCGCTCGGCAACGAGGCGGACTGGCGCCAGAATGCCGAACTCGTCTTCCGGCTCGATCAGGGGTTCGAGGTCGGCTACCGCGGCTTTTACAGGTGCGGAGCAAGCTGACGACTGGAAAACCCGAATAGTACAGGAACGACGCTCACCTTGGTATTGGACACGATAGACCGGGCGAGAAGGGAACACCTAATCAACAAAAGAGCGGGTGTTTTTGTCCTATCAACATGGGAGCGGTAGGATTTTCTCGTCCTTCGCAATCTGACGTAGCACCGAAAGAGGGATTGCACCATTCAAGACGGTCCGACCAATCACAAGGCCAGGTGTGCCGAGAAAGCCGAAGAGATCGGCCAAAGCACGCGTTTGATCAAGTTCGGCCTGAACCTCGGGTGAGGCCATATCCGTCGCAAGCTGTTCGACATCCAGGCCAAGGTCAGACGCCACACGCAATATCGAAGACTGGTTGGCGACGAGCGGCGTTCGCATGAAGCGGCGCCGTAGGTCCTGCTGCTTGCCTTGCCGTGCGGCCGCGACCGAAGCGCGGGCGGCAAGTTCAGATGCCGGCCCAAAAATTGGAAGCTCATGCTGCACCAGTCGATAGGCGGCGCGGTCATCAGCCAGTAAGTCATCCAGATCCTGTTCAAGCGCACGGCAGAAGGGGCAGCGAAACTCGCTGAAATAAGCAATCGGAACGACACCGCTCGGAAGGTCGGTGCCAAAGAGGGCGGGGCAGGGGTCTGCGCGCATGGCCTCCATCCGCGCATGGCGCGCCTCAGCATCATCCGAGGGTCCGTCAAGGCCAATCAGCGCAATGGATGCGGAGGACGTTTGCCCCTCGGACTTCAGGCGCCGGAAGGGCGGCACGTCTTCGATCTCGACATAAGCAAGGCCGCGGCCTGTCAACTGCTCCCAGGGAAGCGCACGCAATCCATAGATTGCAGCGACAATGCCCCCAAAAACGAATACATCACGTCGCCGGATCGTCATGTCACAGCCACCTGAACTCCGGGCAGGACCCGCTCGTCGATCCGGATAGCACAGTCGTTCAGCACCTCCATGCCGCCGTTATGCACCGGTCGCCTAATCGTCCAAGGCTCAAGCCCGCCATGGACGGGGCAATAGGAAACCCTTCCCGTCACGGCAGAGGCAAAGCGCCTGCGCCCCGAGCGGTTTTCCGGGACCAACGGGCACGTCATCGCTGAGCTGCCCATGGCGTTGAAGTCGACACCGGAACAGGTTGTGATGCGAAAGCATTCTATGATCCGCAGAAAATAACTATTCTGAGTCCCGCGTCGCCTAGCCATCATTTTTACTGGCTTGAATAGCCTGAATTCGCCTGGGCCAAGTTGACTTGATGAACGCAAGTATGGTGCCAATGTCGTCATCGCTCAGGATCGAGCCAAAAGCAGGCATGCCGGATGTCATGCTCACCCCCATGTCATCTATGACTGCCTGACCTCCCCGGCGGATATAATCTTCCAGCATAGCGTCGTCGTGATGCCAGGTATGGCCATACCTGTCGTGCGGCGGGGCAGGAAGAATGCCGTTTTCATCCGCAATCTGCCAGTCGGGCTGCCCTTCGAGCTGGGCACCGTGGCATACTGCACAGTGTTCGGAATAAAGTTGAGCCCCCCGTTGCAGATCGACTGTCTTGCCATAACCCCACACCACCCAACCGCCTCCGGTAGCAAAGCCGACGACAAGCAGGCATATCGCCCATTTTGGGATGGCAGGCAGATAGCTTCGTCTCATGCGTGTCAAATTGTGCCCATTTGCGCAAAGATCAACCTTGAAAGCTGTTGTTGGAACGCCGCCCTGAACCTCCGTGCGGGCAGTTCCCATCTTGTCAGACACCGGCAAGCTCAAGAGAGATCATGCGTTTTCACATTCCCAACACGAGCTGTGGCGGCTGTGCAAGGAGGCTTCTAGAACACCGTCACCTGCGTTCCGACTTCTGCCACCTCGTAGAGCCGAGTAATATGTTCATTATACAGGCCGTAGCAGCCATTGGAGGATTTCCGACCGATTTTCCGCGTGTCATGAGTGCCATGAATCAAGTAGGCTGGCCATGATAGGTAAAGACCATACGGTCCTAAAGGATTGCTTGGATCTCCGCCTTCTACTCGCTGCGGCAGATTGGGATCCTTTTCCCGCATGCTAGGCGTTGGTGTCCAAGGCGGATTTTTTGCTTTTCTGACAATTTCAGTTTTGCCCCGGCGGGTTAGATCTTCAGTGACAGGGATAGAGCACGGGAAAGCCAGGTTGATTGATTCATCACCCGACCAGTAATGCACTGCACGCGAAGTCACATCTGCAAGGATCACTCCTTTACCCAAACTCGGGTAAAACTCGCTCCAGTGTCTCGCGCGAAACGACGACTGATTGCGCCGGGGATCCGCAGTTGGATCGACCTGATAGGCACTGAGATCGGGCGCACCACCGGATGGGCGCGCGCCATAGAGAGGCTGCCCAGTATTAGGGTCAGAACCCTGCGCCAGAAGGGCGCCGCCTGGCAGAACCGCCGCTGTGGCCAGAAGGCCACCTAGAAAACGGCGTCGGTCGCTACCTGTATCTTTCGGAATCATTTACTGCCTCGTTCTTTCTGATAATCTTATTCAGTAATTACAAAATGGTACCCGCTCCCGGGCATTTGGCCAAGGAGACGAAATGCCGCGTAGATCAAGATCATGTGCGTTCCAGCTGCGACCCCTGCTGTTGACAGCTGTCGAGCTTGTGCGCTGCGCTGTCGAGTGCAAGGAAGGCTCCAATAAGGCAAACCAGACAAGGAGACGTAAATGAAAAACAAATTCCTCATCATCTTGGCAGTGGTCCTGATCAATGCCGGTTGTACAGATATGACAGCCAGGACAGAGGTCGGATCCGATAATCTTCCCGCAGACCTCGTCGCACTGGTTGCCCCGGGGCAGGACGTTGCATCGGCCCGTCTTCTCCCAGAAGATAATTGCTATTGGTACGAGCATCATGGGCAGGTGGAAACAACACTTCTTCCGCTGACCACGACCGAGGGCCGTCCAATTTGCATGCAGTCGCAAACCTGAAGCTAGTCGGGTGTATGGCCAAGCCGCAATCAGCAAAGGTGTGGCCTAGCTCCGCGCAGTTACACTTTCCGCGACCGAATAGAGAAACGCAGTGGAGCCGATTTCCACCTTTGAATAGAGATCGTTGATATGCGCCATCACCATCCGCACGCAGCCAGAACTGGCGCTGGTGCCGATGCTTCTGGGAAAGGGGGTTCCGTGGATGCGTAAGTAAGTATCCTTGCGGCCGACATAGAGGTAGAGAGCTCGTGAGCCGAGGGCATTTTCGGGACCGGGCTCCATTCCCCCTTCGAACTGCGCATAGATCTCCGGCTCCCGATTGATCATGTTCTGCGTTGGCGTCCAATGAGGCCATTCGACCTTTCGCTCAATCGTATAAACCCCTGGTTCGTAGAGATCCCCTCGTCCGATGGCTACGCCATAGCGCATCGCAGTTCCCCCAGCCTCAATGTGGTAAAGATACTTCGCCACAGCATCCACATGGATGTCACCCGGTACCAAGCCGTCATTGGCCCTTACCCTTTGGGGTAAGAAACGTGGGTGCAAACCCCACGGATTGGACGTGCCCGGATTGTAACCGGCAGGCGTAATCTGTGCGTCCCAAGCAGCCTTTTGTTCTTCAGTCGGCCATGATGCCGCAAACGAAGGACCGGAGATAGTTGCCGAGAACAGCGCCATGCTTGTGGAAATGAAGTGTCGTCTTGTCAACATTTGTTACGCTCCTATTATTGTCTAGTGTCCTTCCGACCCATGCTTTCAACGCACCTGCTCAGCCCGCCATTCTGAAGTTTTGAGATCAAATCCGCTTGTGCTATCGCCAATGCGATTCAAGGTCGGCGGCCTGCCGCAGGCTATTGACTGACAGCACCAAGCTTCTTCGTACCAATGCCGTTTCGCTCAGGGGCAACGATGCGAACCAAGGAGACGTGAGCTGCAGGTGCAAAACTGTCACGCGCATTCGCAGAAAGCCATGAGCATAGTACGGCCGCAGCCCTGTATAACGGAACAGGGGCCGGGAGGGCTAATCTCGCTGTTTTGGTCATGCATAGATCATCACAGGAGTGCGGAGCTGCAGCATAGCGTAGACATCTTCGATCTCCTTATCGGTGAATGCGATACAGCCAACTGTCCAATCCCGATTTTTCGGCGCCAGCTTTCGGCCCTCTGGGCCACGGCCGTGGAACATGATGTCGCCGCCCGCATCGCGGCCGAACTGTGCGGCATAAGCCTTGTCCCGCTCATTTGGGTAGGAAATGCCCACAGACAGATGATAACGGCTGCGCGGGTTGAAGCGGTCCACAAAGTAAAGCCCTTCGGGAGTCTTCCCGTCCCCCTCGAACTGTTTGTGACCGACAGGCTGGATGCCCAGGCCAACATCATACGACTTCAGGACGGTCTTTCCGCTGAGCAGGTGCATTCTGCGTTGTGCCTTCTGGACCACCACCTGTGTAACAGGAGGGCCGAAGTAATGTTTGAACTCAGGAACGTCACCCGGGCGGTTGGACGATCCAGACCTTCCGCATGCGGCAAGAGCGGCAATCATCCCCAGGGAAAGGTGGCGGCGGCTAAAATTGGACATTGAGGTATATTCTTCAAAAGATTCAGAAAACTATGCAGCGGGGTAATGCGTGAAGACTTCGCTTGTCCCGTTCTTGCGAATAAGCACAACATCATAGGCCTCGCGTTCGCTTTCGGGTCCCATACCGGGTGAGCCGTATGGCATCCCAGGAACGGCTAGGCCGATGGCGTCAGGCCGGTCTTCCAGCAAGCGGCGGATGTCGGCCACCGGCACATGGCCTTCGAGCATGTAGCCCCCAATCCGTGCCGTATGGCAGGAAGCCATCGCCTCCGGGATGCCGTTGTCGGATTTGTAACGCATCAGCGCAGTTCCGGCGCTGAGCTCAATCGTGACCGCGAAACCTGCGGCTTCGACAATCTCGATCCAGGCCGCGCAGCACCCGCAGTTGGGGTCTTTCACCACAAGCATCTGATTGTCGATGCCGCGCGCTCTTGCCGGAAGGGCGGATAGGGCGAGCAACCCCGCGCCCGAAGTCAGGATTGTTCGGCGTGAAAGGTTCTCAAGGGTCATTTCATGTCCTTTCCAAGGTGGACGACTGGCTCAGAGCGCGACCCGCCTGAGCCGGAGGGCATTCGCGATGACGGAGACTGACGACAGGCTCATCGCCGCTGCTGCGATCATCGGCGACAGCAGCATGCCGGTCAGGGGATAAAGCAGTCCCGCCGCGATTGGCACACCGGCGGCGTTGTAGACGAACGCGAAGAACAGGTTCTGCTTGATGTTGCGTAGCGTGGCCTTGGCCAGGCGCCGGGCGCGGACTACGCCCATGAGATCCCCTCCGAGCAGCGTCAAGCCAGCGCTTTCGACCGCGACATCCGCCCCGGTGCCCATGGCGATGCCGACATCGGCGGCGGCAAGGGCAGGGGCGTCGTTTACGCCGTCGCCTGCCATGGCCACCACAGCACCATCCTTGCGCAAGGCATCGATGAGGTTCTTCTTGTCCTCGGGCAGGACGCCGGCGCGCACCTCATCGATGCCCAGCTTGGCGGCGACGGCCTCGGCGGTTCGCTGGTTGTCGCCCGTGGCCATGATGACACGCAGCCCAAGCTGGTGAAGGGTCCGGATCGCCTCGGCGGTCGAGGCCTTGATTGGGTCGGCAACGGCGACAATCCCGGCAAGCCGGCCGTCAACGGCAACGAACATGGCGGTCTTGCCTTCGCTGCGCAGTGCGTCGGCTCGTGCCTCGGCCAAGGCAGAGTCCAGTCCGAGGACCGCCATCATGGCCGCGTTCCCCAAGGCCGCGGTCCGCCCTTGGACTGTACCCTGCACCCCCTTGCCGGTAATGGCCTCGAAATCAGCGGCAGACTGCATCTTTACTCCACGCAACGCCGCGCCCTCGACAATGGCTTCGGCCAGCGGATGTTCAGACCCGCGCTCCAGGGCCGCAGCCACGGCAAGCAGTTCCTCTTCGCCCATGTCACCCAGGCTGATGACATCGGTGAGCTTTGGCCGCCCCTCGGTCAGGGTGCCGGTCTTGTCCACGATCAACGTATCGACCGCCGCCATACGCTCCAGAGCTTCCGCATCCTTGATCAGGACGCCCGCCTGTGCCCCGCGACCGGCCGCCGTGGTGATCGAGATCGGTGTGGCCAGACCAAGCGCGCAAGGGCAGGCGATGATCAGCACCGACACGGCGGCCGCGACCGCAAAGACCAGGGCTGGATCCGGTCCCCAGACCAGCCAAGCCACGAAGGACAGGACGGCAATGGCCACCACCGTTGGAACGAACACCGAGGACACCCTGTCGGCCAGTCCTTGGATCGGGGCGCGCGACCGCCGGGCGTTTGAAACCATCTCGACGATCTGCGCCAGGACGGTATCGGCGCCCACGCGCCGCGCCTCGATTACAAGGCTGCCGTTCTTGTTGATCGTGCCGCCCGTGACCGGATCGTCGGGGCCTTTCTCGACAGGAACCGGTTCACCGGTGATCATGCTTTCGTCCACGGAGGACCGACCGTCGATCACCGTGGCATCCACTGGCACACTGTCGCCGGGCCGCACGCGCAATCGGTCTCCTTCCATGACATTTTCCAGCGGGGCGTCGTATTCGGTCTCGTCGTCCAGAACCCGGCGCGCGGTCTTCGGGGCCAAGTCCAGAAGCGCCCGGATCGCATCGCCCGTGCGTTCGCGCGCCCGCAGTTCCAGCACCTGGCCCACGAAAATCAGCGCCACGATCACGACCGCGGCCTCGAAGTAGGTACCGACGCCGTGGCCCATCCGGTATTCTTCGGGGAAAAGCCCAGGTAGGAAGGTGGCGACGATGGAATACAGATAGGCCGCACCGACCCCGAGCGAGATCAGTGTCCACATGTTGGGCGAGCGGTTCTTGATCGACTCCCAGCCTCGTCGGAAAAACGGCGCGGCGGCCCATAGGACGATCGGCGTGGCCAGAGCGAACTCGATATAGGACGCCAGGCGATGTCCAATCCAATCCCGGACCGGAAGGTTGACCAGTTCGCCCATGGTGAGGACGATCAGGGGAATGGCCGCAGCGGCGCTGATCCACATCCGCCGGGTGAATTCCGCCAGTTCGGGGCTAGGGCCGCCGGTCGGCAGCATTGGCTCCAGGGCCATGCCGCAGATCGGGCAGTTTCCGGGGGCATCGCGGACGATCTGCGGATGCATCGGGCAGGTCCATGTCGTGCCGGTGGGCTGTGCGGCCTTGCGGCCCTGGGCGCGGCCACTGGCATAGAACCAGGGGTCCTCCTTGAAGGAAGCTTCGCATTTCGTCGAACAGAAGTGAAACGTCTTGCCGCCGAATTGGGCCTTGCGCGTCTCGGGGCCGACCGCGACGGTCATGCCGCAGACAGGGTCGATGGCGGTCAGCGCACCGTCCGGAATTGCCGCTGCGCTATGGTGCTGGTGTTCCATATCGGTCTTTCCTTGGTCTAGGGCGCGCGTTCCGGTCTCAATGTCATGGCGAAACCCTTGCGTGGTTCCCGCCTGGCAGGAACGGAAAATAGCAAGAAACGCCGGTGTGGCCGCGCGATCGGAACCGCGCGGCCGGCGCAATATCACTTGGCGTTTTCGCTGAGCCAGGTTGTCATCAGTTCAATTTCGCCAACCTGTGCCGTGATGATTTCTTCTGCAAGCGCGCGCATCTGCTCATTTTTCCCGTGTTCAAGCAGAACCTCGGCCATGTCGATGGCGCCCTGGTGATGAGCAATCATCCCACAGGCAAAGGCCACGTCGGCATCTTCATTCATCATGCCCTGGTGCATGGCCGGCATCGTGGCCATCATCTTGCGCATGTTGTCCTGAACATGCTCGGGCATGTCTTCCATTTTCATGCCCCCCATGCCCATCATCCCGGAGCCCATCCCATCGGCCTGATCGCTGGAGGCCATTGAGGAACCATGCATGCCGCTAGAGGGCATCTGGTCCGAACTAGTGGATGCAGCGCACTGTTCTGGGAGCTTAAATTCAGCTTCCTGTGCGAATAGGGGGTTCGAGACGGTGGTTACAGCGATCGCCAATGCGGCAAGCGTTTTAACGTAAGTCATGGGTCTTCTCCCAACTTAGATACGGGTTGTCAGGGTAAGCTGATATTCAGAAAACCGATACGTGCATGATCACGTCATCCGGCTTCAATCCTGCCCTGTTTAATTCCGTGTTGGACATGATCCGACCTGCAGGAACAGGAATTGTGTTTGTCAGGCTCGTCGAACTCGCAAAGGGCTCTGGTTTCTCCGCAGGATCATTTGCAGAAACACTCCTTTCCCCCCCTGTATCTGACTGAGAACCTCTCGTGCCGTGACTTGCTTCCTCCGCGTGAGCGAAACCTGCCACGATGCTGGCCACGGTCAGAGCGGCCACGAAGATATTTTTCATTTTGTTTGCCATAAGGTTAGAGGTCATTATTCGAGGATTTCGGTGATCGTCAGCTTGCCGTTCACGCGATCGGCAGCAAACTGGATGCTTTGGCCTTCGCTGAGCTTTTCAAGCATCTCCGGCTCTGCCACCTGAAACACCATTTTCATGGCCGGCATATCGAGGTTTTTCAGCTCCTCATGATCCACCGTCACCTTGTTCCATTTGGTGTCGATCTTGGTGACGGTTCCGTCCGTGATGTGGGTATCCGCGAAAGCGGCTCCAGCAGAAACAATCAAGGCAGCTGCGGTCAATTGGATCAGTTTCATGGTTTCGTCCTCGCTTTTTCAGGATTTGGTGACGTTCAAGGGGCCGTGCATGCCGGCCTCGTAATGGCCCAGCATCAGGCAGGCGAATTCGAATTCACCTGCATTCGTAAAGGTCCAGAGGATCTCTCCGGTCTCGCCCGGCTGCAGGCGGACTGCATTCGGGTCGTCGTGTTCCATTTCAGGAAACTTGGCCATCAGTTCCTTGTGCTCGGCATTGGCTTCGACCGTATCCATGACGAACTCATGCTCCAGTTCACCCTTGTTGGTGATGACCAGACGGACAGTCTCGCCAGCTGCGAATGACAGTTCCTTGGGTTCGAAGACCATGGCGCCATCATCGGTTTCCCGCATGGACACCTCGACGGTCTTCATCTCACCGTCGGTTGCCGGGGCGCCCGCAGCGTAGTCATGACCGCCTTCATGGGTTCCTGCCGCCAGTGCAAAGGACGGGAAGAGGGCAACAGCAGTTACCAGCATCAACGATTTCATCAGATTTTCCTTGATTGTTGCTCGATAGTGAGGGTCAGCCCAACCGATTGCCGCCACGGGGCGTCAGGATGGTTCGGGGGCTGTCGTTGCTGGCATGTTCGGGCAACTCACCCGTCCATTCCCAGGCCTGCGTACCGGGAGGGTTCTCATACCAACCCGGATCCGAGTAATCGTCGGGCGCGATCCCCTCGCGCACCTTAACGACAGAAAACATGCCCCCCATTTCCAGGGGCCCGAACGGACCCCAACCGGTCATCATCGGGATCGTGTTTTCAGGGATCTCCATGGACATCTCGCCCATGTCCGCCATGCCTGCGGTCCCCATTGGCATATAACCTGGCTGGTGCTTGCGGATCATCTCCGTCACACGGGCCTTGTTGGCACCAATGAAGGTGGGCAGTTCATGGCCCATGGCGTTCATGGTGTGGTGCGACTTGTGGCAATGGAATGCCCAATCACCCACATGATCGGCGTTGAACTCATAGGCCCGCATGGATCCTACCGGAATGTCGATGGTGACTTCCGGCCAACGGGCCTCGGGCCGAACCCATCCACCGTCCGTGCATGTCACCTCGAAATCATAGCCGTGCATATGGATGGGGTGATTGGTCATGGTCAGGTTGCCCACACGTACCCGCACCCGGTCTCCCTTGCTGACGACCAACGGATCAATGTCCGGGAAAATTCGGCTGTTGAACGTCCAGAGATTGAAGTCCGTCATCTCGGCGACACGCGGGATGTAGGTGCCCGGATCGATGTCATAGGCCGCCAGCAGGATCCCGAAATCGCGGTCCACCGGCATGAAGGCCGGATCACGCGGGTGCACGATGAAGAGCCCCATCATGCCCATGGCCATCTGGACCATCTCGTCGGCATGGGGGTGGTACATGAACGTGCCCGACTTCACCAAGTCGAATTCATAGACATAGGTCTTGCCGACCGGGATGGAGGGATGGCTCAAGTTCCCCACCCCGTCCATGCCGGATGGCAGGATCAGCCCATGCCAGTGAACCGAGGTGTGTTCGGGCAGGCGGTTGGTAACATAGATGCGGACCCGTTCGCCCTCGATGGCTTCGATCGTGGGGCCTGTGGACTGGCCGTTATAGCCCCAAAGGCGAGCCACCATCCCGTCGGCCATGATCCGTTCGACGGGTTCGGCGACAAGGTGGAATTCCTTGACGTTCCCGTTCATCCGGTAGGGCAGCGACCAGCCGTTCAGCGTGACGATGGGGTTGTATTCGATGCCTGTCGTCGGGCGCGGCGGTATCTGGGTATAGGGACTATCGGTACTCGCCGCTTCCGGCAGATCGCGAAACCGCGTTTGTGCCATCCCCGCACTTACGGTCAGTGCGGCCGCACCGGCACCGATCCCCGCGCCCAGCATTGCTCTGCGGTTCATCATTCCTCTTCCCCTTCCTCGCTTGCGCTTCCACCTGTCGCCCCGCCCCAAATCGCTGCGGTCGCATCGGCTTCGGCCAACCAGTAATTGCGCTTTGCCTCGGCAGCGCTCAGCTCCGACTCCAGCTGCTCACGAGCGTCGTTCAGCAATTCAAAGGTCGAGGTCAGCATGCCGTTGTAGCTGAGAAGCGCCTGTTCATTGATCTCGCGTCGCAGAGGCAGAACCTGGTCTCGCCAATGGCGGGCGATCTGATAGTTTCCGGTGACTGCAGTATGGGCTGCACGGGCCTCAGAGCGGGCATCAACAGCCGCCTGGGCCAGACTATTGGCGGATCGCATGTATTCCAGGCTGCCACGGCGCGAGAGCAGCCCGCCGGTGTCATAGACCGGGATCTGGAACTCAATATCCACCACGGGGGAGCGCTCAGATTCTCCGCCTTCGCGTTCGATTTCCACGCCGGTGGCAAACCCTGCATCCGTAATCATCCGGGTCTGCCCGTCCAGACCATAGCGGCTGGCAATGGCCTGCAGCTCCAGGCGTCCGGCAGCCAGATCGACGCGATTGGCCAGAGCCGATCGTTCGATGTCCGCTCGGCCCGGCGCCCCTCCGGGCAGTGCTGGCAGGCGATCAGGAACAAAGAAGTCGGTCCCGCTGCCCCACAGGCCCATCAGCCGGACCAGCTTTTCCTTGGCAAGCTGTGCTTCCAGCTTGGCTGCCGCTTGCTCTGCGGCCAGTTCGGCGGTGAAGGCATGCTCACGTGCCTGATCGGCGCGGCTCATCGCGCCTGTGGCTCCCAGTTCGGAGGCCAGTTCTGACGCCGCATTGGCGGTACTTTGAGACTGGCCAATCAAAGCTGCCGCTTCAAAGGCCCCGACGGCTTCGATCCAGCTGCGCCGCGTTTCATGTGCCAAGGCCAGGGTTTCGCCCGCTGCCGCCAATTGAGCCTGCCGGAAGCGAAGTTCGGCCGCCCTTGTCCGGGGCTTCTGGGTGGCAATGTCAAGGATCGACGAAATGAGCGTTGCCTCGATCGAGCGGGTAACATCGCCGCCCGCCAACCCGGACACCGAAAGTCCTACCGAAGGAACCGGACCACGAGCGGTTTCCCAAAGGTCGGCCGCTGACAGCCCCAGTTCGGCATATCGCGCCTGAAGTCCAGGGTTGTTCAACAGCGCGATCTGGACCGCCTGATCGGCACTCAGCGTCTTGCGGTGAGCCATGGCACGAACCCGCTGAGCATTCGCTTCCCGTTCAGCAGGGCTTTGCAACCACACCGCATCGGCACCTGCGGCGCGGCGAGAGAGATCGGAGACCGGAGCAAATCCGGCTCGCTGGTCGCTGGCCTTCTTCATTGTCGCGACATCGGCACAAGCCGACAGCATCAGAACGGCGGCCAGGGAGAAAAACACGAACTTTCTCATTCGCCACCCCCGGTCAGATCGGAGTTCAGGGTGGTCCAGTCCGCAGGTTCCCTGACCTGCCGCGCTGTATAATTGACCGTTGGTCCTACCGGAGCGATTGAAACGGGGCCTGCGGCATCTGCCGCGGGAGGAGAAGACATATCCAGGGGTGGAAGCGGCGCACACGCGGCTGCCAACAGCGGCAAAGCCGCCGTGAAGATCGGTTTCATGAGGTTTGGGTTCCGCTTGAGATCAGAATGATGGGGGCTGCGACCTGGTCAGGCCACAACAAGCATCGTTCGGATCAGCCTCGCGGAGGGCGGCGGAGACCTTCCGGGACCGTAAGTTCGACCAATGATTCCGGCTGGATCACGGCCAAGGTCTGCCCGACGTCAGTGGCCGGCATGACATTGTTGAAAGGGGGGAGCGCCGTCGAAGGACAGGCGTGCGCTTTGCAATGAGAAGCATGAGCGTCCTTGGACGCATCATTATCTTCAGCATGTCCTTGGTGCTGATGAGCGGCGCTTTCAGTGTCGGTCGCGATGTCATCATGACCAGGATTATCCTGGTTCAATGCGGCCAGCTGGTTGGTGAAGGTATCGGAAACTGCCCGTGCCGATGTAATCTCACATTCCAGTGCCATCGCCGCCTTGGCTGACGATATAGCGAAGCTGGCCGAGACAATCGTCACGACAAACACGGTAACAAGCTGGCGCAGCAAGCTCGACATTCTTACCCGAATAAATCCGCGGAGCCGTCGCAACAACAGAATTTTGGTTTGGCTGACAGGAACGTTATCGCTGATAGCCGGGAATGGGTCCGCCGGATGCAACGTGGTCGCGGCACTTTGTCGCTCCCATCTTCCACTTGACTGTCTTTGGCCTGATATGAGGAGTAGAAAGGGCGCAGCAACATGAGGCACAGGGTGCTGACCAACCACGATCAACTGCCGGGGGCGTCTGAAGGGTATCCATGCGCTCTTGTTCGCGGTCGTGCAGGGGGTTTGACACGAATGCCGGGCCCTGAAATCGGATTATCCTTATGAGTGCTGAGGCTGGATCTCTCAGGCTAAGCCTGCAGGACTGGCTGCGGAAGGCCGCCACTGCCATCCTGATGGTAGCCTTTGCCGTCCTGATCCTGCAGACAACGGCGCATGCCGGGATGGGCGCGCACATACGCCATGACCACTTGGCAATGGCGGCGGCAGATCACCATTGCCAACCTTCTGACGCGGCTGCGGGCGAGTTTGGACTTTCCTCCTCGGATCACTGCGGTGCCGATGCGGACAGGCTGGATGCCTATGGCGACAACTGCGACCAGCTCTGCACCCTCTCTATCGTTCTGCCTCGTCAAACGCTGACCGATCCGTTTGTCGGCGGAGACTTCCTGTTCAAAATCTGGTCGGACCCTCTCGGTCGGACAGGTTGGGGGCTCCTGCGGCCGCCGCGTTCCTTCGCGGCTGCATAAAGGCGCCGGCGGGACGCATGTCTCGCGGCTGCTTCAGCCCATCGGCTGAGATCGCTGTCCCCTGAAATCCAGATTTCGGAAGGAGCCGTGCGTCCATGCGTGACGCCGCTCCTCCAGAGCACAGGAATAAATCAATGAAACGAACTGCAATTGCCCTTTCCTTGGGTCTGGCAGCGGTGCTACCCGCTGCTGCCCTCGCCCAGGGCGAGCATGGAACTCACCATCCTGCCGAGCAGCAAGGGCAGGTTGCTGCGCCAACCGCACCGGCAATGCCGATGGAGAGCATGAACGGTCCATCCTCGACCATGATGCAGGGAATGTCTGCCGAATGCGTGACTGCCATGCAGAAGATGATGCAGGCCATTATGGCTACGTCTTCGCCTGTTGCGGCAACCCCGGTCAGCAAGGACGCCCCCGCTTTCACGCAGGCCTATATCGAGGCCATGGACGCGATGCATGCGCCCATGGCGCAGGGCGTCATGGCCGATGATCCGGACATCGCCTTTGTTCGCGGCATGATCCCGCATCATCAGGGTGCGATCGAGATGGCCCGCGTTGTGCAGCAGCACGGCGACGATCCGCAGACAAAGGTTTGGGCAGCCCAGGTTATCGAGGCCCAGGAGCGCGAGATTGCCGAAATGGAGAACTGGCTGTCCGAGAATGGCAGCTCGGCATCGTTCGATCTCGGTCGGACAGGCGGCACCGTCTATTCTGCCAACGAAGGCGGCAGCACGATCAGCGCCCTCGATCTGGCCACCGGAACCGTCAACGACGTAGCTATACCCGTGGCACCCCACAATGTGGACCTTACGCCTGACGGGAGCCTTCTTCTGGCGGTGGGTACGCCGGCCTCCGGCAATGATGACTCGGAGGGGCATGGGCACGACGGAGATGCGGCAGGTCTTCTGGTGATACTCGATTTGCGCGATCTGGCGAAACCGGCTACGACAGTCGAGATCGGCTCACATCCTGCCCATGTCGTGGCCGACCGGAATGGCCGCGCCTTTGCCTCGGTGTCGGGCAGCAACGAAATTGCGGTCGTTGACCTGGCACAAGGCAAGGTCGTTGCCCGCATCGGCACCGGCGCCTATCCGCATGGCCTTCGGCTCAGCCCTGACGGTGCCGAGCTTTACGTGGCCAATGTCGAGGATGGGTCGGTTTCGGTCATCGACACGCAAGGCCTCAACGAGGCGGCGCGTATTTCGGTCGGTGCGGCCCCGGTGCAGGTCGGCTTCACCCCTGACGGCACGCGCGCCTATGTCTCGCTGCGAGATGAAGATCGCGTGGCGGTGATTGATACCGCGTCGCGCGAGGTCGAAGGCAAGATCGACGTCGGACCGGGTCCGATCCAGCTCATGGCCACGCCGGACGGAAAGTATGTCTATGTTGCGAACCAGGGCTCTGAGGCAGCCCCGAATGATACCGTGTCGGTGATCAACACTGAGAGCGGCCAAGTCACGAAGACGGTGAAGACCGGCCTTGGCGCGCATGGCGTATGGGTATCGTCTGACGGAGCTTTCGTGTTCGTGACAAACATCAGCGATGACAGCGTCTCGATCATCGATGCCCAGCGGCAAGAGGTGGTGGCGACCGTGCCGGTCGGCGATGGCCCGAACGGCATCGTGCATGGACATTCACGCTAACGCCTTGCGGCAGGTGGCGCCGGAATTTCCGGCGCCACTGAGTTCTTCATCACGAGATCACCACAGGAAATGACATGAGGACGTTCTGGATTGGGGCGGTTGCCGTTCTGGTCGCGGGTGGCGCCTGGTGGCTGTCGGATCGCCCCGACAGCCAGCCTTTGGCGGAAAACGGCCAAGCGCTTGCCGTCGTGACGATACCGGCCACCTTGTCGACCGAGGCCCGGGCCGGCCAGCAGGCGTTTGTGGAAAACTGCGCTTCCTGCCACGGCACCAACGCCGAAGGAAAGGCAGGGCTCGCGCCGCCGCTCATCCACAAGATCTACGAGCCTGGCCACCACAGCGACATGGCGTTTGTAATGGCTGCGCGCAGCGGCGTGCGCGCGCATCATTGGACCTTTGGAAACATGGCGCCGGTGCCGGATGTTACCGATGCGGAGCTGGCCCAGATCATCAGGTTCGTCCGGGAGGTTCAGGTGGCGAACGGCATCATGTGAAAAAAGGCATACTTGCGGCAGGCCCATCTCTGGGACTGCCTCCAGGAGGGCACTCAGCCACCACTCCGCTCTGTCTGGACAGCCTGTATCCGCGCAGGCCAGTTGGACTTGATAAAGGCGAGGATGGCGGCGATGTCGTCATCCTCCAGAACGGCGCCAAACGCCGGCATGCCGGATGTCATGCGAACGCCCATGTCATCCAGGACGGCTTGACCGCCCCGGCGGATATAGTCAGTCAGCATCGCGTCGTCGTGGTGCCAGGTGTGGCCCGTCTCGTCATGAGGTGGGGCGGGCAGAACCCCGTCTTCCCCCATGATCTGCCAGTCAGGTCGACCTTCCAGCTGAGTTCCGTGGCATGCCGCGCAATGTGCGGCATAAAGCTCGGACCCCCGCTGCAGCCCTTGATGTCTGCTGTAAGTCCATGCTGTCCAGACAGCCGCACAGACGAATGCCAAGGCAAGCAGCCATTTCACCCAAACAGCAAAAGCAGGCGAGGCGTTTATCGGCATCTCTGGAGAATTGCTCGCGTGTGATCAAAGGTCAACCTCCGCACCCGCCTCCATTGACGGCCAAAGAGATGCGAGGCGTTGACGAGCAGCATCGTAACCGAGCTTGGCAAGATGTTCCATGACACGCAGCTGCGCCTGATTGCCAAAGATGAAAGGCTTTCCGTTCGAGGTTCCATTAACGACGGGCTGATCAGGTCAAGTCTGCAGCATTCGGACTTGCGTTGTAGCTTAAATAGGGTATCCCCCTATACTATGAGTCATACAACAAAGCACAAGGCCAAGCTCCTGGCCCGCGTCCGCCGCCTTAAAGGACAAATTGAGGCCGTTGAGCGTTCCTTGGAAGCTGACGCTCCCTGCGGCGAGGTCCTGAACCTGGTCGCCTCCATCCGTGGCGCGGTCGGCGGCCTGACCGCAGAGCTGATCGAGGATCATATTCGCGTGCATGTCTCGAACCCGGATCGGGATGAGGACGTCGCACGCGGGCAGGCCGCCGGCGAACTGATCGACATCATCAGGACCTATCTCAAATGAACATTCAAGCCTCGCGCCTAGCGAGTCCGCACGAGCATGTTTACCTCGGTGACAATCACGAGCGTAACGAACGCCGGACCTGGCTGGTCATCATCATCACGGCCGCAATGATGGTGGTCGAGATCACTGCCGGCAGTATCTTCGGCTCGATGGCGCTGATCGCCGACGGCTGGCACATGTCAACCCATGCCGGGGCGATGCTGATTGCCGCACTCGCTTACCGCTATGCCCGTCGCAACGCCCGCAATCCCCGCTTCACCTTTGGCACGGGCAAGATGGGGGATCTGGCAGGCTTTGCGAGTGCGGTCGTGCTGGCACTGATCGCACTGCTGATCGGCTGGGAAAGCCTGATGCGGTTCTACAGCCCGATTGCCATCAGCTTCGGCCAAGCCATTGCCGTGGCCGTGATCGGACTGCTCGTTAACCTTCTTTGTGCTTGGTTGCTTCGCGATGATCATGGCCATCACCATCATGGACACAGGCACAGTCACGGCCATGCTCATGGGCACGGGCATGATCATCATGTCCATGAGCACGGCCATCAGCAGGGGCATGTGACCGACAACAATCTGCGGGCCGCCTATCTCCACGTTCTGGCCGACGCGCTGACCTCCGTGCTGGCCATTGCGGCGTTAACGCTGGGCAGCCTCTATGGCTGGAATTGGCTCGATCCGACCATGGGTATTGTCGGCGCCTTGGTGATCGCTCGCTGGTCCTGGGGGCTGATCCGCGATACCGGCCGGGTGCTGCTCGACTACATGCCCGACGACGAGGATTTGCCAGACGAGATCCGGGCTGCAATCGAGACGGGGACCGATCAGGTGACAGATCTGCATGTCTGGTAACTTGGTCCCGGTCATCACGGTGCGATTATTGCGCTCCGTTCCTCAGACCCGCAGGAACCCGCAGCTTACCGCGCTCGCCTGTCACATATCCACGATCTGTCGCACCTGACGATTGAAGTCGAGCGGGTAGCCTAAGAGAGAAAGCATGGTGAGGACCATAAGGGCCTCCCTTCGGCGCTCCAGTGTCCGCAGTATATGCTGCCGGTCGTCACCATCAGCCGCAGCGAACATGCGGCACACGTAGAGCGTTCTCAGGGATTTCCGAGTTTGCAGGGGTTCTCGGACGCGCCCGGACATGCGATTTTCAGGCTCAGGCTAGATGTGGCGGGGCATGAGAGAGACGCGCTACGCCTCGATGTTGACCAGGGACCAACTTATGCCTCGATCTCAATTATGTCGGCGGCCTGCGCAGCGTAATCGATCGCGTATGCCAGTTCGCCGGGCGTCTCCGCGTGGAGGTGGAGAAGCGGCTGTCCACTGTCCACCCGATCACCCAAGCCAACCTTCATGTGGATGCCGGCTGCCTTGGCTTCCGGTGCGCCTGCAAGCTTGGCAAGTCGGGAAAGCTTGCGGTTGTTGATTTGAACAACCCGTCCAGCATGTGGTGCTTCCAGCGGATGGACATGGACCGCCTTGGGTGGAATGCGCATCCCGCCCTGAGCCTCGCAGATCGCCTCGAACTTCTTCCAGGCACGTCCGTCGGCCAGTGTTTCGAGCGCGAGCGCCAAACCTTTCCCGGTCTCGGCTTTCCCGCCGATCTCGAGTGCTGCGCCTGCCAATATGGCGGCGCGCATGCGTAGATCATCCGGCGCGCCAGGCGCATCCTGCAGAACGGCCAGCACGTCGAACGCTTCGAGCGCGGGACCGATGCCTCTACCGACCGGCTGCGACCCATCGGTTTGCAGGCATTTCGCACTCACGCCGAACCGGGAGGCGATTGCCATAATCCGCGTGGAAAGGTGAGATGCCGCAGCTTCGCTGCGCACCTTGGCGGTGGGTCCAACGGGGATATCTATGACGACATGGGTGGCTCCCGCGGCGATTTTCTTGGAGAGGACGGAGGCAATGAGCTGGCCCTCCATATCGACGTCGAGTTCGCGTTCAACGCGTACGAAGATGTCGTCAGCCGGGCTAAGATGGACCGCTCCGCCCCAGACGATGCACCCTCCTTCGGCGTCGACCACGCGCTTCATGGCAGCGATGTCGAGGTCGACGGGAGCGAGGGCCTCCATCGTATCGGCGGTGCCTGCGGGCGAGGTGATGGCTCGTGATGATGTTTTTGGCATCACAAGCCCATTGGCTGCGACGATCGCCACGACGATGGGAGTAGTCCGGTTCCCCGGCAGGCCGCCTACACAATGTTTGTCGACGACAACAGGGGCATCCCATTGCAAGCGATCGCCGACCCCAATCATTGCCCCGGTTAGGTAGGCGGTCTCGTTCTCGTCGAGCGGCAAAGCCGCACTCGCCGTCAGGAACGCAGCCAGTTGAACATCCGTGTAACGGCCGGCGACCACGTCCTGCACGATCCCCGTGAAGGCAGCCGCGTCGAGCCGGTTGCCATAGATGCGTCGACGAACGCTTGCCAGCGACTCGAGCGCGGGTGCATGCGTGACTCGGGCCTCTGCGCCCTCGGCGATCCCCAGCATCTCCCAGGCCGTTTCGGAAAGCCCGACTTCATCGAGGGCCAGTTGCCCATCGCCCTCCACCTGGAAGAGCGTTGCCTGCAGTTCCCGGCCACCGCCGGAAACGAGGACCTGCGAGCGCGCAGAAAGCCCTTCTGCGCGGCAAACATGACAGTCGGTCCGCATGACGACAACCGGCTGGTGTTGGGTGTGCAATCGCAGACGCCGAACACGAAGCGTTGCCTGCTCTGGTCCGGGAGAAGAGTGGAGCGTGGTCATAGATCGAACACCTGATCCTGGCGGGACACAGTGGCATTCCAGCCGAGTTCGCGGTCGATCCGGATCCTCAGTGCCTCGGATGCCGTGTCCTCACCGTGAACGATGAAGACGCGTGACGGCTCGCGCCGAAACTCCAGAAGCCAGCGCATCAACTCGTTGCTGTCGGCATGGGCCGAGAGCACCGACAGATTTTTGACCTCCGCCCTGACCGGTATCCAATGACCGTGGATCTTGATCTCCTGCGCGCCCTGAACCATTGCGCGGCCCCGGGTTCCGGCAGACTGGAATCCGGAAAACAGGATCGTGTTTTTCGGATCGCCCGCGAAGGATTTAAGGTGATGAAGCACGCGGCCACCAGTCGCCATGCCGCTGGCAGAGATCACGACTTTGGGCCAGACGTTGGCAGTGATCGCCTTTGAGGCTTCGACGTCACGGGTATAAGTGGCGACTGCACAGATCGCCGTGCATTCATCATGAGTCAAGCGATGATCCTCGCTGTGTGCGTGAAGCAGGTCCGTGGCGTTGATTGCCATCGGACTATCGAGATAGATCGGCACCGCCTGGAGCCTGCCTGCCGCGCGAAGCTTCCAGAGATGATAAAGGATAGATTGCGCACGACCCACTGCGAAGGCGGGGATGACTACAGTGCCCCCGCGGCCGGCAGTTCGCTCGATAACCTCGCCCAGCACTTCGGTTGTGTCGGCGGGATCGTGAATGCGGTTGCCGTAGGTTGATTCGACGACAATGTAGTCAGCGTCGGCTACGGGAGCCGGATCGGGCAGTACTGGATCGCCATACCGCCCGAGATCGCCCGAGAACGCGATGCGTCGGCCGCCCCATTCGATATCGGCGCTGGCCGCACCGAGAATGTGGCCGGCACGGCGGAACGTCAGGATCGCGCCAACGGGAAGCTGAAATGGCTGGTCGAATGGAACAACTGTAAAAAGTTCCATCGCCCGTTCCACATCTCCCACACCGTAAAGCGGTAGCGCCGGCTTGTGCTTGGAGAAGCCCTTGCGATTGGCGTATTCGGCATCCTTCTCGTTGAGAAATCCGCTATCCTTGAGGATCAACTCGGCCACGTCACGCGTCGCCGCGGTGGCATAGATCCGACCCTTGAATCCATCGCGCACCAGTCGCGGGAGATAGCCCGAATGGTCGAGGTGGGCATGGGTGAGCACCACGGCATCGATGCTGGACGGCGGCACTGACAGCGGCGTCCAGTTCAACTCGCGCAGGTTCTTGAGCCCCTGGAAGAGGCCGCAATCAATCAGGATGCGCTTGTCGCCGTTGGTGAGGAGGTGTTTGGAGCCAGTGACGGTACTTGCGCCGCCGAGAGAGGTTAGCGTCAGCATGATGACCTCAGATGTTGAATGCGGTGATGTTAGCGGGATCCCCGCGGCCTTCCACGGCGTCCTGTTCATCCGGAGCAAGGAGGTCATCCCTGCTCCAGCCGGTGAGTGGAACAGCGGCGTCGATCAGATGCGCCCAGGTGCAGCGATTGGCGAATAGCATCCCTGGCACGTCCAGTGTGCCGCCCCGGCTGATGTAGCCGCGCGCAGCCGTCGTCCGCGGGCCGGAATCCAGTCGCCGGAGCAAGCCGAGCATGGGTTCTGGCCGCGTATGGGAAACGATCAGGCGCGGAATGCCCGGTGGAAACAGGGCAGCCAGGTTCTCGTCGCTCGCTGTGAAAGCGGCCTCAATGGGATCACGGGGCGTGCGGAAGCGGCCTGGTTCAGAGATCGCCGTCACGAGCACGTGGCGACCATGGCCCCTGAGCCGATGGGCCGCCTTCAGGGCCTCCTCGAGCTGATAGGCGCCGATCGCCACGATTTGCAGCTCGGCTCCTTCCGTCTCGTCCTGCACATGGGCAGCACCATCAGTGACGAAACGGGTGGCGGCCTCAGCATCGAAGCGGTGCGGCATGTCGCGCTTGGAGACGATCAGGCACCCCACCTGACCGCGGCCCGCGTAGATGGATCGGAGCGCAGCCATGGCGCTGTTCGCATCCACCGGGAAAAGCACCCGCGAGGTGTCGGACATCTCGCCCAGCAGCGCCTCGCCAATGGTCGGGTCCTGGTGTGACTGTTCGTTCTTCGCGTTCTCCCAGGTATGGGAGGTGACGACCAGCGGCACCGAAATCCAGCCCGGCTTCTGGCCGGCTTCGCGCTGCCGCCGGGAAAAGACGATCTCCTGCCGCATACCACCAAGCATCTTCATGGCGAAGGCTTCGTAGCTGACGATCAGATTGATCCCATCCTTGTTGGCCAGCGCCGCGCCCGCAACCGCTTCCTCATTGAGTGCAGTGATGACCGCACCGTCGATGGCATCGGCAACGCCGGGCTCAGTGGTATTCACCCGGTGGCGCAACCGGTCGAGTGTTGCTCCCATGTGGTTGGAGCGCAGCTCGTCGGGATTGCCCACACGCGGGCGGAGTCCAGGGTTGGCGTTCACGACGCGGACAAACCAGCGGTCGAGCGCATGCATGGCGCAATCGGGCGGATCGCCTGAGACCATCCAGTCCGGCTCGGGCAGGTTCGGTGCGGCCGGGCTGCGCAATGCGAGCGCATGCCGGCTTTCCGGCTCTCGTCCCTGCTTGCGATAGACGGTGATTTCCGCGGCAGCGCTTTCGATTTCCCCGGCGGGAACGAACAGCGCTCGCGCCGCCTCGTTGAAGGCGTCTCTCGCCAGCTGGTCCTGTGCGGGATTGCCGCCGAGAGGTAGGTTGTGCGCCGCGTTGGTGTCGGCGCCTGGAAAGCCGAAGCCCTTGACCGTCTCGGCAATGACATAGGGAATAGGCGCCGGGTAGGTGCGGGCAGGATCGGACGCGAAACGTTCAAGTCGCCTTTCAGCCTCAATGATCGCACAGGCGAAGGCCGTAGGATCACGGCCATCGATGATGAAGGGATCGAAGCCGTTGAGCTTCAGGTGGTCGGTGAGCCAGTCCGCACCGCCCTGCTGCGCAATCTGGGCACGTTCCTCTATGCGCCGGCCGTTGAGGATCATGACTGGAATTGGGAGGCCAGAATCTTCAGCGCGCCACCACCGGGGCGTCCAGTCCGAGCCGCGCTGCTCTTCGAAGGCCCCGTCGCTCAGGAAGGCGACGAGGCTTTCGCCGGGCAGCGGCGCATGGACGTACTGAACTTCGGCGAAGCCGAGATAGCCACCCTCCGAGATGGCACCGGCGGTGTTCGGACCGGCATGACTGCCGAGCGGGACTGCCGCAGCGCCGTGGGCGTCGATGGCATAGGAGTAGAAATCGGCGGCAAGCTGCGAGAGACCCCTCTCGCTCCGATCATAGCGGCCCCTCTGCGCAGGAGAAACATCCCCCGTCAACGCGTTGACCGCCTCGATCGCGGCGACAGAATGGCCTTGTCCCATCATCCATGAACGGGTTTTCGCGCTGATCGCGTTGGCGGCGAGATAGCCCACGAAGGCCGGCACCATGTTCAGGGATCCGCCGGTGTGGCCCTCGGGCGTCTTCTTGAACGCGTCGGCAGGCAGCGGTGCGCCGGAAAGGTCGACACGTTGGGCATAGGTCATGTGGGCAACAGTCCACATTGCGGCGGAGGACAGGCGGTCGGCAGCCGCGAGCAGCCTGTAGAACGCATCGACGTCGGGTATCTGCCCGCATTCAACGAGCAGGTACCCGAGTTGCTGAGCACGTTCCCTAGTCTCCGGCGCGTGCCTGATCACACCGTAACCCTCTGCCCAGGCAACATAATCAGTTGATAGCTCACGGTTCATTGAAAGGACCTTCCCTGGAGATCGAATGTGCCGGGTTCCCGTACGGCGGAAACCCGGCGGGGACGGGGATTGGGAACCCCGCTGCCTAGAAAAACACCCTGTCGGCGAGCAGGATGCTCAATCCCACCAGCATGGCCCAGCACAGCCAGTAAAGCACCTTCATCCATGGTGCCTCCAGTCGGCCGAGATCCCGCTGGATGGCATGCTTGTCGTACATGCCCCAGCCATGCATCAGGACTCCTGCGAAAAGCACGGGCACGGCAAGGTCGGCCGCGTACGGCGCCGCCAGAACTCCCAGACCACCCCCAAGCAGGCCGGCCCCGAAGGACGATGCCAGTTCCGCCCGCTTGAGCCGGGATCCCGCTTTGGCCGTAACGTTGTGCTGTTCCATTGTACTGCTCCTGCGAGGGGGGCGCTTCACCGTCCGGCCGTCCACGGGCGTGGATCGCTGCCGGGAAAGAAGTCCGCCTATTCCACATCGTCTGGCGGTTCCGGCGGTCGTCGATGCCGAATGAGATCGGCCTCATCGCCGGACGCAGACGCAATCGCCCTGGCGACCAGGGAGGCGAGCCCGACGGCATTGCTTTCGTGGGGTACGGAGTCTGTCGAGACGATGCGGTCACAAAGGGTTGTGAGGCGTTGAAAGGAATCGTCCGCGAATATTCCATGCACCACAGCAACCATGGGCCGGACAAAGCCTTGCAGCGGAAGCATGCGGGCGGCCTCAATCAGTGTACGGCCTGACGACGCTATATCGTCGGCAAGCACCGGCTGCAGGCCGCGCCATTCGGAAAGGTCCGATAGCTCAACCTCAACATTGCGGTCGCCGTGGCGCACCTTGCGCAGCACAGCGTGCGGCGCACCGATGCGTGCCGCGATCGCCGAGACCCATTGTTCGCTTTCCTTGTCAGGGCCGATGATCAGGGGTTTGTCGACTTCGGCGGCGATCCAGTCCGCCAGCAGCGGCGCAGCATGCAGTGTATCTGTGGGGATCGTGTAGAGAGGCGACAACGCCGCATAGCGATGGAGATGCGGATCTACAGTCACCAACCGGTCGAAGCTCGCCGAGACAAGCCGCGCGAAGCTCCTGGATGTCACCGCCTCTCCCGGCTGAAAGCGACGATCCTGCCGCATGTAGGAAAGGTAGGGGGCGATCAGGTTGACCTGACGGGCGCCCAGATCTCGCGCTGCATCGGCCGCGAAGATCAACCGCAGAAATCCGTCGTCGGGACGCGCCAGTGTGCAAACCAGGTCGACTACCTTGTCCTTCACCTCAGAAAGGATGCGGACGTAAGTCTCGCCGTCAGGAAAACGCCGCGTTTCCAGCGCGCCCAGTTCCCATCCTCCTTCGTCAGCGAGACGGCGCGCGAAGGTTTCGTTACCCGGCAACGGAAGGATCACTCGCATGGCGGGAGCTTCCAGGTATGCGCTTCTTGTCGTCATGTGTGCCTCCTGTAAGAGCGCAGGAACTGAGCGTTGATGGCGACGATGATGGTGCTGGCCGACATGAATACGGCCGCAACAGCAGGGGTCATCATGAAGCCGGTCCCGAAGGTAATGCCGGCCGCCATCGGGATGGCGATCGCATTGTAGCCGGTCGCCCAAGCGAGGTTCTGAATCATTTTGCGATAGGTGGCCCGGGACAGACCGAGGATAGCGCCCACGTCGCGTGGGTCGCTGCGCACCAGAACCACATCGGCAGATTCGACGGCAACATCGGTGCCCGCGCCGATGGCGATCCCGAGATCGGCCACCACGAGCGCAGGCGCATCATTCACCCCGTCGCCGACCATGGCAACGGAGAGCCCTCGCGCTTGGAGCTCCTCGATCTTTTGGGATTTCTGATCCGGCAGCACTTCGGCGAAGTATTCGGTGATTCCGAGTTCCTCGGAGACCGTTTTTGCGACGCCCTCGGCGTCGCCGGTGAGCATGATCGAGCTGATCCCGAGGGATTTGAGTTCGGCAATGGCATCCTTCGATTCCGGGCGAACGATATCAGCCAGCGCAAAGAGTGCCCGCGGCGTACCGTCGCGGACGAGCACGACAACAGTCTTGCCCTGTCCTTCCAGATGCTTGAGGCTGTTATGGGCAATGGCGTTGCCCTGCCGTGCCAGGTGCCCAGGGCTGACGATACGCACATCTTGGCCGTCCACCTTGGCCACGATGCCTTCGCCGGTGATGTTGCTAACGTCAGTTGCCTTGGGAATGACCAGGCTTCGTTCCTTCGCCTCGGCCACGATGCCGTGAGCGATGGGGTGCTCGGACTGGCTCTCGGCGGCTGCGGCAAAGCTGAGTTCCTCGTTTTCATCGCCATCGGCGAGCAATACGATGTCGCTGACACCGAAACGACCCTCAGTTAATGTGCCGGTCTTGTCGAACACGACCGCGCTGAGATTGCGCGCCCGCTCAAAGGCTGCGCGGTCGCGGATCAGCAGCCCGTTGCCGGCCGACAGCGACGTGCTGACCGCGACCACCAACGGGACAGCAAGGCCGAGGGCGTGAGGGCAGGCAACGACCATGACCGTCACCATGCGTTCGATGGCAAATTCGAGGGGCGCGTCGAGGAAAAGCCACCAGACGAACAGCGTGCCGAATCCCACAATGAGTGCTATGTAGGTCAGCCAGGCGGCCGCACGGTTGGCGACATCCTGTGTCCGCGATCGCGTCGCCTGCGCCTTTTTTACCAGTTCGATGACCTGCGACAGATAGGTGGCGCCGCCTGTCGCCGTTACATTGATGGTAACGGCGCTGGCCCCGTTTATCGCACCGCCGATGGCGGCGGCACCGACCCCCTTGGTCACGGGCCGCGATTCGCCCGTGAGCATGGCCTCGTTGAAACCGGACGAACCCTCGATGATCTGGCCGTCCACTGGAACCTTTGCACCGGGCCGTACGATGACCTTGTCACCGGGCTGAAGGGTTGAGATTGGCACCTCCTCCGACGATCCGTCAGCCTTGATCCGCGTGGCTGAATCCGGAAGGAGCCGCACCAGTTCCTCGAGCGCGCGGGATGCTCCCATGACCGAACGCATCTCGATCCAGTGACCGAGCAGCATAATCGCGATGAGAGTCACCAGTTCCCAGTAAAGTTCTTGGCCCGGAAAGCCGAACGTGACGGTGACCGAAAAGAAATAGGCAGCCGAGATCGCAATCGAGATCAGGGTCATCATGCCGGGCTGGCGTTTGCGCAGCTCGGAGGTAAAGCCCGTCAGAAACGGCCATCCGCCATAAAGATACGCAATGGTTGAGAGCACGAAGATGACGTAGCGGTCGCCAGGGAACGCCAGAGTCTCTGCGATGCCAAGCCAATGCTGGATCATCGGCGAAAGCAACAGGATCGGCGGCGTCAGCGCCAGAACCAGCCAGAAGCGGCGCCGGTAGTTCGCCACCATCGCGCCGTGGTCGTGACCGCCGTGCCCGGCATGCTCGGAATGGCTGGAGCCGGTGGCGGCAATAATCTGCGAGTCGCCGCGTTGGCCTTCACCATCGCGAGGCGCGCTCGCATGCGCCTGATGGTTCTGATGGCCATGGTGGTGGGAGTGTGGAGAGCTCATCAGTTGCTCCTGTCCTTACTTGTGCGGCAGAGCCGCGAGATGACGTTGCTCTTGCGTATCAGTGTGATGCTGGCGGTGCGGCGACTGGCCGGGCCGTGTTGCCGCGAGCGATCCCAGGCCCTGAAACAGGTGCTATCCGGTTGAGGCCATCTCATCGTGAAGTACGCGATGCGCGTCCGCGACAGGAACGGGGCGAGGGCCGACATCGATCAGCCTCGCCCCAGTGCATCGGCTATCGCGCCGATGCCGAGCGAGCGGTCCGTGGCAGCGACCGAGCGCTCGGCGTGGCGCTCCTGCCCGGTCAGGGCGCGGATGGCGTCGATCGTTTCGGGGATTACGATCGCCTGGTTGTCGACCATGTAGGCGTAGAAGAGCTCGTCGCCTTCGACCCTCAGCATGTCAGCCCAGAGCGCCACCTCGTAGAGGTTGTCGTGGGGGCGCCCGAGGTCGGCCATCATCTCCTTGACGGCGTTGATCGCCGAAAGGCCGTCGCCGATCTCGACGAGCGCGATCCGCGAGGAGGCGCGGAACGAGTTGAGCACCTCGTCCTTGCTCGCGGCGCGGGTCAGCTGCACGGTCCAGTAGTGCAGATGCGCCAGCGTTTGCGGCACCTTCACCGCCATCGTCAGGACGTCCAGCTCGGGGTCGACGCTTTGCGCGTCAGGTCCTTGATGGCTCGGGATTTCGGGTTCGGGCACCAGCGTGTTCATGATGCCGCCGAGATGGCTCTCCCACGGGTCGGTGGCCCGCCGCAGCAAAGTCCCGCGGGCCTTCCGGAGCAGCCCGGCGCGCTTGAGCGCCGTCAGCGTTCGGACCGTCGATGTCGTGTTGCACGAGACGACGCGGGTACAGTCGCGGCCGATCGCGCTCTCATAGTTCGCGTCAGCGACGAAGGAATGGCCGGTGACCTCGTGCTTCTCGCCGCCCTGGAGGATGAACTTGGCGTTCTTCTGCCGGTAGACTGCAACATTCCTTGCGGCCACGTTTTTCGGCGTGCAGTCGACGACCACGTCTGCGGTTTCCAGCAGATCGCCAAGAGCGCCCGCGAGGTCGAGCCCCGCCTTTCGCATCGGATCAAGCCGTTCTTCCGTGGCGGCGAAGATGGCGTAGCCCTTGGCCCCTGCCACTCGAATGCGCCAGTCGGATGCGATATCGGCGATGCCGGCCAGCTCCATATCGTCTTGGAGGGCAATTGCGTCAGCGACCCGTTTGCCAATCACTCCGTAGCCGTTGACAGCGACGCGCGTTCTCGCTTGCTGGGTCATGATCTTTACTCCTTTGCTCTGTTGGTTCGCCGCGCCCGGCTTCGCGGACAGGCTCTGGGGACGGCGTGGGGCGAAAGGCCCGAATGTTCCGCGGCCGGACGGTGGTTTGCTGTAAGAGGATGCCGTTGGACGGAACGATAGCAGTCGCGATCTCTCCGAGCCCGAAGCCGGGAAGGCCGGCGCCGAATGCAAAATCGACACGCTCGCTCGCGTGAGGGGCCGGCGGCAGGAGATCGGCGTGGCCCCTCATGTCCGCTCCATCCGGCGCCGACGCGGCACAAACGCCGGCACCGTCGCGGCGTAACGCCGCCAGGCGGCGCCGAACTCCACCTCTGCCTGCTGTTCCTCACTGCGGGCCAGGCGCACGTACATCGCGACCAGGACCGGGAACATGGCGAGGGTCAGCAGCGTCGGCCATTGCAGCAGGAAGCCGAGCAGGACGAGGACGAAGCCCGCGTATTGCGGATGCCGGATGTGCCCATAGGGGCCGCCGGTGGCGAGCGTGCCGGACCGCTGCGCCGTGTAGAGGACGCGCCACGCTGCCCCGATCAGCATGAAGCCCGCCCCGATCAACACGAAACTCATAAGGTGGAAGGGTCCGAAGTGCGGGTTGGCCTTCCAGCCGAACAGCATCTCGAGCAGGTGTCCGGCGTCATGCGACAGCCAGTCGACGCCGGGATAGCGGGTCTGAAGCCAACCGGAGAGCAGATAGAGCGTCAGCGGAAAGCCGTACATCTCCGTGAAGAGCGCGACAATGAACGCGCTGAACGCGCCGAACGAGCGCCAGTCGCGCGCGGTCTGCGGCTTGAAGAAGCTGAACGCGAACAGGACGAAGATCGCCGAGTTGACGATGACGAGTACCCACAGGCCGTAGGCAGAACCTGTTTCGGTCATTTCTCGTCTCCGCGGCCTGACCCGCCGCCATGACCGTGACCGCCGCGATGCATGAACAGATGCATCACAAAACAACCGACGAGCAGCAGAACGAGGCTCGCATTGCCGGCGAACAGGTGGATCCGATGCTCGTACGCGAGCAAAAACGCCGCCACTGCGAGGAATGCGACGAGGGTGAAGCCGGTTCGGCTTCTCCAGAAGCTGCCGCTCGGCTGCGGCTCATGTTTGCCATGATTATCCATCGCGGCTTTCCCCTTTTGGGTCCGTATTTCGGCAGCCGGAGTGGCTGCCATATCCTTGCATCGCGTTCGAGCGGCTTCGCGTTGATGCATAGGCGCCTTGCGACATCAGCATGCTTGTGCCTCCTTCTTGCCCATGTCAGGACGCCGAGGATCCGGCGTCCTCTGCCGTCGCCTGACCTATGCGCCGACCACGAATTCGGTCATCATTCCCGTCGCAAGATGCGGCATGTGGTGGCAATGAAGCATCCAGCGCGCAGCCTCGCCGGCGTCGAGCGCGATATCGACCATCGACATCGGAGGCACGTAAACCGTATCCCGCCGCGGACCTGAGACCGCACGTCCATTCAGCCCAACGATCTGGAACACATGCCCGTGCAGATGCATCGGGTGGCCCATCATCGACATGTTGTGGAACGACAGAACGACCCGTTCGCCGCTTCGCCCGGCGACCGGCCGGTGCTGGCCCCAGACGGCGCCGTCGATCGTCCACACGTAGGGCTGCATTGAGCCCCCGAGCATGACCACCTGGCTGCGATCGACGGGCCGTTCCGGCAAGGCGTCGAGGGCGACCAGGCGTGATTCCTGGGCAAGGTCGGCGTCGAAGGCAGGTGCGTCGGTGTCTGCCAATCCGGGCATGCGCCGCACTTCTGCCCCTTGCGTGGCGAGGACAAGGCCGGTGCGCTCTCGTGCGCCTTCGCGCAAGGCGAGAATCGGCCAGGCGCCGCCCTTGTTCGGCAGATCGATTTCCAGATCCAGGCGTTGGCCCATGGCCAGCCCGAACCGGCTGCCCGAGATGGGCTGAACGGCATGTCCGTCTACCGCGACGAGCCGGCTCTTTGGTGTTCCGGTCTCGATCCAGAATACGGTGGCTGCGGCGGCATTGATGACCCGCAGTCGGATACGGCCGCCGCGCTCGACCTGCACCACCTCGGGGTCGGACAGGGTGCGGTCATTGGCGAGATAGGCGTCCCAATCATAGTCGTTGAGGTCCATGGCCATGCCGCCCATCGCCATGTTCCCCATCGGCATGCCTCCCGAGGCTCCGTGGTCCATGCCCGGCATCGCGCTCCTGTCTGCCATGGGCATGCTAGGTGCTGCGCCGTGCCCGCCGCCATGGCCGTCACTGATCTCGGCCAGAACCTCCTCGGGGTGCTTGAACGAAAAATCGTGCAGGAACAGCACGACCTCCTGCCGGTCGCCGATCAGGTCGTCCGGCGACCGAACGATCAGCGGCGCGGCAAGAAGCTGCATCTCCTGGATCGGCACATGGCTGTGCATCCAGAATGTGCCTGGCAGCGCCTCGAAATCGTAGGAACGGGTCTCGCCCGGCGCAAGAAGGGGCAACGGCATATCCGGCACGCCGTCCTGTGCGTTGGGCGGGATCTGGCCGTGCCAATGGATGATGGTACCCACGTCGAGATCGTTGGTCAGGTCGACCCGGAACCTCTGTCCGGGGTCGAGAACCAGACCCTGGCCGCGCGGCCCGGAAAGGCCGAGGACAGTGGCCGCGCGTCCGTCGATGTCGAGCGTGCGGGTTGCGGCAGACAAGGCAAGAGGCGCTGCCACCTGCGCCATGACGGCGCGAGGAAGATGAGCGGTGGCGAATGCCGCCGCACTTGCGGCAAGAAAGCCGCGTCGTGAAAGGGGGTTCATTGGTGTCTCCTCGGGACATTCCTGTCCCGCTCGTCAAAGGCAATGGAACGCGGCCGGCCTTGGCCGCGATGCAATCAGACGAGACGGAGTTCTGGAGGGCGTTCGTTCGTACCAGGCGCCAGGCTGGCAGGGATCGTCGTGGAAGGCAGGTCCTGGCTGGCAAACCCGTAGCCGCGTATGGCGTTCCCGCTGGGCGACGGCACGAAGACCGACAGACCCGCGCAAAGGATTTCACATGCTCCAGCATGGTCTGGTGCGCAGGGTTGTTCTTGCTCACAGGAAAGCTGGGTGTCCGCCGTCTGCATCAACTCACTGACACTAACAGCATGATGGGGCTCGGCGTCCAAACCAGCAGCTTGCGCGGAAGTCACCGTCGTCATGACGACGATCGCGAACATGGCAAGCATGGTGACGAGCCGGGCAAACATACCGTAAGTATAGATGCTGCTTTCGAAAATGTCCAGTGCCACCGGCAACTCGCTTCAGGTAGACCCCGAATCCAGCGTGAAGCCGACCGACGTTTCGTTGTCTGCGGAGATACAATTCTTGGGACCAAACTTTCGTAATCGCGTCCTGATCGCATCGCTCACTGGGGCTGCAATCTTGGAGGTTTTCGCTGGGTGACACAGTTTCAGACCTGCGTACACCGTCGCGGCGTCTCTAGATGTCATCGAAGAGGGCCGGCAACTCTACGCTGAACAGTGTGCGGCCTGCCACGGTGTACAGTTCGAGGGGCAACCGGTCTGGAAGACACCCCTTCGGTCCGGGCGTCTCCCTGCACCACCGCACGATGCAAGCGGCCACACGTGGCACCATCCCGACAACACCCTGTTGCGGATCGTGGAGGAAGGCACCGCCGCGATCGTGGGGAACGGCTACAAGAGCGACCTGCCAGGGTTTGCCGATGTCTTCGGCGATGCCGAGATCCGCGCCATGCTCGCCTATATCCAAAATACGTGGCCGGAGCACGAACGCACCTACCAGGAGAACGTATCGCAAGCACGCTGAGGCGGCCGTGTCGGTTTGGGGCACGTTCTGATCATATGATCCGCAGACCGAACTGGCATGAGCGTTGCAGTTTCCACTCCATAAGGCTCGCTCCACGACCGTCCAGGCCGCTTCCGCTGAAGCCCACAAGGGAAAAATGCAAACGAAGATCACCGCCGTTCTAGCTGTGATCGCGCCGCTGGCATCCGCTCGCACCGTCCATGCCCAGACGCAGGGAGGTGCCGCGGGCAAGTGGCACGGCTCCTGAATGTCCGCCGAAGCTGCCGACATGAGCAGCATAGGCAACATGGGCGACCATCGGGCAATGATGATGGAGGCATGAGGGCGCCGCACGGGTTCATGATGAACGAGGATCCTGACCTTGCCTTAGCTTGTGGCATGATCCTCCATCACCAGGGTGCAGTCAGCATGGCCAAGGCCGAACTCGAGCATGGGGACGACGAAGAGAAACGCGCCCTCGTCGAAGAGATCTTCGCGGCGCAGGAGCGTGAGACCGAACAGCTCACCACCTGAATAGAGGCTCAGCGCCAGTAACGTCAGGGGGGATGGCCGGCGACCGGGTCAATGGCTTAACTCACCACTCGAAAGGGGCCAGACACCCATACTGCGCGGAAACCTTGGTGTTCTCCGTTGAAGCTACCAAATAGAAGTGGGATACTGGGATCGGCATGATTGAAGAAGCCTTTGGGACCAATGTTGGTGGGATCGTCAATTGTTTACCTGGCGTGTGAAGCACGCCCGATCTTGGCGCTGCTTCGGGCAGTCCATTGATGAACGGTCCTGGCTCCAGATCCCCCGATCGAGTTCATGACATCACGGACCGACTCAACAGGAACTGCTTCTGCATTACATTGGACACTCCAACGCTGCGCGAAGCCCTGGACCAAGAGGCTGGAGACCCGGCGTTTTTCGAGACGTTTATCCGCCCCAAGGCGCACCTGTTCTCGCACGTGCCGGTGTTTCTTTCAGCCGCCACCGTGGACGAGATGCGCGAGATCGCAGTGGCTGTCGAGACCACCGCACAACTCGCGGCATATAAAGCCGCAGTCCTCTCCTGGGCGCCGGAAATCGCTCGGGTAGATCACGGCCCGCTTGGGGTGCTGATGGGCTACGACTTTCATCTTGGCGAAGACGGTCCCCGGTTGATCGAGATCAATACCAACGCCGGCGGAGCTTTTCTCAATGCCTTCCTTGCAAGGGCGCAGCGCGCATGCTGCGCCGAAATGGATTTCCCCGCCACGTCACAAAGCTTCGAGGATGCGGCCTTTGGCATGTTCCAGAACGAATGGATTCGGCAGCGGGGAACGGGCGCGCCACAACGCATCGCCATCGTCGATGACAGTCCACCGGAACAGTATCTCTACCCTGAGTTCCTCCTCGCGCGGCAAGTTTTAGTGGGACGAGGCATCGACGCGGTCATCGCCGACGCCGGCCATCTTCGCTATGAGGATGGTCGGCTCAGCGTCGATGGTAAGACAATCGATCTCGTTTACAACCGGGTCACCGATTTCGCCCTGGATCAGCCTGAGCACAAGGCATTGCAGGAAGCCTACCGTGATGGCGCGGTTGTCGTAACGCCGAACCCGCACAACCACGCGCTCCTTGCCGACAAGCGCAACCTTTCGCTTCTTTCGAACTCCTCGACAATTGATGCATGGGGAGTCGACCCGGGAATTCGGGCCGGGCTTGCAGCCGTTCCACGCACCGTCCTGGTGGATCCCGACAATGCTGATGCACTTTGGAAATCTCGCAAGGACCTGTTCTTCAAGCCAACCGGCGGACATGGCGGCAAGGCGGTATATCGGGGCGACAAGCTGACGAAAGGAGTCTGGGCGGAGATCGCAGGGGGCGAATACGTTGCCCAGACGCTGGTCCGCCCCAGCGAGCGCATGATCAAGATCGACGAGATTCAACAGACGCGCAAGATGGACGTGCGACTGTATACCTATGATGGCCAAGTGCTTCTGGTGGCCGCGCGCCTTTATCAGGGTCAGACCACGAACTTCAGGACGCCAGGGGGCGGGTTCGCGCCGGTGTTCGTGATCTAGGACTACAGTTGCCGCGCAAGGCAATTGGGACCAAAAGCAGGCAGGGCTCTTCGCGTCTGCGGCAGTAAGAGGCTGTCTTCATCAACCATGCCCCAAGGCCACCAACGCTGTGGTGTAGGTTCATGGTCCTCAGGGGGAACGCAGACTAACGTCCGCGCTTTAGCGTGGGCGGCAAGGATCATGATCAGTAGCAACGCAAGAGGGGTAATCACAGCACTTGCTCCGTGCGTCGCCGCTCGCTCAGGCCGATCAAGCTTCCCATCAAGTTGAGCTGGCCTTGCTGGAAAGCGCGGGTCATGCCCCGTAGGTAGCCTCCTGTTGCAACCAAGTTGAAATGTCCTCGGCTGCGCAAAGTAGGAGTGTCTCACCGAGGGTGGGCAAGCATGGCCGGGCAGGGCGGAGACATCCGCCATCGCAGCCCTGACCGGCCATGCGTTCAGAGCCGCAGCTTTCGACGTTCGTTTGGCGAGTAGAAGGCGCGCAC
>NZ_NWMQ01000028.1:0-43206 GCF_002901215.1 Paracoccus sp. SY | reverse complement strand
GCCGCTCCAAAGCCCTTGGCCGGACCGCCGGACGTGGCGCACATCCTGGCTGTCGCGGCCGATGTCGGCATGGTCATCGTGCCGCCTCATGAGGCGGCTCACTGAGAGTGGTGTCGCGGAGAGGGCAGGACCGGAGTGTCTAGGGTTCGGGTGGCGAGAAAGAGAGGCGGCTGGCATGGCGAAAACGTTGCTCGCCCAAGGGCAGTGGGATGGGCCACGGACTGCCCTCCGTCGCGGCCACAATCTTGGGTATTCGATGAGCCACCTTTGAAAATGTCCTGGCAATGCGTTTGACGGTTAGGCGCCAGGAGGAAAGCGGAGCTGCTCACATGCAGTTCGCGGGTGTCGGTCTGCTTCATGCCGCTTGGCCATTATGCGGCTTCGCAGGATGAACCCTGCAAGCGTTCCGTGTGTCAGAGGCCTTCTGCACGGGCGGGCTGCGACCGGATGCAACAGATCATCAGGCCGCGCGACGAGCCCGCAGCGTTCGGCAGAGCATAGGCGGCGGTCAGCCCGGTGTGCCGTTCGTCATTGCTGCCGGCGCGTGATCCATGAAATCCCGTGCCCATTGGGTGCGGGCCCCGGAAAGGCGCGTTGCGATCTCGGACGCGGGGATGCCATGATCCACGGCATATTGGGCGAGGGCCAGGTAAGCCTCGTCCAGGGCGTCGCAGAACACGCTTTCACGATCGAAGCCGCTAGCCCGGCCATAGCGATTGAAGATCTCGCCGCCGCCGCAGATCCGCTGCCAGTCGCAGTTCGCGCAACGGGCGGGGATGGTGTCGGCGCCGCGCACGATGTCCTGCCACAACGGAGAGGATACGAAGTCGCGCAGGCTGGTGTTTGCGACGGTCATGCCGGTTTCCTGGAACCGCAGATCCTGGCCCTTCAGGTTGTCGTCCGGCCCTAATTCTCCGTCGCTTGTCACGGTGATGATGTTGTGGCGATTGCCAAGGCGCATGTCGCGCCACGCCACCCCCTCGTCGGCGATCATGCCAGTCAACGGTTCGGACAGAATTCGCATGTGGATATCCGGTGTCGCCGGGTCTGTCCAATGCGCAACCAGGCGGCGCATGAAGCTGCGCCATTTGGCGGCGTCGATCGGCATCGTGGTGTCGTGGCCTTCCCGCGGAAGCAGGAAGTCCAGCGACGCGAATCCCAGTTCGCCGATCAGGTGGTCAAAGATCGTTTCTGGCTCCTGATCGGGGTCGATCACGCAAAGGCAACCGGGCGCGGCGATCCGCCCGTCCCGTGCAGCCTGCTGGGCGATGCGCAACCCCTTGACCACGCGCGCATGGCTGCCGTTGCCCTTCTTGTCGATGCGGGCCTTGTCGTTGATTGCGGCGGGGCCGTCGAGGCTGATCCCGACGCTGACACCGTGCTTCTGGAACAGGTCGATCCAGTCGTCGTCGATCAGCATGCCGTTGGTCTGAACACCCAGGTACAGGCGGGTATGGTCGGGCAGCCCCTGGCGCAGCCGCGAGCACATCGCGTCAAAGGCAGTCTTCTTCATCAGCAGCGGCTCTCCGCCGTGAAGGCCCAAGAAGATGTCGTCCAGTTCGAGCTCTCGTGCACCCCGGGCAAGAAAGCGCGCCAGTGCCTCGATGGTGTCGGGCTTCATCACGGCCGAATGACGAAGCCAGGTGTCGTCGCCGCCGAAGAAGAAATAGCAGTATGTACAGGCAAGATTGCAGCGTTCGGTGATTTTGGCGACGATGTCGATCGAGCGGTGCTGTCGAGGGCTGTTCATGGCGGTCCTCTGGAGGTTTAGCGGACTGCGCACCGCCCGAAGGCGATACGCGAGGGGCGCCCGAAGGCTGTCCGTCAAGCGGCAGGGCGGTTTTTAAAGCGCCTGCTGCATCGGTCGCGTTTGGGACACGTGATTGCCTCCGCTGCCTTGCGAGGCATGGTTCGTGTTCGAACTGTGGCCGCAGCCGCAGTTTCGACCGCCCGACACCCGTTCCAGATGTTCGTCAAGCAGCGGGGTCAGGGCTTGGGGTGCAGCCTTTGAACCGATCCGGTCCCGAAGCCGCGACAAGGTTGTTTTCCGGTCCATGATCACTCCAGCTTCTGGCAGGTGGTGTTGCTGTTATGCGACGGCCCGCAGCTTCTGGAATCGTGGGAACAGCCGGGTCCGGGGTTGGCGCCGCCCGACACGAGGTCGAGATGCTCCTCCAGCAGCGTGGTCAGTGTCGCCCCGTTGTCGTTCGGGGTGATCCGCCTGGTGAACGTCATGTCTTCTTCTCCTTGCTGTGGCCCGCCCTTTTGGGGGGCGGGAGGGTCATTCCGCAGCCGTGTCCATCGCCCATCCCTGGAGTTCGGCCAGGTTCACCACCCGGTCGGTGGCAGCCAGGGTAGAGGGACGGTGGGCAACAACGATGCGGGTCACGTCGAGCCGTCGAACGGCGGCGTTGATCGCCTGTTCGTTTTCCTCGTCGAGGTGGCTCGTGGCCTCGTCGAGGATCAGGATATCCGGCTTGCGGAACAGCGCCCGCGCCAGGAAAAGCCGTTGACGCTGGCCGCCGGACAGGGCGCTGCCCATATCGCCGACCATCGTTTCGTAGTTCATCGGCTGGGCCAGGATGTCGTCATGGATTGACGCCATGCGGGCTGCTGCGATCACCGCCTCCCGACAGGCCTCGGGGTCGAATGCAGCGATGTTGTCGTGGATCGACCCCGCGAACAGGCGGTCGTCCTGCAAGACGCAGCCGATCCGGTCGCGATAGGTCGCCCGGCCCAGCCGGTCCAGATCCGCGCCGTCCACCAGCACCTGACCCGAACTGGGCCGCGCCAGTCCCGCGAGGATGGCCAACAGGGTGGACTTGCCCGTGCCGGACGGCCCGGCGATGCCCACGCATTCGCCTGCCGCGATCCGCAGCGACAGGCCGGACAGCACGTCGGGGTCGTCAGGCGCATAGCGAAACGACACGTTCCGCAGTTCCAGCGCTGCGGGCCTCGCCGACGGGGCGTGTGCCGCCGGTGCGGATGCCAGCGGGGGTTCTTCGGTCTCGGCTAAGGCGATGTCCGCGATCCGCTCTCCGTGCAGGGACAGCATCATGAACATGATCCCGCTGTCGATCAGCGCATTCACCCGGGTGGCGAACTGATCCTTGTAGGCCAGAAAGGCCACCAGCATCCCGATGCTGAGATCCCCCGTCACGATGGCCCGCGCCCCGAAGAACAGCACCAGCAGCCGATCAAGGCCGAACACGCCGGTGCCTGCCGCGGCAAAGACCGCATCCAGCTTCTCGACGCGCAGTTCGGCGTTGACGCGATCGACCAGGTGATTGATCCAGATGCCGCGGCGGCGCGGTTCCAGGTTCAGCGCCTTGACACTGGAGATGCCGCGCACCGACTCCATAAAATGCGTCGTTTCCCGGGCACCGTGGAGGATCGATTCCTCGACCATGGTGCGGTAGGGGCGATAGATGGCCAAGCGCAGCGTGGCATAGACGGCCAGGCTTGCAAGGGCGATCCAGATCAGCCAGCCGCCGTAAAGCCACATCATCGCGACCAGCGTGACCGACATCACGCCGTCGATGATCGACTGGATGGCGCCGGTCGTCAGGGTCCGTTCCACCGCATCGATGGACCCGAAGCGCGACACCACGTCGCCGATATGGCGCTTGGTGAAGAACGACAACGGCAGGCGCATCATCTGGTCGAACAGGCTGACCTTCCATTGCAGGGTCAGGCCCGTCCCGACCATCATCGTGGCCCAGGCCCGGGCAAGGCCCGCCGCAACCTGAAGCGCCAGCAGCAATCCCAGTGCGAGGATCACCACCGTCAACAGGCTGACATCGGCGGTGACGACAACCTCATCCAGGATCAGCGCTACCCCGACGGGCAGGGCGATCACGGCAACCTCCAGCGCAAGCGAGATCGCCAAGATCTGCATGGCGGCTCGGCCGATGCCCGCTGTCCGCCAGATCATGTCGCGCACGGGAATGCGCAGGCGCTCGGTCCGCGGACGGAAACCTTTGCTGGGCCAGGCCTCCAAAGCGACGCCGGTGAATTTCTGAGACACCTCGGCCATGGGAATGGCGCGCCGCCCGATGGCAGGATCATGGATCACCACCCCGCGGCGATGCACGCGCGCCAAGACCACGAAATGGTTGTGTTCCCAATGCAGCACGGCGGGCAGCCGCAGCGCCTTAAGGTCCACGACCTCGATCCGCAAGGCCCGTGCGGCTAGGTTCAGCGAAGCACCAAGCGCAACGAGATCGCGCAGCGTCGCCCCCTTGATTGAGGACGGATTCCGCTGGCGCAGCGAAGCCAAGTCGATCACATGGCCCCAATGGCCCGCGATCATCGCCATGCATGCGGGTCCGCACTCGGCGGCCTCGGCCTGCAGGATGACCGGCGTGCGCGTCGCCATGCCTCCCGACAACCGCCGGAGAAGATCGGCGCTCATGTGCCGGTCCCTGACGCGGCGGCAAGCGTCCCGCGCATGCTAAAGACCGGCTCCAGAATCCACTGGTAAAGCGGCCTGCGGTCGACAAGCACGTGGGCCTCGACCTGCATTCCGGGCTGAAGCGGCTCGTCGCGGCCATAGGCGGACACGGCCTGCGCGTCGGGCTCAACCGTGACAAGGTAAAGCGGACCGGCGGCATCGGCCTTGCCCTGTGTGGTCTGGATATTGGAAAGATCCGACAGGTTCAGCGCGGCCCGAGAGATCACCGCCACCCGGCCCGGATGCTGTCCGAACTTCTGATAGGGAAACGCCTGATAGCGCAGCAGCACCGGGGAACCCGTGCGCAGGAACCCGATGGCATCGCTGGTGACAAGCAGCTTGGCGACCAGAGGCCGGTCCGACGGCATCACCGTCAGCAGCGGATCGGCGGGGGCGACCGTCTGGCCCGGCTGCGCAAGGATACCGGTAACGACGCCATCACGGGGTGCGCGCACCGTGATCTCGCGCAGCGCCTCGGTTTCCGACAGTTCGCGTTCGACGTCCAGAATGGCGCGGCGGATTTCGGACAGCCGTTCGCCAGCAGCCAGATCGAAGCCGTCGATCTCGTGGCCGAGCGAAGCGATTTGCGCGTCTAGTTGCAACCGCTCGCGCTTCAGCGCAGCCAGTCGCGCCCGCTCGGCGTTGCGCGACTGCAGCCGGGTTTCGACATCGCTGGCGCGGGCCAGTCCTCTGGAAAGCAGGTCC
The DNA here is from genome assembly GCF_002901215.1 of Paracoccus sp. SY. Classification (NCBI taxonomy): domain Bacteria; kingdom Pseudomonadati; phylum Pseudomonadota; class Alphaproteobacteria; order Rhodobacterales; family Paracoccaceae; genus Paracoccus; species Paracoccus sp. SY. The sequence goes on along the minus strand of NZ_NWMQ01000028.1, from coordinate 38,048 downwards.
TGCTGCTGTTCGACGGTCCGGTCCAGTTGCGCCAGATAATCGTCGATGGCGGCAACCTCGGCGATCAGCGCCTCGGCCTCCCGACGGGCGGCAATGCGGTCGTCGGCCAGCCGGGCCTTCTCGAGGCGGTCGATCCGGGCCTGACGCTGCAGCTTGCCGGTCAACTCGTCATGCTGACGGCGCAAAAGCCTGGACACGCTGTCTTGGGTGTTGCCCAGTTGCGTCGTGCTGTCGACGCCGATCAGATACAGCACGTCGTCGCGCGACACCTCGTCGCCTTCCTGCACGCGCAGATCGACAATGCGGCCCGCTTGTGGCGCAGTCAGTCGGGACAGCCCGTCGGTGGGCAGCAGCTGGCCGGCGATCTGGACCCTGCGGCTGTAATCGCCCAAGACCAGCAGGGCGGCAAGGCCGACCGTGAACAGCACCGAAAAGGCGGCAAACGCGGACACCGGCACCGCGTTCAGCACCATCGGCCGTCCCAGCCAGGCCAGCCTGCGCGCTTCGACGGATTCAGGACGGAACAGCGGGCGTTCCATCAGTCAGCCCGCACAGTTTCGCGCTGTGTCCCTCTGGTCCCATGGCCGCATTCCAGCGTCCCCCCACGCCTGACTGTCTGCTTCCCATGAGAATGGGAGGCCGAACGCAGGGGGTCACTAGCAAGGATGCACTAGGCGGACGGGGTTGACGGCAGCTTTTCGCGCATCATCATCGGCCAAAGAGAACAAAAGGGCGACGGCGTGGCGGCATGAGCGAATACAGGATCATCATCGCCGACGACCATCCGCTGTTCCGCGAAGGCATTCGGCGGCTGGTGCAGAAGCGCTTTGGCCATGTCACCGCATGCGAGGCCGGGACGTGGAGCGAACTTCTGGAACAGGCGCGCTCCGGCCCCCCGCCATCGGCCTTCGTTTTGGATCTGATCTTTCCGGGGTTCCACCCCGAGCGGTCGATCAGCGAGTTGCGTACAGAGTTCAGGCTGGCGACGGTTATCGTCGTCTCGATGTTGACCGACGACAGGACGGTCGATCACGCCATGGCATCAGGGGCCGACGGTTTTATCGGCAAGGACGTTCCTCCCGAGGCCATCGGTGACGCCATCGAGGCGATCTGCAATGGCGAAACGGTTGTCACATTGCACGCCGAGCCGGGCCTGAACCGCGTGCCCGGACCATTGGACGCGCTGACTCCCAGACAGAGAGAGATCCTGAAGCTGATCCGGACAGGACGCTCGAACAAGGAAATCGCCCGCGAGCTTGACATCTCGCCCTTCACGGTCAGCATCCACGTGTCCGGCGTGCTCAAGGCGCTTGGCGTCAGTTCGCGCGCCGGAGCGGCCGCCCTAGCCGGAGAGGAAGGGCTTTGATCAGCCCGTCGTGGCAGGCCGGTCAGGTTTCGCGCCTGTGCGGGCGGCAAGCTGGGCCAGCCGCTGTGCCGCAACCGCCGCACGCAGTTCGGCCGGCCGCAAGGGCTTCGACAGCACCGGAGTATCATCCCCAAGCAGCGGATGGGGCGAGATGGCGTCGTGGCCAGTGATCAGGATCGCGGGAACATGTTCGGCCCGATCAGCGCGGACCTTAGCGATCACCTGACAGCCGTTGTCGCCCTCGCCCAAGTCGAAGTCCGCGATGATCAGGTCCGTCGGGCAATCATCCTGGGGCGATGTTCGTTCGGCCCTGACCTGGCATCCCCATTTTCGCAACAGCGCCGAGGTCGCGTGCAGAACCTCGGGATCGTCTTCAATCAGCAGCACCCTGAGGCCGTCCAGCGGCGTCGGGTGGCGCCGCGTGCGATCGGACGCAAGCAGTTCCCGCGGTGCCATTTGCAAGCCGTCGATGCTCAGGGTCGAGCCCAGGCCCTGCCGCGATCGCGCTGTGACGACAAGCTGCAGCAGCGCGGCCATCCGCCGGACGATGGAAAGGCCAAGGCCTACGCCGGACACATCGCACCCTTCGCGGGTGACGCGGTGGAATTCGTCGAAGATGCGTTCCAGATGATCGGCGGGGATGCCGGGACCGCGATCGTGAACCTCGATGGCGATCCTGCCGTTCCTACGCCGGCAGCCGATCAGCACCGGACCGCCGGGGGCATGTTTCACCGCGTTCGTGATGAGGTTCTGCACCATCGTGTTCAGCAGGGCGGGATCGCTGAAAACGTGCTGCCGGCAGGAGACCACCCGCAGGTCCACCTGCGCCCATCGCGCGGCCTGGCTGTTCTGCGCGGCAAGGTCGCTCAGCAGATCGTGCAGAGACACGACCTCCTGCCGGGGGATGACACGCCCGCTGTCCAAGGTGGACAGGTCCAGAAGGGACCGGAAAAGGCGCGAGATGCTGTCCAGAGACCGCTCGATCCGGCCGACCATCACCTGTTCGTCCGGCCCCAGGGGGGCGGCGCGCAGGCAATTGGTGAAAAGGCCAATGGCATGGATCGGCTGGCGCAGGTCATGGCTTGCCTGGGCCAGAACCTGCGATTTCGCGCGGTTCGCCGCCATTGCCTCCTCATGGGCCAGACGGGTGCGTTTCAGCAGGATGCTTGCATAGACGGGCACCATTAGAACGCTGATCGCCAGCATTGCCACCAGATAGGGGTTCGCGCGCCAGAAATCGGAAAAAGCCGCTGTCGTTGTGATGCCGGTAAGCGAGGCGACGGTTCCGGCGAACAGATAGCCCGTGCCATACCGCATGCCATAGCCGACGGTGATCCAGATCAGCGTGGCCGCGATAGGCAGCATCACCTCGTTCCCCAACAGCAGCACCAGCGTAATGCTGCCGTAATCCAGCAGCATGGCGATGACACGGCGCCCGTGGTGCACGCGACGCCATCGATTGATTGCTACAAGCAGTGCAACGGCGACGATGAAGAAGACACCGATATAGGGCAGCAGGACTAGGACGGTCTGGGACGTCAGCAAGCCTAGCCCGATCGTTGCAAGGATATAGACCGCCGCAGCGCCCGCAATGCAAAGCCGGACGATCGCCTGGGACTGCTCGGACTTCCAAATGCTCTCAACATCCTGATTCATCGATGAAGACCCTGGTCGCGGCCCATGCCCGCATGTTCACAGGCGTGAAGTTTCTGCTGACGCCGCAACGCCAGCTGAATGTTCTGGTGATTAAGGCACAAGTTGGCATCGCAAGACCAGCGTGGCATACGCGATCGCCGTGACAGCCGCGCAGCTAGGGTCGCAACGGGCGGCTGGAGTTTGAGCACGGGCGTGCCTGGCCCCACGTGCGTCAGCGGGGCAGGCGCTAGTCACAGTCGGCTTGCAGACTGTTCCAGGTCGCCCAGAACGAAAGGCCATGTTTGCCCTGGCCGCGGCAACAAGGATGTCCAGATGCATGTGCCAGTCCGCGGCAACCTTTGTCAGCGTGTCGCGGCCGTCCAAGCCGGTATGGGTCAGAGGCACTGCCGCAAACCGCTGTAGCAGGTGCAGTTAGCGGCTGACTTTGTTCGTCAGCTTGACGATGACGCGGCCGTTCTCCCGGTTGTAATGACTTCAAGCCGCTCTGTGTGCGGAAGAAGTCCGTCAATGTCAGAAGGCCTCCGAAGAAGTTGTGGTCATCAATTGCCCAGCTTTGGATGTCGCTGCCTGCAAAGGCCGGATATAGACATCGTGATAATCGTCTGCCGTTGGCATAACTGCCAACTCAAACTGCAGCGCAATGCTTCAGCGGCGACACCGGGAACTTGAAGCAGTCAGGCGGCAGTGATTGCTTGTCCTGTTGTCGACGTACGGGAGTTGCGTTTCGCAGACCTGGCGACAACTTGATGCAGACCGCTTAGCCATCAGCAACTGACCGCTGCCGTATCTCGTTTAGCCCTTGTTGCCATACAAGGAGCACTGAATGTTAAAGCCTCTCGCCGCCTCCCTTCTACTTGTAAGTCCTGCTTTTGGATCGAGCGAGGATGCCTGGTCTGATTTCGCCACAGAGGTCGAGAGCGCGTGTTTGGCCGCCACAAAAGGCTCAATTTCGGAAGGATCAGCGGTTGTCGATCCGTTCGGCAGCGAAAGCTACGGGCTAGCTATCGTCAGCGGGGTGACACCAGATGATGCCGCTGTAAGCATGATTTGCATTGTTGACAAGGAAAGTCGCGCGGTCGAAATCGGCGGCGAGCTGGAAATCACAGTTATGGAGCTCGGGCTGCAGCCTTTGACCGCTGACGACATCGAAGGCGCGGGCTTAACAGGGGAACTCTTCTGCAGCTTCGAGGCGAATGGCCAGCCCCTTTTGCTTGCAGCGGGGAACGTGGCCTCCGATCAGGCGGCGGAAGCGACTATCAGGCTTTCCAACAGACTGTTGAGCCTGAGCGCCGACGGCGGGTACGACGCAATGACCCCAGGCACCGTGTTCACCGGCTCGGAAGTTTTGGCAGAAGTAGCGGTCACCAGCGAAGCGACTGAGAGCGGAGAGTCTGCCGCTTATCCTGCAAAGCTGACCGTGCAGCCCGAAGGTGGCGACAAGGTGGTCGCTGACGGGCTTTGGCGCTGTGGTCCATAACACCCGTTCATCCCGAGAGCTTCGTAGGCACCAAGTAGAAGTGTCGTGAACCGGCGAAGTTATTTGTCACACTTACCTTGTTACCGGAGCCTTGTGTGCGGGACGAAACACAAGGTCTGCAACTTCTTCCGATGTGCAAAGAGCTGATCTGCCAAGCCGCGCCGGTACTAGCAGCAGTCGGCACAGCTTCCATGAAAAAGCTTCTGGCACGACCACCCTGTGTCTGTGCACATCCCCCTGCGGCTTCGCCCGCAGGGGGCCTTCTGTCACCCCAGCAGCCAGTAGGCCACAACGGCGACAACGCCAAATCCAACAATCATGATGCACCAGTTCAGCAAGATGGCCTTGCTGGATTGGACTTGCTTGGCTGCCTCTGGTGGCTCGTGGCCTGCAGGAAGGGGTTCCTCAATTTCTGACATCGGGACATCAGGCGGCAACCGGCTCGCGGCCGGTTTGTTTTCATGGGAGCTCATGTTTCGTCTTTCGTCGATGAAGGGTCATGATCTGCCGGCCTTTCGGCAGGCGGATCGTTTTCAGGCCGTCATGCGAACAAAGGCGGCGCTCTGGCGCGAAAAGGTCGCGCACGAGGAAACGGAACGCGACGATTGTATAAGGCTGGGCAGAGAGTTCCCTTAGCCCTCAGAAAGGATGGCAACGCCTGCGATGGGCGCGGTCTGTCCATCACCAGCAGGCGAGTGTCTGCTGCGTCCTTGCGGGAAACAAAGTCCCGACCTTGAATGGCCGACAGCGTCGCGGCCGGCTTGCCGTGGTAAGCAGTCAGGCTGGCCGGAGCAATGACCTGTGGTCCCGGCAGCAGGGCTATCAACATAGCCAGGAGCAGGGCAAGCCATGGCCGTGCAAGGGGCGATGACTTCGCCGTCTCGGACATCGGCGGTAAGGTCATTCGTCGACTGATCATGTTTGAGAGCTAGGAACAAGAGCCCGCCCCCGGACACCGTCTGATCCTGCTGAACTCATTTAACAGATTTCGGATCAGCCTGTCGGACAACGTTGACGTTGCTTTTGATCCAAGGCATCGTGGTCATGCAAGCAAGGAGCGGGTAGTGGCTGAGCGTATTGGCACAATCATCGGTTATGTTGTTGTCGGAGGGGCAAGGACGAAGAACCTGCCGTAAGCAGGGCAGGACTTGATTGAATCTCATTTGAGATACATATTGTGTCCTGAACAGGAGGACACGCCATGCCCGCCCAAACCTCGATGCTCCATGTTCGCGTGGACAACCGTCTCAAGGCCCAAGCGGCCGAGGCCCTGTCCGGTGTCGGCCTGACGCTTTCGGATGCCGTGCGCATCCTGCTGACCCGCGTTGCCGCCGAGGGCGGTCTGCCTGTCGGTCTGACAGCAGACCCGGACGCCTATGACGCCTGGTTTCGTGCCAAGGTGCAGGAGGCCTTGGCCGATCCGCGTCCGACCACCCCGCATGACCAGGTGATGCGGGAAGCCCGTGCGCTGATCGACGGGAAACGGCGTGCCTGAGCTTGAGTGGAAGGCCCTAGCAATCGCGGACCTGCTGGCGATTGTCGATTACATCTCAGACGACAACCCGGATGCCGCTCTTTCCTTGATGGACGAGATCCAAGGCAAGGTGGCACAGCTCCCGGCACATCCGAAACGCTGCCGTCCTGGCCGGGTGGAGGGCACGCGGGAACTGGTGGTCCGGCCCAATTACATCGTGGTCTATACTGAGACCGCGTCGGTTGTGACGGTGCTGCGCGTCCTTCATGCCGCGCAGATGTGGCCCTGAGCCGAGCAGTGTGAGCTCAAGGGCTTTCGTTGGCCGTAACTTTCTATTCCGATTGCCTTACGGGAAACATGTCTTCGCCACCTCGGTGCAGCCTGACATGATGGCGGCGGCATAGCCATCGGACATTCAGCGGTTCATCGTAGCGGTCGTGATGGGCATCTACCGCGTCGCTGCCGCACACCTCGCAACTCTGTTTCTGCAGCGCGCCCGAGACAAGCGCCCGCTGCACTGCCAGGTGAGCCGTATACTTGGCCAGATTGGCACGGCGCCAGTTTGTCTGACGGGTTTCGCTCTTGAGCGCCGGCTGGCGAGGGGTCTTTGAATTCTCCGTCATCACATCAGCGCCTGGCTTGTCAGCGCCAGAGGCAGGCTTGGTTGTGGCCCTATGCTAATGCGAGCCGCGAGCTCTCGCTTGCCCGCAAGACAACACGACTGGCCGATCAGCAGGGATCTCATGGGCCATCTGTAACACATGACGCCCCTTCACTGCAAAACATGTCGGACCCGTCATGTGAGACTCCGGCCATAGCGGATCTTGCGAGCCTGGACAGGGCAATCGGTGTCGACGCTGCACCTCAGCAGGGTGTCCGCTGAGCCATCCCTTGCGGACAGGTCGGTGATTCAGAGAACCTTAAGATAAACGAGAAAACTGACAGCTTCCCGTTCCTTGATGTTAGGATTGGAAGCGACGAGCCGGCGGGCCACCAGCAGCACTCCTGTGGAACTAGTCTCACTCATGACTGCCTCATGCAGCCAGCCTTCTAACCCCTGCCTAAAACTGCACATATCCAGAACAATCACGCGACAAAAGCGCTCAACCTGTGGGCAGAGAACAATTCCTCCCGTTGGCGCGACTGTCCGGCAGTTTACCTCCCGTCTACCGCATTGAATGACGTGCTTGTCACGGATCGGCGGGACCAAGGCCCGTCGTGGACGCAGCAAGGGAAAGTCATGTCATTCAACTCGGAAGGAATGTCCCGCAGGTCGCTGTTGGGCATGATCGGCACGGTTGCCGGCGCAGCCGCCATGTACAGTGCCATGAGCACGATGGGCTTGGCGCAACCCTCGGACTGGAAGGGCCGGCTGAACCTGCAGGGGGATACCAAGGGCACCTCGGTGCTGATCCTGGGCGGCGGCCTGGCAGGCATGACGGCCGCGTTCGAACTGCGCAATGCGGGCTATCAGGTGAAGATCCTGGAATACCGCGAGAAGGCAGGCGGGCGCTGCTGGACCCTGCGCGGGGGCGACACCTTTACCGAACTAGGCGGCTTTACTCAGACGGTCGAATTCAGCGAGGGCAACTACATCAACCCCGGCCCCTGGCGGATCCCCTCGGACCATTTCGCGGTGCTGGATTACTGCAAGCGCTTTGGCGTCAAGCTGGAGCCTTTCATCCAGGTCAACTACAACGCCTATCTGCACAACACGGAAGCCTTTGACGGCAAGCCGCAGCGGTTCAAGGAAATCTCGACCGACTTCCGTGGCCATGTCGCCGAGTTGCTGGCCAAGGTGGTGGACCAGAAGGCACTTGATGCCGATGTGACAGAACAGGACGCCGAACTTCTGATGGCGGCGCTGAAGCGTTACGGTGCCTTGGACGACGACCACCAGTATGTGAAGGGCGAGGCGTCCTCGGCCTTCCGCGGCTGGTCCAAGCCCGAGGGCGGCGGCGCCGGCGGCAAGCCCGAACCATCCGAGCCGCACCCCTTGTCAGTGATCCTGCAGTCCAGCATGTGGCGCAACCTGACGGCGGGCGACAACCTGCACATGCAATCGACGATCTTCCAGCCGGTCGGCGGCATGGACATGGTCGCCAAGGGGTTTGAGACGCAGGTGGGCGACCTCATCACCTACAACGCCAAGGTCATCCGCATCCGCCACGAGGGCGACAAGGTCACCGCCACCTGGATCCCCAGCAACGGCGAAGGCCCCGAGTCGATCGAGACTGCGGATTATTGCATCTGCACCATCCCCTTCTCGGTCCTGGGGCAGATCGACCACGACTTTTCCCCGCGCATGTCGGGGATCATCGACAACATGTACTACGAGTCTGCCTTCAAGGTCGGGCTGGAATTCAAGCGCCGCTTCTGGGAACAGGACGAGCATATCTATGGCGGGATCAGCTATACCAACCTGCCGATCACGCTGATCTCCTATCCCTCGACCAACTTCTTCAGCGACGGGCCGGGCGTGCTTCTGGGTGCCTATCCTTGGGGTGCCTATGCCTACCAGTGGAACGCCCTCCCGGCCGAGGAACGGGTCGCGAAGGCCGTCGAATACGGCAGTCAGATCCATCCGCAATACAACGAGGAGTTCCTGTCGGGCGTGGCCGTGGGCTGGCACCGGGTGCCCTGGGTCCTGGGCTGCTATGGCGAATGGAAGGACCGCGAGGCCGACTACATGGATGCCACAGCCATGGACGGCCGCACGCTGATGGCGGGCGAGCATATCTCGTATCTGCCCGCCTGGATGGAGGGTGCGATCCTGTCCGCGCTCGACGCCGTCGAACGCCTGCACGCCACCGTCACCGCAGCCTGAGGAGCCACGCGATGAAATCCATCCTTTACCCGCTGGCGATGGCCGGCCTGATTGCGCTGCCGGCTCTGGCGCAGGACGCGCCCCCCGACACGACGGGCTGGTTCGAGAACCCGTCGAAGCTGACGCAGACCGACGGCAAGGTGATCTATGACGCTCTTTGCGCGGCCTGCCACATGCCGGAAGGACAGGGGGCCGTCGGCGCGGGCATGTATCCCGCCCTGGCCGGGAACGAGAACCTGATGGCGGCCGATTACCCGGTCTATGTCGTCACCCACGGCCAGAAGGCGATGCCGCCCTTGGGCGATCTTCTGGATGACGCTCAAGTCGCGGCCGTGGTGAACTATATCCGCACCAGCTTCGGCAACGACTATGCCGAAGATCCGGCGACCCCTGAAAGCGTCGCCGCCGCGCGCTGATCCTGTGGGCGGGCGTTCGCGCCCGTCCCTTCCGACCTCAAGCAAGGACAAGACCATGACATTCCTGAAGACCGCCGCCGCCCTGATCGCTCTGTCCCTGACCGCAATGCCGGTCCTGGCCCAGGACGTCACCCGCCACCCGATCCCCAATTCGGATTTCCCTATCCTGCAGGCGGTCGAGGTTCCCGCGGGCAAGACCACTGTTTATCTCAGCGGTACGGTGCCTGCGGTCATCAACGAAGGCGCGGAAAAGACCAGTGTCGAGGCCTATGGTACGACCGAGCAGCAGACCGTTTCCGTCATGAACCGCATCAAGGCGCAGCTGGAAGACATGGGCATGTCGGTGGGCGACATCATCAAGATGCAGGCCTTCCTGGTCGCCCCGGAAGGCGAGACGGTGGATTTCGATGGCTTCATGAAGGGCTATTCGCAGTTCTTCGGGACCGAGGAGCAGCCGAACCTGCCCGTCCGCTCGGCCATGGTGGTCGATGCCTTGGTCAATCCCGGCTGGCTGGTCGAACTGGAAGTGACAGCTATCCGCCCCTGACCCTTGGCAGGCCGGGCGCGTGTCGTGCCCGGTCTTTTTTTCCGTCCGCCATCACAACGAAGCTTTCGGGGGAACTCGGCCAGCCTGCTCTGCACGCTCATTGCTGATCCATCGGCTGAGGAAATTGACGTCGCTTTCGCAGATCAGCCAGGATCAGCAGAAAAACAAGCGGCACGATTGAGCGAATGGGTCTGGCGGAGATAAGCAGCCAACGCTCAGGCGCATGCTGTTGTAGAACATGGCGGAAAGCGAGGTCCGTCGAATCCGACCGTTCCGCCTGGTCGTCAAGAACCGTGCCCTAGACGTTCGGCCGATGTCAGCCGACGACATCCTCACCCGTGAACGACGCACGCTCGACGCACTCGATGGTATCCACGGGAACAGGTAGCAAGCGTCAGACCCAGAGTACTAGCCAGCATCTTGTGTGCTGCGCCTGGCACATCCGGGGGCGAGCCGCTGCCTTAGCTCATCAGCTGCATGTGCTTTGGGGATGGCCTGATAGTGTCCTTGGTGAAGATCAAGCGGTGTATTAAAAGGGGGATGGTTGTGGTTGGCCGGCCCTCCCTGCCGAAGCGGTACTATGATTGACGTACTGAGTTCTGTCGTGGTCTCCATCGTTCATCCCCGTGATCAGTGAAGGACGTTGCCGGTGGCGGCTGGATTTGCCGCCACCGGCACCTGTCGTGCGTCAATTCTTGATGGCGATGCGCTTGATCTGCGACTGGGCCTGCTCGCTCTTGGGCAGGGTCACGGTCAGCACGCCGCTTCGGAACTGCGCATCAGCCTTGTCTTCCTGGACCTCGCAACTCAGCGGGATACGCCGTTCGAAACGACCATAGAAGCGTTCAGAGAACTGCTTGTCCTTGTCCTCGAACTCGGAACGTTTCTCCCCCTTTAGCGTCAGGACCCCGTCGCCAAGCAGCACTTCGATGTCCTTGTCCTCAAGACCGGGAACCTCGGCTGTCACCTTGATCTCCTTCTCGCCATCGGAGACTTCGACGCTTGGCCAGCCTCCTCCGAAGGATGCACTGTTGAATGACGGCAAGTCTGACCCGAAGCCGCGAAAGACATCGTCGAAGAGCCGGTTGACCTCGCGATGCAGCGACAGGAACGGATCACGGGCGCTGTCATGGAAGACGCCGGGAACCTGCTGGGCATTGCCCCTGCCCCATGGGATCAGATCACGGACACTCATGGTTTTTCTCCTTTCACTCATCCGGTTGAACATGCGTCGCCAAGGCGCCGGACACACCGTCCGGCGCCCGTGACATCAGTTCAGCAAGATCAGGCGGCCTGCTCGGCCTCGATCTGCTTCGGCTCAGGCTTGGGCAGCGCCTCGCCTGCAGCGATCTCGATCCGGCGCGGCTTCATTTCCTCGGGGATCTCGCGCCGCAGATCGACCGTGAGCAGGCCGTCAGCAAGGTTGGCGCCCACGACCTTCACATGATCGGCCAGTTCGAACCGCCGCTGGAAATCGCGTCCGGCAATGCCGCGATGCAGATACCGGCCGCCGTCCTCGCCAGTCTTCTTGCCGGACACCATCAGCATGTTCTGTTCCTGAGTGATGGTCAGATCATCCTGGCTGAAGCCGGCCACCGCCATGGTGATGCGGTAGTCGTTCTCGTCCAGCTTGGCGATGTCATAGGGCGGCCAGCTGTCGATCGTCTCGACCCGGCTTGCCGCTTCGAGCGCGTGAAGCATTCGGTCGAAGCCGATGCTCGACCGGAACAGGGGAGTGAAGTCGAAAGTGGTTCTCATAGCCACATCCTCCTTTGAGCAACATGGGTACAAGGATCTCTGCCGCCGGACCTCAGCATCCGCCCGGCAGGCCGACCCCTTCTGGGCGTCTGGCAGAAGTCGATCTAGTTCAGCAACTTAGCAGTTCAAGAGGAAGCAATTTTCAAACGGTTGTGAGGTGAATACTACAGTTCTGCCTCATCCGACGGCATGGGCCATGGAGTTCTTCATCGCCATGGCGCCAGGAGCACGGGGTGGACATCTTCGGGTTCCCGCTTCTGATGACGATGAAGATGTGGTGGCTGGGCTTCTACATGGACCCATTGCGGCTCTTTGTCTTGCTCGGAAAGCGTTTGTGACGCCGGAGTACTTGTTGCTCATGGCAGGATCGCGTCTGCCAGCACATGGAAAGGCAGATGACCATGCATCCACAAAGCCCACTCTCCACGCATCGCCGAAAGATCACCGCGCGTGGACATCTGCCACCGCACTGCTGCTCCTGGTACCGCCGCTGGCCATGCAGGTCACCGATCAGGTCAATTGGGGCGTTTTCGACTTTGCTACCGCAGCCCTGCTGATCGGGTGCGTGGCACTCGCGTGGGAGCTGTCCCTCAGGATGACCTGCAATCGCGTCAGGCGCAGAACTATTGCCCTGGCGCTTGCAGCATCCTTCCTGTTGCTCTGGATCGAACTCGCCGTGGGCATCATCGGAAACTGATGGCGGAGGATTGTGACTGGGGTCCGTTTGCCTGACGCCCGCTTTGCCGACTATCGGGCCTCGGTCCAGATCACGCCGCTGGGCATCAATCCAGGTTCCGACTTCGCCAACAGTGTCCCTCCGTTTTCTTTACTCCATCGCGACAGCACACGAGGCCGAAAATGGCTCATTGCCATTCTCGGCCAGCAGCATGGCAGGCAGCTACGTCCACTCATCCTTCAGTTTTCGCGCTTCAGCACCATCCCGGCGTGGAACAGCACCCCGTCCACAAACTCGCCATCAGCAGTGAAACCGGTGTCATCCCAGTACTCGATATGATGCCCTGTCACTTCATATCGACCTGTATAGGCGCGCTCGCAGGTGCCGCGCGCTTCGACATAGCGGTTATCTGGCAGCAACTCGTGACGGATCTGGCCATCTGCCGTGACCCACATCCCGAGAAAAGGATGGCTCATGGGTTCAGGCCCTTTCCCAGGAAGGGTGCAATGTCTTCTGGCTCGACGACCCAGGCATAGTTCAACTCTTGCTTGATCTTCCATGCACCCTGAACGCACTGCCACCCGAGTTGGGATCGAGCATCAAACGGAAGGACTGCCCCATCCAGCCGCTCCAGCCGTCCAACAAAGCCCACAGTGGTTGAGGCTACCTCCTCTCCCACCAGGACGCTATGTCCCTGGGTCATTCCATGCAGGATGCTCTTTGCTGCCGCCTGCAAGGGTTCCCAGTTTGGTCCATAGAGGCTGGCATCGGTGAAGAGCTGTGTCTCGCCCGGAGCAAAGTTGTCCCAAAACACGCCTGTAGGATCCGTGAGATCGTAATACTTGGCCATCTTATCGGCAAAGACGAAGGGGCCGTCACCTTCGTGCCGTTCCCAGCCCTGCATGATCCATTCCTCATGCAGCGCCAGGGGCGCAGCCGGACCATTCTGGGGGCAGGAGGCGGAAACAGCAGTCGCGGTGAGGACAGGCATCAGCGTCATATAGAGCAGATTCATGATATTTATCCTTTTAGAGGGTGCGAGTGGGACGGACGACGATCTCGTTCACATCGACATCCTCGGGTTGTTCCAGGGCAAAGCGCACGGCACGAGCGATGGCATCGGGCTGCAGGGCAATGGCGCGGTAGGTCTTCATTCCCTCGGCCGCAGTCGGATCGGTGATGCTGTCGGCCAGTTCACTTTCCACAACGCCAGGGTGGATGCAGGTCACGCGCAGATCCCGGTGCTCCTGCCGCAACCCGTCCGAAATGGCCCGCACTGCGAACTTGGTTGCGCAATAGACCGCAGCCGTTGGCGAAGCCGCCAAGGCGCCGATCGAGCCGATATTGACGATATGCCCTGACTTGCGTGCCACCATCTCGGGCAAGACGGCAGCGATCCCGTAAAGAACACCCTTGATGTTCACATCGACCATGCGGTCCCATTCCGCGACCTTCAGCGCGGCCATCGGGGACAGCGGCATCACACCTGCGTTGTTCACGATGGCGTCCACCCGCCCCCATTCGGCCCGCGCCGCTGCTGCGAAAGCCGCAACATCCTGGGCATCCGTGACATCCAGACTCCGAAAGCGGGTATGGTCGCCCAGTTCTGCCGCAAGAGCGGCCAACCGATCGGTCCGCCTTGCCCCTATCATGATTTTGGCGCCCCTTGCAGCAAGCTCGCGGGCGATGCTTTCGCCTATGCCGCTGGATGCTCCGGTGATCAGAATAACCTTGTCCATTCTCGTCTCCTTTGATGATGGACCAGAGCTAGACAAGAAAGATTGTTGGCAGTAGCCGCATGCTCCTGCACTGTCCGTCCAGGGGCGCTTAACAATGGATGACTTAAATCTTCTGAGAATGTTCTTGGCTGTGGCTCGTTCCGGGAAGTTCAGTGCCGCTGCCGATCAGTTGGGACTGACCCGTTCGGCTATCAGCCAAGGCATCCGTCGCTTGGAAGACGAGCGCGGCATTGCTCTTTTCCATCGCACAACGCGCAGTGTCCGGCTGACTGAGGCAGGTGCGGCGTTGCATGCCGCCATTGCCGGGCCTTTTGCCGAAATCGGCAGCGCCCTCGACAACCTGGCGACCGATGTTCCCCGTGGCACACTACGGATCGCAGCAACCTCGATTGCCGAGCAATTCCTGTCGGGACCGCTGATCGCGTCCTTCATTGAGGCGCACCCTCAAGTCACGCTGGACATTACCGTAACAGATGCCGAGTTCGACATCGTGTCTGCCGGCTTTGATGCGGGCGTTCGTCTGGGCGAGGTGATCGCAGAGGACATGATTGCCCTGCCGCTGACCGGCGAGCAGCGACAGGTGGCCGTGGCGACACCCGATTATTTTGCTGCCCATGGCGTTCCGGATCATCCACGCGACCTGATCGAACACCGATGCATTGGCTGGCGTCCGGCCCCGGAACGCGCACCTTATCGCTGGGAGTTCGAAGAAAACGGCCATGCCTTGGATGTGGCGGTGCCTGCCCGCCTGACCACGAACGACATGCAGGTGATGATCCGCACCGCTCTTGCCGGCGGCGGGATCACCTTTGGCATGGAGGAGACCTTCCGACCCTGGCTGGAGGAGGGGCGGTTGTTGTCGATCCTCGACAAGTTCCTTCCGCCGTTCCAAGGCTTTTACCTGTTCTACCCAAGCCGTCGAAACATCCCGCCCAAGCTGCGGGTCATGATCGACCACGTTCGCAGATACCGTGCTCTGTCGCGTTAAACTGGCACGACCGCCACATAAGCAGCAGGCTCCCGTCGGATTGTGCCAGAGTGTTCTTGCCTCATTCAGCGCGAGGAATAGGGCATCCCAGGTCCCCTTCGGGACAATTGAGCAGACCTTCGAAGTCCTTCACCCGCTTTTCCGTCAGATCGTCAATGCAGGCGCTGTAGACCATCGATGCGGCACTGCCTTCAACGCCTGAGGACCGAAAACGGCACTCGTTGTCCCGAAAGGAGATCCAGGTCCGCTGCGCAGCGAGCAGCTTGTCCTTGCCGGCCGTGTTATCCCCAAGGCGGGTCCTCATGGTGCTATAGTGCTTATTGAGCGTGGCATCGGATGTTTCTGCCATCGAGCTGATCGGCAGGGCAGCGAGAAAGACAGTCAGTAGAAGGCGTTTCATGGGGGTCCTATGAGTGGTCTTGCCGTGCATGTCGATGACAACCACGGCGGGCGATCTTAACGCCGTCATGAGCATGTTGGTGTCAACCAGCCTTGAGATCCGAGGCGCGGCAGGAGCACCAATGCGTGTGCAGATGGTGTACGAAGGAAAAGCTACGCTTTATCAGCGGATCCATAGCAGGAAAAAACAATGCGCCTGCAAGCTGCCGCCTGGTGGTACTGTGACGACCATACTTGGACACCAGATGAAGTGTCCGTTTGTCCATCCTTTTCGGACGCCTTCAGGAAACTTCCGTTTTCTTTACCAACTCTTGATGTTAGAAGGGGAGGGTTGGCGTCCGGCTCAGGCGAGGGAGTTCGTTCGCGACACGGCGCTTTAAGCCCTTAACTGCCTCTCAACCAATAAGCGGGTAGAACAGTATATCTGCGGCTTTTGGCGACCACTCGATCCATCGCCCGTGAAAGTCAGCGCGGCCAAGGTGCATCTGCTTTGGGACGCTGCCCGCCCACAGTGTTGCGGTGAGGCCTGCACCGGGCGATCGTGCGTCCGCCTCCAGAGCCAGATGCAAGATCAGCGTGCCAGGTGTCGCCGAGAGGCCGGCCTTACCAAGGTGATCTGCGATTGCTGCTCGCGTTGACTCGGGGAAGTACTGCGCCGCAATGGTAGAATAGATGACATGCAGCACACCCTGCCGTGGCTTGGCCAGGCGCCGAGCAAGCCAGGGCGCTGCATCATCTGCATCAGGTAGCGTGGACGCGACTGCAATGGCCGCGCGAGTGAGCGTCAGGCGCTCTGGCTGATCAGGCCAAAGATAAGCAAGCAGCCGCAGCGCATCGTCCGGATCTGCCGCATCGAGCGGGGCCAGGTCGACACCACGGCGGTCCACGATGTTGAGGGGGCGAGGTTTCGGGCGTATAGCTCCACGCCATTCGGGCACCAGCTGCACGATTGCGTCCTCAGGCCCATGCGCCATACCGTCGATGGCGACAGAGAAGCGGTCGAGGGACAGGTTCAAACCTGCACTCGCGCCAAGTTCGGACAGCACGAGAGGCCGGTCGCCGACTTCCCCGAGAGACCACCAGATGCCGGCCACGATCGCTGCAGCCCGCCGCACTTCGTTGGTCTGTGGTGCGCGGCCAAGCCAGTCGAGGATGCGGGTTTCATGAACGCGCATGGTTCGATCCACCTCTGCCCATAACGCATCGTCTGTGCTCGCGTTCGGCGGATACACTCCTGCAAGCGGCGGTGCACTACCGTCCAGAATGAGCCCGTGAAGTGCTCCGGCAAGGCGAAGTGGCACCGAGTTTCCCGATGGACCAGGCTCCCCCTCCCAATCCAGGCATCGGGCGCCAACCGCATTCTCCCTGGTAAGTCGTTGGCCGATGAGCGGCATCAGTCGGGCCATAAATGGCGATCCAAGCTGCTCGCAGGCACGACCCTGCACCATGAAAGCATCGCGGACCTTCTGAGCCATGAGGGGCTATTGTCCTTTCAGAACCGATCGCCTGATCTTGGCCTTCATGTGCATGGCTGGCAATCTGCATCGTAATCAAGCCATCTATGACCGCTCTGTCTGCATCGCAGCACCTCGGCCGCCATGACAGGCGATTTTGGGCCGGGCCCCGGCAGGGCGGATGAGCCTCTTAGGATTTCTCGTCCGCCTAGCCAGCTAGGCCGAGGGGAGCGGGATCTCCTCGTGCAGGCAGAGGATATTGCCTTCCGGATCGGTGAACCATGCGGCCTTTTCGGAACCTAGCACGCAGACATGCTCGACCGTCTTGAACCCTGGAAGATCATACTCGGAAAACACGACGCCACGGGCCTGAAGCTCACCAATTGCTGCGCGGATGTCATTTACCCTGAAGCTCAGCGCAGTATGCTCTGCCTTGGTCCCCTCAGGCCTAGGAAACAGGGCAATCTCTGTACCGCCGCAGTGATAGACCACCTTTCCATCAGGCTGTTCCTCTCCTGCAGGCAGCGCCAGGGCCCGTTCGTAGAACGCGCGCGCGCGAGCAAGATTGCGAACTGGAAGCATTACCGTAACCTGACTGGCATGGAGTTGCATCGCATCTCACCTGTCCCTGTACGCTACCATCCTACGCCCAGAGTTGGCTTCACGCCAGCGGCGTGAGGGCAACGCAGCGCTGGAGGTATGCCCTGCCCCAGCACCATTCGACTGGCTTCCAGAATGCTGACGCTCGCGTCCTCCTGGTGACCCACCAGGCTGAAATGCCATGGCTCCTGCCTGGAGGTATATCATGGTCGATCGCGCGGCGTCTGTGCTAGAGGCAATCGGCGTCACAACGGCGCGTGGAGGAATAAAGCGTGGATGAGCTGACCTTATCGAACCGCAGCCGCATCTTTCCCGGCGACGGCGAGATGGCCGCGCTCATGCGCGCCAAGGACTGGAGCGAGACCGCTCTTGGCGATCCCGAGCAATGGCCGCAACCGCTGAAGGTCGCGGTCGGCATCCTGCTGACCTCGCGCTTCGAGATGTGGCTGGGCTGGGGTCCCGAGGTTAATTTCCTGTACAACGATGCTTATCGGCCGACGCTGGGCCTCAAGCATCCAAATTCCCTGGGCATGCCGACGCGCGAGCTCTGGGCCGAGATCTGGGACGATGTCGAACCCCGGATCCGAAGCGTTTATGACTGCGGCAAGGCGACATGGGACCGCGCCATGTGCCTGATCCTCGAGCGTAACGGCTACCCTGAAGAAACCTATCACACCTTTTCCTACAGCCCGATCCTGGGCGAGGATGGAAAAACTGCTGGCCTGCTGTGTGCAGTATCCGAGGAAACGGTGCGCGTCATCACCGAACGGCGCATGGAGACTCTCCGGGTGCTGTCGGCCCGGCTTGCGGGGACAACGGATCGGGCCTCGGTTCTAGCCGCGGCTCGTCTGGCCCTCAGCGAGAACCCCCAAGACCTCCCTTTCACACTGACCTATCTGGCAGATGACCCTACGCCTAGCCCGGCTTTTTCCACCGGCCTGCCCGATGGCTTCGATCCACAGGTTATACACCAGGTGCTGGACCTGGACAGCAAGGCCCCGCAGCCCTTGCTCGCGCCATTGCCTCAGGACGCCTGGGAGCGCCCTCCTACCCGGTCTGTCGTTGTTCCTTTGGCCGAACAAGGTACCGGCGCCAGTTTCGGCGCCATGCTGGTCGGGCTGAACCCGCTGCGCCCCTTCGACAAGGATTATGGCGATTTCCTGAAACTGGTGGCCGGCCAGATCGTGGCGGGATTGTCCGGCGCGGCAGCTCACGAGTCAGAGCGGCGTCGCGCCGAAGCGCTTGCCGATGCATTGCGCATGCGCCAGGACGCCGCCGCCGCGCTGAAGCAGGCGAACGCCACCCTCAGCTCCGAGATCGACAAGCGCACCGCGGAACGTGACCGCCTGCGCGCCCTGTTCCAGCATGCGCCCAGCTTCATGTGCGTGCTGGGAGGTCCCGATCATGTGTTCGAGTTTGCAAACGAGGCCTATCTGGACCTGGTCGGGCACCGCGACCTGGTAGGCAAGTCCATTCGCGACGCCCTGCCAGATGTCGAGGGTCAAGGCTATTTCGAGCTTCTGGACACCGTTTATCACACGGTCGAACCCTTCATCGGCAGGGAGATGGCCGTCACGGTCCAGCGTGGCCCAGGTGCGCCAGGCGAGCAGCGCTTTGTCAATCTGGTCTATCAGCCGATCCTGGACGATGGGGGCCAAGTCAGGGGGATCTTTGCCGAGGGCCACGACGTCACCCACCAAAAGCGGGCCGAGGAGGCGTTGCGCGCGCTGAACGAGACCTTGGCCGCGCAAGTCGAGGCGCGCACCCATGAGCGCGACATGACCTGGCGGATCAGCGAGGATCTGTTTCTGATCTGCTCCCTTGACGGCGTCTTCCAAAGCGTGAACCCGGCCTGGAAAACAGCCTTGGGCCATGCCCCACAGGATCTGGTGGGCACCAGGCTGGACGCGCTGATCCATCCCGACGATCTGATCCCTACGATGGAACGCGCTCGAGCCCTGGCCGGTGGTGAGGCGCTGCGTGACTTCGACCTGCGGCTGCGCTCCAGAGAGGGCGAATACCGGTGGTATTCGTGGACATGCGTGCCCGAGAGCGGTCGGATCTATGGGGCCGGGCGTGATGTCACGACCCGAAAGTCCTTGGAGGAACAGCTGCGCCGGTCCCAGAAGATGGAGGCACTCGGGCAACTCACCGGCGGTGTGGCGCATGACTTCAACAACCTGTTGCAGGTGATCAGCGGCAACCTGCATCTGCTGACCAAGGACATCGCGGGCAACGAACGGGCGGAGACGCGGGTGCAGAACGCCCTTGCGGGGGTGGCGCGGGGATCAAAGCTCGCTTCGCAGCTGCTGTCCTTCGGCCGACGGCAACCACTGGAGCCCAAAGTGGTCAATGTCGGGCGCTTCTTGCAAGGCATGGACGACATGCTGCGCCGCACCTTGGGCGAAGAGATCGAGTTGGAAACCGTTATCGCAGGCGGTTTGTGGAACACCCTGATTGACCCAAATCAGGCCGAGAATGCGGTGCTGAACCTTGCCATCAATGCGCGTGATGCCATGGGCGGGCGTGGCCGCCTGACAATCGAGGCGAGCAATGCCTCTCTGGATGATACTTACGCGAGCAACAATGACGCCGAGGCTGGCCAATACGTGCTAATCGCCGTGACGGATACAGGCACAGGAATGACGCCTGAAATCCTCGACAAGGTGTTTGAGCCGTTCTTTTCCACAAAGCCTGAGAACAAGGGGACAGGTTTGGGCCTGTCCATGGTTTACGGCCTGGTCAAGCAATCGAACGGCCATATCAAGATCTACAGCGAGGTCGGGCACGGAACGACGGTCAAGATCTATCTGCCGCGGAACACGGCCTCCGAGGATGTCTTGACCGACCTGCGAAGCCTGCCCGTGCAGGGTGGGACGGAAACCGTTCTGGTGGTCGAGGACGACGACGAGGTGCGCGACACGACCGTGGCGCTCCTGACAGACCTCGGCTATCGGACCTTGCGCGCGCGCGATGCGGCAAGCGCGTTGACTGTGGTGGAAAGTGGCGCGCCCATCGACCTGCTGTTCACTGACGTGGTGATGCCCGGCCCCTTGCGCAGTACGGAACTGGCGCGCAAGGCCAAGGAACGACTACCCGGCGTCGCAGTGCTGTTTACCTCAGGATATACAGAAAACTCCATTGTCCATGCCGGACGCCTGGATCCTGGGGTCGAACTGCTGCCCAAGCCTTATTCCCGCGAGATGCTGGCCCGCAAGGTCCGGCATGTGCTGGCCAATCAGCAGCAAGCCAATGCAGTCGCCGCCCGGAAGGTATCCTCTGGCAATAAGCACCGAGACAACTCGCAAGCAGCTGTCCCCGCAGACGCACTTCACATCCTGCTGGTCGAGGACGACGCCCTGATCCGGCTTGGCACGGCTGACATGCTGGAGTCGCTGGGCCATTCAGTCGCCGCCGTGGGGACAGGGGCGCAAGCCTTGGCTGCTTTGTCACCCGATCTGGACGTTCTGATGACCGACCTGGGGCTGCCCGATATGAACGGCGGAGAACTCGTGGCGGCCTGCCGCCGCGAGATGCCGGACCTGCGCGTGGTCCTAGTCACGGGCGATCCAGGAGCGGCAGGCGAGGTGGAGAATGCCATTGCGGTGATCAAGCCCTATGTGGAAGCCGATCTGGAACGCGCACTGGCGGCTTTGTCTGACAGCAGGCGGTAGGAAGCCTCGTTGTCGAAGTCTGCCGCAGGCCGTAGCAGTGCCGCCTCCCTCAAGTGGAGTGTCCGTTTGACCATCCCCATTCGGACGCTCAATTCAGCAACTGGTGGGCCACTGATCAGCAGACGGATGCTTGCAATAGGCCCCCGCGGGCTGTCTACGCATTCCTGAACCGCTTTCAGTCTCAACGCGCATCATCGCCTTCGTAACGTTCAGGGCCTACTCACGGTGAGAGTGCTGCAGATTGCAGTGCGACGTTCTGAGACGTTGCTGCAGGATGAGCAGTTTGGGATGTACATGTCACCTCGGGAGCGAGAGCTTCCACTGCATGATAATGCGACAGAAACACCTGGCCTGTCAGATGGTGGAGGAAGTCGCTGCGTTCCAGGCGGTCCATGACGGGACCCTTGACCTCGGACAGGTGCAGCGCAATGCCCGCGTCCGACAAGCGATGCATGACCAATTCCAGGCTTTCGAGCGCGCTTGCGTCGATGCTGTTGACGGCGGCGCAGTTCAGGACCACGTGGCGCAACTGTGGGCGGGCGGCGACCTCGTGCTGGATGACATTCTCGATGGCGCGTGCATTGGCGAAGAACAGGCTTTCATCGATGCGCAGGCCCAGCACCTCGGGCGTGCAGATGACGCTGTGGCGCAGGACGTTGCGGAAGTGCTGCGTGCCGGGCACCTGGCCGATCACTGCCACATGCGGGTGCGAACTGGCCCACAGGTGGAGCAGGACAGAGACCGCAATGCCCGCCATGATTCCAGTTTCGACCCCATCCAGCAGTGTCACCCCAAGTGTGGCAGCAAGAGCCGAGAAGTCCGCGCGGGAGTATTTCCACGTTCGCCGCAGGGCACCGAAGTCGGCCAGGCTCAGCACGGCCACGATGATGGTGGCTGCCAGGACAGCGATGGGCAGGTGATAAAGAAGCGGCGTCAGGAACAGCGAGGCAAGGGCGATGCCGATGGCGGTGAAGGCCCCGGCGGCAGGGGTCTGTGCGCCCGCGTCGAAATTGACAACCGACCGTGCAAAACCACCGGTGACGGGATAGCCTGAGGAAAGGGCCGCAGCGAGATTGGCCATGCCGAGGCCGATCAGTTCCTGGTCCGGGCTGATCGACTGGCGGCGTTTCGCGGCCAGCGTCTGCGCCACCGACACCGACTCCACAAAGCCGATCAGGGCAATCAGAAAAGCCGAGGGCAGCAGCGCGGTCCAAAGCGCCGGATCGATCACCGGCATCGACAGGGGCGGCAGCCCCTGTGGCACTTTCCCCACGACGGCAACCCCCGGTTCCAGCAGGATGACAGCGGCAATGGAAGCCGCAACCACCAGGACCGGCCCGGTGCGTGCAAGCAGGGCGGCCGCAGACAGAGGCACGCCCAGCCGGATCAGCATTGGCTTTAGAGAACGGCGCGACCAGAACAGGAAAGCCATCGCCAAAGCTCCGATCACCAGCGTGGGCCAATGGGTTGCAGGCAGGTTCTCGAATAGCGAGGCCAGCATCTCGGGCAGGGTGGCGCCCTCGGCCTTGATGCCTGCAATGTGCTTCAGCTGTCCGGTGGCGATCAGCAGGCTGGAGGCTGTGATAAAGCCCGAGATGACCGGGTGCGACAGCAGGTTCGCCACAAAGCCCAGTCGGAAGATGCCCATGCCGACCAGGATCAACCCCGACAGCAGCGCCAGAAGCAGAGCTGCCGCGACATATTCCGGGCTGCCGGGCACCGCCACGCCGGACGCGGCGGCGGCGGTCAGCAGCGATACGACCGCCACCGGACCCACCGACAGGGTGCGGCTGCTGCCGAACAGGGCATAGACCATCAGCGGCAGGATTGACGCATAAAGTCCGATCACCGGCGGCAGGCCGGCCAGCATCGCGTATGCCAGCGACTGCGGGATCAGCATGATCGTCACGATCACCGCCGCCACCGCGTCGCTGGTCAGGGCATGCCGGTCATAAGTGCGACCCCAGTGCAGGATCGGCAGATAGCGGCCCAGCCTGTCCATGGCTCAGGTCTCGACCGGAAGGCCTTTGGCCTTCCAGGCCTCGAACCCGCCCTCGATCACGCTGGCTTGGTAGCCCATGGCGCGCAGGGTGTCTGCCGCCAGGGTCGCCCGGGCGCCCGAGCCGCACAGGACATGGACGCAGCCGGTGTCGCGCAGGTCGGTCAATTGCGCTTCCGCCGTCTTCGCGGTGACGTCGGCACGGCTTTCCACCAGGCCGCGCGGAACATGCAGGGCGCCGGGAACGCGCCCGTGGGTCTCGAGTTCGCTCGGCTCACGCACATCAAGAACCAGAGCGGCCGAGCCGTCGCCCCGAGCCGCCTGCTCGGGCGGTACGGTTGCGACACGACTTTGCGCATCCGCCACAAGGTCCTTCATCGTCTTGGCCTTCTTCTGCGGTGCGGGAAAGCGGTTCACCGGGATCTTCAGGTAGCTGTTGCCGTCTGCCTCGGGTGAGGGCAGGCGCCCGCCGCGCAGGTTGATCTGCAGCGCGGCGAGGATCCGGTCAGGCAGGGCCAGGGTGGCATCGCGTTCGTTGCGCTTCCTGATCCAGTCCTCGCGCCGGGTGCCATCCTTCACGTGCTTGTTGCCCGCGCGATGCTGGGCCACGGTCGCCTCCCACTGAGGCTCGTCACGATCGTCGGTGCCATAGTCGTGGCCGACGAACAGGCGCGTGTCCTTTGGCAGGGCCAGGATCTCTTGGATCGAATCCCACAGCTGTTCGGTATCGCCGCCCGGAAAGTCGGCGCGCGAGGTGCCGACATCGGGCTGCATCAGCGTGTCATGGGTGAAGGCCGCGTCCCCGCAGACATAGGTGATCGAGCCCAACGTATGGCCGGGCGAGAGCATCACCCGCGCCTCCAGCTCACCGATGCGGAAGGTCTCGCCAGGGGCGAACAGGCGGTCGAAGTCGCGCGCCGGATCGAAAGCCTCGGGCAGGTTGTAGAGCCCGGCCCAGAGCCCTGCGATGTCATGGACCTTGTCGCCAATCGCCGTGGGTGCGCCGGTGCGCTCCTTCAGATGCGCCGAAGCCATCACATGGTCGGCATGGGGATGCGTGTCCAGCACCCATTCGACCGTCAGTCCGTTCTGCTGTACGACCTCCAGCACCTGATCCATGCTCTCGGTCGAGAAGCGGTAGTTCTTGGGGTCGAGGTTCCAGACCACGTCGATGAGCGCGGCCTTCTTCGTTGCAGGATCGGCGCAGATATACTGGATGGACCCGGTATCAGGCTCGTAGATGCCCCAGACATTGGGGCTGCCCGCGCCGGTCGAGGGCGAATGGCGGACCACCTTTTGCTTCAGTTTTGACTCACTCATGACGTTGCTCCTTTTCCTTGCAGTGAACCGCCTGCCTTGATCCGGGCGCCCAGCCACAGACCGGCCAGCATCGCGGGCAGAAAGATCAGCGTGCCCGGCGCCAGCAGGGGCAGGGCAGTGAAGGCCGGGCCGGGGCAGAAGCCGCCGATCCCCCAGCCGATCCCGAACAGCGCCGCCCCCACTAGCAGCGGCTTGTCGATGGCGCGGTTCTTCGGGATGTCGAAGGTCCGGTCCAGCACCGGCGCCTTGCGCCGCCAGACCAGACGGTAGCCCACGAAGGCGGTCAGGGTGGCCCCGACCATCACAAAGGCCAGGCTGGGGTCCCAGGTCCCGGCCAGGTCAAAGAAGTTGAGCACCTTGGCCGGGTTGGCCATGCCCGAGATCACCAGCCCCAGCCCGAAGACCAGACCCGACAGAAAGCCCCACCGCACCCGCATCACGCACCCCCCAGGATATGGCGCAGCACGAAAACGGTGGCAAAGCCCGCCGCCATGAACGTCACGACCGCCGCCAGCGACCGGCCCGAAAGCCGCGCCAGCCCGCAGACCCCGTGCCCCGAGGTGCAGCCCGAGCCGAGTGCCGTGCCCATGCCCACCAGAAGCCCCGCCACGGCCATGCCGGGCAGGTTCTCCGGCACCGTCTGCGCAACAGTCCCGCCAACAGCCATCACCGCCAGCGGCGCCAGAACCAGCCCCGCGAGGAAGGCCCATCGCCAGTCACGGTCCTTCGCCGCCCCGGGCAGCGCCAAGGCGCCCTGGGTGATGCCCGCGATCCCCGCGATGCGGCCGAAGAGCCCCATCACCATCACCGCGCTCAACCCGATCAGCATCCCGCCCAGCAAGGATGCCCAGGGCGTGAAGGCGGTTTCGATCCCAATCTCCATTGGTGTTCTCCTTCCTCAAAGCAGCTTGCCCCAGCCGCCGTTGTGGCTTATATATTATCCATGTCTAAATCAGTCAATGCTAATATAATGGATCTCCCTAAAGCGACCCGTGCCCTGCAGGAGCGCGCCGATCACGTGGCCGGGCGACTTGCGCTTGTCGCAAACGCCAAGCGCCTGCTGATCTTGTGCGAACTGACCAAGGGCGAACGCTCGGTCGGTGCGCTGCAGGAGGCCGTGGGCCTCAGCCAGTCGGCGCTGAGCCAGCACCTGGCCAAGCTGCGCGAGGCCCAGATGGTCGACACCCGCCGCGAAAGCCAGACCATCTTCTACCGCATCTCCGATCCGGACCTGGAAGTGCTCATGGCTGCGCTTTATGAAGCCTTCTGCAAGGATCTGTGATTCAGCGGGGCCTTTCGGCCCCGGCTGCGGGGCTGTCAGATGATCCGCACCTGAGTGCCGACTGGGCACAGGCCGAACAGTTCCTCGATCTTCTCGTTGTAAAGTCCGATGCAGCCGTCCGAGGACAGGCGCCCGATCTTGCGTGTGTCATGGGTGCCGTGGATCAGGTAGGCCGGCCAGGACAGATACATGGCGTGCGTGCCCAAAGGATTGTCCGGACCCGGGCCCACCGGGCGATAATGGGGAAAGCGTTCCATCATGGAGGCCGTAGGGGTCCAGCTCGGTCCCTCCTTCTTGCGCACGATCTCGGTGTAGCCGCGCTTGGTCAGTTCCTCGGAAATGGGCACCGAGGTCGGATAGGTCCGGTAGGTCTGTCCATCGCCCGACCAGAAATGCAGCGCGCGCGAGGTGGTGTCAGCGACAATCGCGCCCAGGCCCAGTTCCCCGAAGTGGTCCTGCCAGTGCTGCATGGCGAAGCTGCTCATGTTGCGGGCAGGCCCGGCTTGCGCCCGCACCAGGCTGGGGGCGGCAAGCCCTCCGAGAGCGATCAGGCCGAGGGTGCGGCGCGATATTTTGGTCATGGTCTGCTCCTTCTTGGGTGTGAACGGGGGATCAGGCGCTGCCGCGGGCCGCGGCAATGGCTGTGCGCAGGCGGTCGCGGTCGAGGGCGCCGGGCAGAAGATTTTGGCCGATGATGAAAGCGGGTGTGCCTTGCAACCCGAGCGCGGCGGCCTGCTGGCTGTTGTGGTCCATCAGCCCGTCCCACCGGTCGCGGTCCTGCCGGTAGGCGGCCAGCATTCCTGCGGGATCCTGCCCCGCGGCTGTCAGGGTGTCGCGGACCTCGTCTTCGGAGAGGCGTGCGGGCGTGGCCATCAGGGCCGCCTGCGCCGCAGCGTAGGCTCCTTCCTCCACCGCGCCCAGAACCAGCTGGGAGGCGAGGACCGAAGCCCCGCCAAAGATCGGCCAATCCTTCATCACCAAACGGAGATTGCCGTCGGCCTCCACCTCGGCCATCAGGTCGGCATGGCCGCGCTTGCAGAAGGGACACTGGTAGTCGAAGAACTCGACAACGGTCACGTCGCCTGCCGGATTGCCCAGCACCGGCTGATCGGGATCGTAAAGGACGTCATTGAGGGTCAGCTCGGTGCCATCGGCTGGCTGGCGCAACAGGGTCCAGGTCAGGCCGCCAAGGGTTGTCAGAACGGCGCCGAGGCCGGCGGAGGCCAGAAGGGCTCTGCGGTGAAGGATCATGCGGGGTCTCCGGAGGTCTGTTTGGCCTGAGCTGCCGCAGGCGGGGTAGTGCCTTGGCCCGACTGCGCCTTGGTCAGGACGACGACCTTGGTCATGCTGTCGGTGTTCCCGGCCAGGTGGATGATGTCCTGGTTGAAGAGGCGGATGCAGCCAGCCGAACTGGCCGTGCCGATCGACTGCGGATCGGGCGTGCCATGGATGCGGTAGAAGGTGTCGCCGCCGCTGTTGTGGATATAGAGGGCGCGGGCACCCATCGGGTTTGCCAGCCCGCCGTCCACGCCGCCCTTTGAGGGACCGTAGTATTCGGGGTTCTCGGCCAGCATGCTGTCGGTGGGGGTCCAGCGGGGCCAGTCGCGCTGATAGGGAATATGCGCCTCGCCGGTAAATCCGTATCCGGCGGCGCCCACGCCCACGGTATAGCGGATCGCCTTGTTGCCCGGCCGGACCTGGTAGAGCCGTTTGGCATGGGGATCGACAATGATCGTGCCGACCGGCTGGTCCGTCCAGTAATCCACCTCTTGCCGCGCCTTGTCTTCGGTCAGCAGATGCGCGGGAATGGCAGGGACCGTCAGATCCCCGTCGGGTTGGGCGGCATAAAGGGCTGCAGTTTCCGCACTGACCGGGGCAGGTGCCGGGGCAGGGGGTGGAGCCGCCGGGGCTGGTGGGGTAGTCTCGCAGGCCGCGAGCGCCAGCAAGGCGGAGCCAGCCAGAAGCGTTCTTACCAGATAGATCATTCTTGTTCCTTTGCGGTGTCGATCAGCGCGCGCAGGGCGGGCCCGGAGATCTCGCCCGTCTGAGCGGCGACGAGCGCGCTCTTGGCATCGAAGACGAGGGTCGAGGGCAGGCCCACGGCCCGCAGCCGGCCCATCAGGTGCCCCCGCGGGTCGCGCAGCATCCCATCCGCAGGCAGGCCCTCGGCAGCAAGGAAGGCCAGAATGCGATCCGCGCTTTCGCCCTGGTTGGCGAAGACGAAGGACACCTCGGGCATCTCGGCTGCCAGGGATGTCATCATCGGCATCTCGCGGCGGCAGGGCGGGCACCATGTCGCCCAGAGATTGACCACCGTCACCCGGTCCTGCCCGGCCAGTTGGACAGGGCTGCCGTCCAGAGCCAGAAGCTCCATCACCGGCAGGCGCATCTGCGGACGCGGCAGGGCCGCGGTGATCGCCTGATGAGCCATGGCCGTCAGGGCGGCGGCGACCAGCAAAGGCCGGAGAACCGCACCGCGCCCCTTGAGGAATGCGACCGCCAGGACCGCGCCCGCCGCAATCCAGCCGGCGCGGGCAGAAAAACCGCCCTGCCACAGCTTCAGCGCATCCAACGGCGCTGCTGCGAAGTCGTCCGCATGCGTGAGGACGAAGCCCAACCGTGCGCCGAGGATCCAGGCGAGGACCGCCCAGCCTGCCCAAGCCTCGATCGCGTGGGCGTGGCCTTTCTGGCGCTTGCGACGGGCCGCGATCTTGCTCACGGTCAGGAACAGCAGGACAGCCGCGATTGCTGCCAGGCGTGAGGCGTCGAAAACGAAAGGTCCAAGGGAGACCGCGTTCATGGAGCCACCTGCGCAATCGAGGTTAGCAGATCCGCTGTATCCACATCGCCGATCAGTCGGCTGCCCTGTGCCTCGGCCCCGGCAGCATCGACGAAGATCATGGTGGGGGGACCAGAAGCGGCGAGGGTCTTCATCACCGCCTGCGCCTCGGCATTGAAGTCGCTCACATCGACCTTGATGAGGGCCAGATCGCTGAGCGCGGCTGCCACCTCATGGTCCGACATGGGCCCTCGCTCGATCGAGCGGCAGGTCACACACCAGTCGGCGGTGACGTAGATCAGGGCGGGCTGTGTTCCATCCAGAGCAGTTTCCAAGGCCGTCCGGCTCGTCACGGTCTGGAACGGCACGGGTTCGGCGAGTGCTTGTGTCGTGCGTCCGGCCAGGGGTGCCAGGGGACGGGTCGGATCATCGGCACCCAAGGCGGCGCCGATGCCCTGGATCAGGCCGGCAAAAACCAGCAGCAGCCCGGTTCCGGCAGCGACGCGCATGGTGCGCGGCGCGCTTGGCGACAGACGGTCCAGGGCGCCCAAGGCCACGCCGCAGCCGGTCAGCAGCACCGACCACAGGAGCAGGATGATGGGTCCAGGCAGAATGCGTCCTGCCAGCCAGATGGCCATGGCGAGAAAGACGATACCGAAGGCCATCTTCACCCGCTCCATCCAGGCGCCACGGCGAGGCAGGATCTGCGGGCCGAAGACGCCCACGGCCAGCAGCGGCACGCCCTGCCCAAGGCCCAGGGCGAACAGCGCCGCCGCGCCCAAGGCCACATCCCCGGTCTGGGCAATATAGATGAGCGCTCCGGCCAGCGGCGCGGTCACGCACGGCCCCACGATCAGCGCCGAGCCGAAGCCAAGCACTGCCGCGCCGCCCAAGGAGCCTGTTGCACCCGTTCCCCGCGACAGCCGCGCCTGCCAGATGGCGGGCATCTGCAGTTCGAAGAGGCCGAACATCGACAACGCCAGCATCACGAAGATTGCCGCGATGACCCCGATCGCCGCTGGCGATTGCAGCACAGCCTGCAGGTTCGCGCCCGACCAGGCTGCCACGATGCCCAACAGGCCAAAGGCCGTGGCCATGGCGATTACATAAGCACCGGTGAGGGCCAGTCCGCGCCCTGCGGTCAGCCCCTGTCCCTGCCGGGTCAGCATCCCGGCCACGATCGGCACCATCGGCAGCACGCAAGGTGTCAGCGACAGCAGCAGGCCGAAGCCGAAGAAGCCTGCGAGGACCAGCAAAATGCCGCCGCGGCCTTCCAGGTCCGCGACAAGGCCACGGTCCTCCGCGATGGTCAGACCTGACTGCGGGGGTATGCTGGCGTCATCAGCCGACGAACCGGACGATTGCTCAGCACCGCCCTCGGCCTGCCAGGAGGCGAAGGGATCATCCTCGACAGCCTCCTGTGGCCGGATCGTGCCGTCGGCATCCAGCACCGCCTGCTGAGGGGCATAGCAGATGCCGTCCTGCTGGCAGCCCTGCCAGTGTAGCACCGTCAGCCCCTGGGGATCGGGGATGGTGATGGTTACCGGCGTTCGGTAAATCTCGTCGCGGCCCAGCCATGGGTCGTCGTAGATCTCCCCGTCGGGCAGGGTGAGGGGGAGGGAGGTGCCGTCCGGCGCCATGGCGGCAATCTTGCTGCGATAAAGGTAATAGCCCGGCTGCACGTCCCAGGAGACCTGCAGGTCCCCAGCGAGGGCGGGCGTGATCGTCAGAACGAAGGCTTCTGTCGGGTCGAGCGGGGGACCGGGCTCTGCACGTGCCGCCCCTGTCGCCATGGTCCATGCGGTGAGTGCCGCCAAGAGGATTCGTATCATCATGGTGTTGCGGCTAAGGAGGTCAGCTTAAGCCAGTCTTAAGCTTGCCCCGCCACACCCGGCCTCGAGGAACAGGAAAGGATGCCCATGCGGCTCTTGATCGTGGAAGATGACCCGGTGCTGTCCGAGGGCCTGGTGGTTGGCCTCGGCCTGTCGGGTTTTACCGTTGATGCTGTCGCGACACTTGCCGATGCGCGCGAAGCCCTGGCCCATAGCGAATTCGCTGGCATGGTGCTCGACATCATGCTGCCCGATGGCATGGGCACCGACCTCTTGGCCGAGATGCGGGCAGGCGGGAACATGCTGCCGGTGTTGCTGCTGACGGCGCGGGACCAGGTGCGCGACCGGGTCGCCGGGTTGGACACGGGTGCTGACGATTACCTGGGAAAGCCCTTCGACCTCGATGAACTGGCCGCACGGATCCGCGCGATGCTGCGCCGGCAGGGCGGCCGCGCCACACCCGTCCTCAACTGGAACGGGCTGGAACTGGACCCGGCCGCGATGACGGTGACACGAGATGGCCAGCTCCTGCGCCTGTCGCGGCGCGAGTTCGCCATCCTGCATGCCCTGGCAGAGCGTCCGGGGCGCATCCTCTCCCGCGCGCAACTCGAAGAACGGCTCTATGGCTGGCAGGAAGACGTCGAAAGCAACACGGTCGAGGTGCATATCCATCACTTGCGCGCCAAGCTCGGCCGCGAGGTGATCGAGACGGTGCGCGGTCTGGGTTACTGCATGCCGGTGTCTGGAACGAAGGCAGACTGATGTCGATCCGTCTTCGCCTCATCCTGATCCTGACGTTGGCCACCACTGCGGTCTGGCTGTCGGCGGTCCTCTGGATCAACATCTCGACCCGCGCTCAGGTCGAGCGTGTGCTGGATGCCCGCCTGTCCGAGGCAGCCAATATGGTCAGCTCGCTCATGGCCGACCGCCGGATTGCGCTGAACGACGCCGCAGCCGGGGCCACGATCGCCCTGCCAAGCGACGGCGGATACTCGCGCCAGCTGTCCTGCCAGATCTGGTCGCTGCAGGGCGACCTTCTGGGCGCGTCCTCGGGCGCGCCGGATGCAAGGCTTTCCGACGACGAGGGCTTTGCCACCACCCAGATCGACGGCGAGCCGTGGCGGGTCTTCACCGTGCTCAATCCCGACGTGGGGGTCCGCGTCATGGTCGGCGACCGGATGGAGGTGCGTGACCGTCTGGTGAGCGACGTGGTGCAAGGGCTTCTCTGGCCGCTGGCGGTGATCTTTCCCGCACTTGCCCTGCTGATCTGGATCAGCGTCGGGCGCGGCCTTGCACCGCTGGCGCATCTGGAAAGCGCCCTGCGCCAACGCCAGCCCGACGATTTGCGCCCCTTGCCGGAAGGCCGGGATCCGCGGGAGATCCGCCCCGTCCGCCGGGCGCTGAACAGCCTGTTCCATCGTCTCGAGAATGTCCGGCGCTCTGAGCGGGACTTCACCGCCTTTGCGGCCCATGAGCTGAAGACCCCTTTGGCCGGGTTGCGCACCCATGCGCAGATTGCCCGAATGGCCGTCGACCCGGCGGTGCGCGACCGTGCTCTGGCTTCCATCGCCACCTCGGTGGATCGCACCGACCGGATGGTGCGCCAGCTTCTGGACCTGACGGCCATTGATCAGGACGCGACGTCGGTCGAGCGTCTGGACATGGCGGAGTTGCTTGCCGATGTTGCCGATCAAGCCAAGGATCAGGCCGATGTCCGCCAGGTACGCCTGCTGATCGAGGCTGACAATCTTCCCCCGCTTTATGCGTCCCGCATCCTGGTTCACAGCGCCCTGCGCAATCTGGTCGAGAACGCGATCCAGCATTCCCCCGCCGGTGGGGTCGTCCGCCTGATCGCGACCTGCGACGGATCATCTGTGACCGTCCAGGTTCGCGACCAGGGACCCGGCATCCGGCCCGAGGACCGCGACCGCGTCACCGATCGGTTCTGGCGCGGTCCGGGCCGCGAGGTTCATGGCAGCGGCCTGGGACTTGCCATCGTTGCCGCCGCCGTTCAGCGCATGGGCGGACATCTGGAGGTGGGTAAAGGAACAGGAGGACAGCAGATGTCGATTGCCCTCCCGCTGTCGGATCTCGACGAAAGGTCCTGTTCTTAAGCTCCCCTTAAGCTTGGGGATCCAACCACCTTCCATGACGTGGCGCACCACATGGCGCCGTTTGGTTCAAGGATGATGCATGCACCGTCGAAACTTCCTCGTTGCCAGCACCGGTTTGCTGGTCTTGCCCACCGTCGCGCTTGCGCAACGGAACAATCCCATGCCCGAGGATCTGCGGAAGGCGCTCGAGCGTGATGCCACGGCGCCCGTCCTCGGAAATCCCAACGGCGACGTGACGCTGACCGAGTTCTTCGACTACAACTGCCCCTTCTGCCGCGAGATGGTCGACCCGATCCATCGCCTGATCCTGTCCGATCCGAACCTGCGGGTGGTCTTCCGCGAATGGCCGGTGTTCGGGCCGGACTCCGAGGACGCTGCTCGCGTCTCTCTCGCATCGCTGTCCCAAGGCCGCTACTGGCAGATGCACAAGGCCCTGTTCTCGATCAAGGGCAAGGCCAATGCCGATACCGCCCGGCAGGCGGCTGCAAAGGCTGGCGTTGACTGGGCCCGCCTGGAGCAGGACATCCAGTCCGAACGCGTGGAGCGCCACATCACCTACAGCTTCCTCTTGGCTGAACACATGGGCCTGATGGGCACGCCCTCCTTCATCGCGGGCGACGAGGGCGCCTTTGGGAAATATAGCCTGGACGACCTGAAGGGTCTGGTCCGGCGAGCACGGGAAACGATGGGGTAATCCTGAGACGCACAGATCAGCCGCGCATCTCTATAAGACCGGTCAATGAGAAGAAATCACAGCAGAGATGTGGGGACTGAATGAAGGTGCTGTTGGGCAGACGGCAATTTGCATTGTCTGGGCTGATCATGCTGGCCGCCTGCGCAGCACCTCTAAGCCGGCCGACCTTCAAGAAATACGCAGGCCCGCCGGTGACGGAAGTGAGAGTCTACAAAGCGCAACGACGCCTGCAGTTGCTCAGTGGGGACACCGTTCTGAAGTCCTACCAGGTCGGCCTTGGCAACGAGCCGATTGGTCACAAGCAATTCGAGGGGGACGGCAAGACGCCCGAAGGACTTTATTACCTTGACCGCTTCAACCCTCGAAGCAGCTATCATCTGTCTATTGGTATTTCCTATCCTGATAAGTGGGACAAAGCCCATGCCGCCGCCAGCAACCAAGATCCGGGCGGCGATATCATGATCCATGGCAGGGGACCGGACGGAAACAGGCTTGCGCCGCAAAACCGCGATTGGACCGCAGGATGCATTGCCGTCACGGACGACGAAATAGAAGACATCTATGCGATGCTTCAGCCGGGCACCCCCATAAGGATATTGCCCTGAGATCGACTATCATAAGGCTGCAATAGTCTGGGGGTGGCGTTGCCCGTCAATATCGGACGTATGGCGCGGCGGCCGACAAAAGAGGGCGCCCGCGGACGGCCTGAGACTGCCAAAAGACCCGTTGAATTGAACCAGCGAACACATGAGCAATAAAGGGTCCCATGGCAAACCGCCGACAACTTCTCGTCCTAGCTGGCGGACTGGCTGTCTGGGTCGGAGCGTTTCGTCTTGTCCCGCAGATAGCTGCCCAACTTGATGGATTTGAGTTCAGCCCGCTGCAGCAGGTTCCGGGCTTTCGCACCCTCTCATCCTCCGCCAGAACAAGTTCGCCAGGGAGCGGAAGCTTCGACTTCATGTCAGGACTTATGCCTGTCGAGCCTCTGCCAGCGGGACTGATGCAGCAGGTCAAAGCTGCGCCTGAAAGGTACTTGTTCAAAGCTATGGATGTCGGCAGGAGTACTACCCCCGTGGCATACTTCTTCGACTACTACTGCCCTTATTGCCGCGTGCTCTCAGCCCATCTGACGGAGCTTGCCGCTGCTTCGGAAATCGTCGTGACGCGTCAGCATTGGCCGATCTTCGGGGAAGCCTCCCTAGTGGCCGCCCGAGCCTCGCTGGCAGCAGAGATGCAGGGCGATACTGACAAGCTACACAGCAGGCTGCTGCGAACTCCAGGGCAGGTGACGCCGCAGTTCTTGCGTCGCATCGCGGAAGATGTAGGCCTGTCCTGGTCCTGGATGGAGCAGGACATGCAGGCAGATGCCGTCACGGCCTCGCTGGACCGCGCGCGCGCGCTTGCGCGACTTTTTTCCTTTGTCGGCACACCGAGCCTCGTGGTCGGTAGGACTGTTGCGGAGGGAGAAATATCACAGTCCCGCCTGCGCGACCTTGCCCGGCTGGAGCGTTCCGGACGCTAACGCTTGAAAGACCTGGCAGCAGGCTTGGCAAAAGGGCGCATCACATGCTCCTCGAAACTATCGTGTGATGCGTTCCAGATTGGAATGTGCCACTCATTGTTGAGCACAGAAAGTCGCATTTCAGGATAGCGCGTCCCCCGGTAGCCACTACCTATAGTGATAATGAAGATTATGAAGTTTTATCAGTATCTTGAATGATTTTCATGTTCCGATACCAAGCCAGCCTCTTGCACGCGGCTCAGTATGATCTGTCCGGGTACGGCGGGATCAACTCGTTAAGTCGCGCTAAGCCACCAGGAGTTGTCACGGCTTTGAGTTGCCCGCTAACCTTCTCTAGGTCACTCGCGTCTGAAATCCTCAGCGAACCGGCCGATCTGGTGCATGCGCTCATGCAGGACTGTCACAATGCCGATGTCGCCATTGGACAATCGGCACCAGTAGACGAAGTGGTGCTCGTAGCGGAAGAAGAAGCCGTTCACGCCGAACTCGGCCGGGATCGGGCGTGAGGCAACCCCATGAGCCTCGATCCGCTCGAACGCTTCGAAAAGCCCAACGAGATAATCATCGGCTGGCGGTTCGCCCCAGCGTTCACGGGTATAGCGATAGATGTCGTCCAACCGCAGTGATGCGGCCTCTTGAATGCGAACAGCGGCCATGATCAGCCCTTGTTGCGCGCGATCACCTCAGCTGCCGTCAGGGGTCCATAGCTGTTCTCAGGCGCGGCGAACGCCCGGGTGAGCTCGGTTTGCAAGCGCACAAAAGCTTCCGTCTCGACCCGCTCCTTGTCGCGGCGGATCAGGTCTCGGACATATTCACTGACATTCTCATAGGATCCATCCTTGCCGACATTGGTCGCAACGAAGTCACTCAGTACCGGGCCGAGCCGCACGGTCATGGTTGTGGTTTGAGCCATGGAAGGTCCTTTCTGATCACGTCTTCAATATGACCATTATTGAATACGAGGCAAGAAGTAGGTGCTTCTGGCTACTGCTTGCCTGTGTTCTAGAGGCGCAAGCGGACGCGTTGTTCAGGGGCCCCTGCTCTTCACACCAAATTCTCCTTTTACTCCCTTCGCGCTTTTCCAGACGGACGCTATCATCGGCTTCACTGCTGCTGGTCTGGTCACCACAGCATGTCCCAAATACCATTGGCGTCCGCTCAGCCATCCCCATTCGGACATTGCCGGGAAGGACTCGAAGCGGTGAGATGCGAAGCTGGGATACGTGTCGCTAAGCCGACTTTCCAATCATTCTTTGCACTTACGAAGATCGATGTGAGGATGCGAAAAGCCAGCCCTGTAGTGAAGGCGGCCCTGTCTTCACCACCTGCATGAAACAGATGCTTCAAGAATACCGGCATTCACAAAGCAGCCGCCCTCATTCCTCGCTCATCAATCGGCAGGCTCTGAAGCTTGGAGCCTGCCATCTGTATCTGTGATCAGGCGTAAATCATGACCGGAGTGCGAAGCTGCAGCATGGCATAAACATCTTCGATCTCGTCATCGGTGAGTGCGATACAGCCGGCCGTCCAATCCCGATTTTTGGGAGCCAGCTTTCTGCCCTCCGGACCGCGGCCATGGAACATGATGTCGCCCCCCGCATCGCGGCCAAACTGTGCGGCATAAGCCTTGTCCTGCTCATTCGGGTAGGAAATGCCCACTGACAGATGGTATCGGCTGCGCGGGTTGAAGCGGTCCACGAAATAAAGCCCTTCAGGTGTCTTTCCATCACCCTCGAACTGCTTATGGCCGACAGGCTGATTGCCCAGGCCAAAATCATAGGACTTCAGCACGGTCTGACCGCTGAGCAGGTGCATTCTCCGCTGCGCCTTCTGAACCACAATCTGTGTGACGGGAGGACCGAAGTAATGCTTGAACTCAGGAACATCGCCTGACCAGTTGCTCGATCCCGACCTCCCGCAGGCAGCAAGAGCGGCAATCAATCCAAGGGAAACATGGCGGCGGTTCAAGATGGACATGGAAACAGATTTTTCTTGAGAATGAGTGGGAAGAGCTATGCAGCGGGATAATGGGTGAAGACTTCGCTGGTGCCGTCCTTGCGAACCAACAGGACATCATAGGCATCCCGCTTGGTCTCGGGTCCCATGCCAGGGCTGCCATAAGGCATACCGGGCACTGTGATGCCGCGGGCATCGGGTCGTACCTGCAGAAGCTTGCGAATATCGGCTGCGGGAACATGACCCTCGATGAAGTAGCCGCCGACCGAGCCGGTGTGGCAGGACGAGAGTTCGATGGGCACACCCAAGTCCAACTTGTGCTGCATGAGAAGCGTGCCGAAGCGCTCCTCATGCGTCACCTCGAAACCGCTTTCCTGCAGGTAGCGGGTCCACTGCTTGCAGCACTCGCAGCCCGTCCCTTCGACCACATGGATGGTGGTCGCACTGCCAGAAAGGGCAAATTGCGGCACAGCACTCGCGGCCGCCGCACACAGCAGGGTGCGTCGTGTCAATCTTGTCATCGTCTATCCCTCTTGCTTCAGCGCCTGCCTGATCTTTGGCACGGCAGCTTGCGGATTTTCATGCAGGTCGATGATCCTCGCCAAGCGCCCATCCGCGCGGAACACGAGCACACCGGAAGTGTGGTCCATCGTGTAATCGCCGTCTTGCCGGAGGACGCGCCGGTATGTCGCGCCAAATGCCTCGGCAGCGCGGGCAATCTCGGCAGGCGTGCCGGTCAGGCCAGTGATGCGCGGATCAAAGTTTGACAGATAGTCTGCCAGGACCTCGGGATTGTCGCGCTCAGGATCGACCGTGACCAGATGACCGGCCAACCGATCGGCGTCAGGCCCCAACTCTTCCAGCCAGTCGCTGATGTTCAGAAGCGTCATCGGGCAGACGTCCGGGCACCAGGTGAAGCCGAAAAAGACCAGGTTCGCCTGTCCGAGCCAGTCCTGCGGCTCAACCTGCTCGCCCTCGTGGCTGGTGAGTTGCCACGTCATCGCGCTCGGATCGGCGGCGCGTATCCGGGCGGCGGACGCAGCCTTCTTTTCCTGCCACGGCAGATCACCGCTCTGCCACGCGCCGAGGGTCAGCATGAAGCCAAAGGCTGCAAGGAGGCCGGCACCGCCAAGGATCAGGGTGCGACGCCGCATGCCGCCTCTCGTGCCCGGATCGGCAAAACCTCAGTGTCGATCGAAACCTCGCCGGCCTTCTCGAACTGCAGCGTCACGGGGAAGCTTTCCCCTTCCTTTCAACTCCGCTTCGAGGTTCATGAGCATGCCGTGATACCCGCCCGGTGCCAGACTGACGGTTTTTCCTGCGGGAATGTCGATGGCGTCCGCATGCGGCATGCTGGCGACACCGTCCTTCGTTACTGTTTCATGGAGCATGGGCATGCCTGCCACGCGCGTTTCGATCCCGGTCAGGCGGTCATCCGTGCTGCCGTTGTTCTGGATGGTGACGTAGAACACGGCCGGACGCGCGGTTCCGATGGTGGC
>NZ_NWMQ01000027.1:0-43438 GCF_002901215.1 Paracoccus sp. SY | reverse complement strand
CATTTGCAGGTAAGCGTGCCGCCGGAAAAATCCGGCCTGGCTCGTTTGATGCCGCCATCGACGGCAGGGTGAATAAGGACGGCCTGTGTATTTTCCATGGGCATCTCCTCCGGTGACCAGATCATCCCAGTCTCTCTCCCGCCGGGATGAAGGGCAGACTAACAGAAAACTATGGTTTGGGCATTTGGACTTAAGGGTGTTCTAGCCAGAGGTCCAAGGCAGGCCGTATGCCGGATTGCCGGGATGATGTCGGCAGACCGGCTGTTCATGCCGCTGCGTCCATCGTCGGAACCAAAGACTGGCGAGGCAAAGGCCTTGAAAGGCGCACCGGCGCCCAGGTCACCCCGCCGGTGCCGCCGCGGTCGAGTGGCGCACCACGATTTCCACGGGCAGGGTGGTCAGCGTCTCGGCCAAGGGCTTGCCCGACAGGCTGGACAACAGCCGCTCGGCGGCGATGCGGCCCAGGCGGCGGCGGTCCTGGCGGATCGTGGTCAAGGGCGGGCGGGAATAGGCGGCAAGCGCGATGTCGTCGAAGCCCACCACGGAGACGTCCTGGGGGACGCGGACGCCCAGTTCCGACAGGCCGGAAATGCAGCCGATCGCCAGTTGGTCGGAACTGCACAGGATCGCGGTGGGCCGGGACGGCATCCGCATCAGGTCGCCCGCCGCGCGAAAGCCGTCGCGGATCTCGAAGCTGCCGCCGGCGATTCGCGAAGGGGGAAGCGACAGCCCCGCCTGCGCCAGGGCGGCCTCGGCCCCTTCGCGCCGTTCGCGGGTCAGCACGTTGCCCTCGGGGCCGGTCAGCAGCGCGAAGTCGCGGTGGCCCAGCCCGACCAGGTGCTGCACGGCCAGGGCCATGCCCGCGCGGTTATCGCTGCGCACCACGGGAAAGCCGCGCCCTTCGGGCCATTCGCAGGCGAAGACCACGCGGCCCGCCACGTCGCTTGCCGCAAGATCGTCCAGGATGCCCGCCGGCAGGGCGCCGTCCAGGCAGATCAGCCCGTCGGCCCGCGCGGCCTGCAGATGGGTGACGGGCGATTGCCGCCGCGCCTGCTGGGACAGGCTGTCGGTCACCAGCAGATCCAGGCCCGCAGGCGTCAGGCCGTCCTGGATGCCCGCGATGATCTCGGAAAAGAACGGGTTGCCCAGGTTTGGCACCAGGGCCAGCACCGCGTCGGCCCGGCGCACCCGCAAGGATCGGGCGAAGGAGTTCACGCGATAGTCGTGTTCCTCGACCACGGCCATGACCTGCGCCCGCGTTTCGGGCGAAACGCGGTCCGGATGAGACAGCGCGCGGCTGACCGTCGCCGTCGAAACTCCCGCCAGCCGAGCGATGTCCTTGATGCCGATAGCCATGATGTCCCGCCGATAGGTTCGCATGTAAAGGATTACATTTTTTCTTGACGGAAAGGCAATGGTCATGAGATGGATGTTTGCAGCAATCGTTTACATCGGCAGGGAAGAGGCTGAACCGGTTGCTGCCTGCGCGAAACCCGCGCCGGGACAAACGGGAGGATGACAATGCAAAAGATTTCGATGCGCCGCCTGCTGGCGGGCGTTGCCGTGACAATGTTGCCTGCGACGGCGATGGCGGCCGATCTTGAGGTGACGCACTGGTGGACCTCGGGTGGCGAGGCTGCGGCCGTGCAGGAACTGGCCCGCATCTTCGAGGAACAGACCGAACATAGCTGGGTCGATGGCGCCATCGCCGGTTCGGGTTCGACCGCGCGGCCGATCATGGTGTCGCGCATCATCGGCGGCGATCCGATGGGCGCCACGCAGTTCAACCACGGCCTTCAGGCGCAGGAACTGGTCGAGGCCGGGCTGATGCAGGACCTGACCGAGGTGGCCGAGGCGAATGGCTGGCGCGACACCATCAACCCCGTCTCGCTGCTGGATGCCTGCACCTTCGAGGGCCGCGTTTATTGCGCGCCGCTGAACATCCATTCGCCGCAATGGATGTGGACCTCGCTGTCGGCCTTCGAGAAGGCGGGCGTCGAACCCGCGACCACCTGGGAGGAACTGAAGGCCGCCGCCCCGGCGCTGCGCGAGGCGGGCATCCTGCCCCTGGCGCAGGGGATGCAGGGCTGGCAGACGGCGCTGCTGCTTTACGGCATGATCTCGGGGATCGGCGGGGCCGATTTCTACAACCAGGTCTTCGCCGAGCGTGACGAGGAGGCGCTGAACAGCGACACGCTGAAGAACATCTTCGCCGAATACGCCATCGCCCGCGACCTGGCCTCGGGCGGCAATCTCAGCGACTGGAACATGGCCACCAACCGCATCATCGAGGGCACGGCCGCGGCGCAGGTGATGGGCGACTGGGCGCAGGGCGAATTCGCCCTGGCGGGCAAGACCGCTGGCACGGATTACGGCTGCCATATCGGCCTGGGGGGCGAACCCGTCATCGCGACCGGGGGCGATGCCATCTATTTCCCGGTGAACAGCGACGCGGCCGTGACCGAGGCGCAGCGCGCCTTGGCCCAGGTGATCCTGTCCGAGGAAGCGCAGGTGGCCTTCAACGCGGCCAAGGGATCGCTGCCCGTGCGCGGCGACATCGACCTGGCCGCGGTCAACGAATGCACCCAGGCGGGTCTTGAAACCCTGAAGGCCGGCAACACGATCCCCACCATCGACCTGGTGATGTCGTCGGATTCGCGCGGCCAGATCGAGGATCTGACGGCCGAGTTCTTCGGATCGGACCTTTCCGCCGAGGACGCGCACGCGCGCTTCGTCCAGATCGTCCAGTCCGAAATGTGATGCCCGCGCCCGGCCCCCTGCGGGCCGGGTTTTTTCCCCTGACCGGAGGCACCCTCATGGCCCGATCCGGCCCTCCCATCCGATTGTTCCAGAACTGGCCGGCCAAGCTTGCCGCGACCCCGATGATCCTGACGGCCCTTGTGGTCTTCATCGGCTGTTCGCTCTGGACGGTGGTCCATTCCTTCACCAATTCGCGCCTGCTGCCCCGGCTGGATTTCGTGGGCCTGGCGCAATACGAACGGCTGTGGTCCACGCCCCGCTGGCAGGTGTCCATCGAGAACCTGGCGATCTATGGCCTCTGCGCCCTGGTGCTGACGCTGGCCATCGGCTTTCTGCTGGCCGTGCTTCTGGACCAGAAGATCCGGTTCGAGGACGGTTTCCGCACCATCATCCTGTTCCCCTATGCGCTGAGCTTCATCGTCACGGGCGTCGTCTGGCAGTGGATCCTGAACCCCGATTTCGGGCTGCAGCACATCGTCCGCGGCATGGGCTTTTCAGGCTTCAGCTTCGATCCGCTGAACGATCCCAGCCTGGTGATCCTGGCGCTGCTGGCGGCGGGCATCTGGCAGGGGGCGGGGCTGACCACGGTCATCATGCTCGCGGGCCTGCGCGGCATCGACGAGGATGTCTGGAAAGCCAGCCGCGTGGACGGGATCCCCGCCTGGAAGACCTATATCTTCGTGATCCTGCCGATGATGAAGCCGGTCTTCGCCACCTGCATCGTGCTGATCTCGGCCGGGATCATCAAGCTTTACGACCTTGTCGTCGCCCTGACGCGCGGGGGGCCGGGCATCGCGTCCGAAGTGCCCGCGAAATACGTCTATGACTACATGTTCGGCAACCAGAACCTGGGGCAGGGCTTCGCCGCCTCGACCATGATGCTGGCCGCGGTGCTGGCGATCATCATCCCCTTCGCGCTGTTCCGCTTGGGAAGGAAACGCCATGTCTGACGCGGCATACCCCGCGGCCGCCGCCGCGCCGCCCCGCAGCGCCGCCCCGCGCGGCCGGCTGCTGGACGGACCGGCCGGCCTCGCCCCCACGCGCCGCCTGTCGGGCAAGCGCATCATGATCTATGGCGGGCTTCTGATCTTCTCGGCCTATTACCTGCTGCCGCTGTGGGTGATGGTCATGACCTCGCTGAAGGGAATGCCCGAGATCCGCATGGGCAACATCTTCGCCCCGCCGGTCGAGATCACCTTCGAACCCTGGGTCAAGGCTTGGTCCTCCGCCTGCACCGGGCTGAATTGCGACGGGCTGTCGCGCGGCTTCTGGAACTCGGTCGCGATCGTCATACCGGCCACGATCCTGTCGATCGCGGTGGCGGCGGTGAACGGATACGCCCTGGTCAACTGGCGCTTCCGCGGGTCCGAGGTGTTCTTCACCATCCTGATCTTCGGCGCCTTCATCCCTTATCAGGTGATGATCTATCCCATCGTCATCATCCTGCGCGAAATCGGGCTGATGGGGTCGGTCTGGGGGCTGGTGCTGGTCCATGTGGTCTTCGGGATGCCCATCATCACGCTTCTGTTCCGCAACTACTTCAGCTCGCTGCCGCCGGAACTGTTCAAGGCCGCCCGCGTGGACGGTGCAGGCTTCTGGGGCATCTTCCTGCGCGTGCTGGTGCCGATGTCGCTGCCGATCTTCACGGTGGCGGTGATCCTGCAGGTCACGGGGATCTGGAACGACTTCCTGTTCGGCGTGATCTATACCCGGCCCGAAAGCTATCCGATGACGGTGCAGTTGAACAACATCGTCAACTCGGTCCAGGGCGTGCGCGAATACAACGTCAACATGGCCGCGACCCTGCTGACCGGCCTTGTCCCGCTGACGATCTACTTCCTCTCTGGCAAACTTTTCGTCCGCGGCATCGCCGCAGGCGCCGTGAAAGGCTGACCCATGGCACAAGCACTCCGCGCCGAAACCCGCCCGGAACTGGACGGTATCTCCGTCTCGATCCGCGACCTGAGCCTCGCCTATGGCGCGGTCGAGGTTCTGGGCGACCTGAACCTGGACGTGAACGAGGGCGAGTTCCTGGTGCTGCTGGGCGCCTCGGGCTGCGGCAAGTCCACGCTGCTGAACTGCATCGCCGGGCTGCAGCCCGCGACCAAGGGGCAGATCTTCATCTCGGGGCAGAACGTCACCTGGGCGGAACCCTCGGAACGCGGCATCGGCATGGTCTTCCAGTCCTATGCGCTCTACCCGCAGATGACGGTCGAGGGGAACCTGTCCTTCGGCCTGAAGAACGCCCGCGTGCCGCGGGACGAGATCGCCCGCCGCATCGCCCGCGCCGCCGCCACCCTGCAGCTCGAACCGCTGCTGAAGCGCAAGCCCGCGGCCCTGTCGGGCGGTCAGCGCCAGCGGGTCGCCATCGGCCGCGCCCTTGTGCGCGACGTGGACGTGTTCCTGTTCGACGAGCCCTTGTCGAACCTGGACGCCAAGCTGCGGGCGGAACTGCGGGTGGAACTGAAGCGACTGCACCAGAATCTGGGCAACACTATGATCTATGTCACCCATGACCAGATCGAGGCGATGACGCTTGCCGACCGCATCGCCATCATGCGCGGCGGCAAGATCCAGCAGCTTGCCACCCCCGACGACATCTATCGCCGCCCCGCGAACCTTTACGTGGCGGGCTTCATCGGATCGCCGCCCATGAACCTGCTGCCGGGCCGGCTGGAAGGCAACATCTTCCATGGCCCTCTGGTGGCCGATGTCACCGGCTATGACTTCACCAGCCGCCCGCGCGGCGGCGAGGCCGTGCTGGGCATCCGCCCCGAGCATGTGCGCACCGGCGAGGCGGCGGCAGCCCTGCCCATCCGGGCCCAGGCCCGGGTCGAGGTGGTCGAGCCGATGGGCGCCGACACCCTGGTCTGGACGCGGCTTGGCGACACCCCCTTCCGCGTCCGCCTGGACGGCGAGGACCGCGTGCGCGCGGGCCAGGTGCTGTCCATCGGCTTCGACCCCGCCAGCCTGTCGCTGTTCGACGCCGCGACCGAGACGCGGATCTGAGACTTTCCCACGGAGAAGATGATGAAACTGTCCCTGCAACTTTATTCGGCCCGCTTCGCCACGCCCTATGCCGATGTGATCCGCCGTCTCGGCGCACTTGGCTATGACGCGGCCGAGGGCTATGGCGGCGTCTTCGACGACCTGCCCGCCATCGCCGAGGCCCTGTCGGCCGCAGGCATGACCATGCCGTCGCTGCATGTCTCGCTGGACCTGATCGAGGAAAACCCCGACCGCGTTGCCCAGATCGCGGGCCAGGTCGGCGCCACGATGATCTTCGCCCCCCATATCGGCCCGGACCAGCGTCCTGCGGATGCCGCAGGATGGCAGGCCTTCGCCGCCCGCCTTGCCGCCGCGCATGGGGCGATGGCCCAACGCGGCCTGACCTTCGGCTGGCACAACCACGACTTCGAATTCCACGCCCTGCCAGGCGGCGAAACCCCCATGCAGATCATCCTGGACGAGGCCCCGATGATCGACTGGGAAGCCGACATCGCCTGGATCGTGCGCGGCGGCGGGGACCCGCTGGACTGGATCGCCCAATACGGCCCGCGCATCACCGCCGCCCATTTCAAGGACATCGCGCCTGCGGGCGAAAAGACGGACGAGGACGGCTGGGCCGACCCCGGGACCGGCACGATGGATTGGCC
This sequence comes from Paracoccus sp. SY, assembly GCF_002901215.1. Lineage (NCBI taxonomy): Bacteria > Pseudomonadati > Pseudomonadota > Alphaproteobacteria > Rhodobacterales > Paracoccaceae > Paracoccus > Paracoccus sp. SY. The sequence goes on along the minus strand of NZ_NWMQ01000027.1, from coordinate 37,022 downwards.
CGCGATCCTGGATGCCCTGCGCGCCCAGGCCCGCGTCGAGGTGCTGGTGGCCGAACATGACAAGCCCTCGGACTTTGACCGTTTTGCGACCCAGGCCGCGAAGGCCTGGCAGACCCTGAAAGGCTGAACCTCATGAGCGACCTGAAACTGGGCCTGATCGGGGCCGGCAACATCTCGGCATCCTATCTGGGCCGGGCGCCGCATTTCGCGGGCATCCGCTTCGTCGCCGTGGCCGACATGAACCATGCCGCGGCCGAGGCGCGCGCCACCGAATACGGGATCGAGGCGCGCGGCGTGGACGCGCTGCTGGCAAGTCCCGACATCGACCTGATCGTGAACCTGACCATTCCGGCGGCACATTTCGAGATCTCGAAACGCGCGCTGCAGGCCGGAAAGCACGTCTATTCCGAAAAGCCCTATGTGCTGACGCTGGAGGAAGGGCGCGAACTGGCCCGGATCGCCGCCGAACGCGGGCTGCGGATCGGATCGGCGCCCGATACCTTCCTGGGCACCAGCCACCAGCTTGCCCGGCATATCGTGGACAGCGGCGCGATCGGCCGCGTCACCTCGGGCACCTGCGCGGTGATGTCCAGCGGCATGGAGGGCTGGCACCCGAACCCGGATTTCTTCTTCCTGAAGGGCGGCGGGCCGGTTCTGGATCTGGGGCCCTACTACATCTCGAACCTAGTGCAGCTTCTGGGGCCGGTGGCCCGCGTCGCGGCGCTTGCCTCCACCCCCAGCCCCACCCGGACCATCGGATCGGCCGCCCGCAAGGGCGAGCAGATCCCGGTCGAGACGCCGACCACGATCCACGCGCTGCTGGAATTCGAAGGCGGCGCGGTCATCAGCTTCCAGTCCAGCTGGGACGTCCACCAGCACGACCTGAAGCCAATGGCGCTTTACGGCACCGAAGGCACGCTGCACATCCCCGACCCCAACTTCTTCGACGGAGAGGTGCGCGTGACGCGCCGCGCCGATCCCGCCCCGCTGCCCGCCTGGGACCACCCGCTGGGGCCCCCGAACCGAGAGACGAACAACGGCAAAAGCGTCGCGGATTATCGCGCCTCGGGCCTTGCGGACATGGCGCTTGCCATCGCCGAAGGCCGCCCGCACCGCTGCAACGACGAACTGGCGCTGCATGTGGTCGAGGTGATGACCGCGATCCTGCAATCGGGCGAGGAAGGGCGCTTCGTGCCCATGACCACCACCTGCGCCCGCCCCGAGGCGCTGGATCCACAGGCCGCCGCCAGCCTTCTGGCCCAGCCCGTGCCGGCGTAGGAAAGGAACCATCATGGCAAGTGACACGCAGCGGGGCATCAAGGGCCCCGCCATCTTCCTGGCGCAGTTCGCGGGCGACGCCGCGCCCTTCGACAGCCTGCCGAACATTGCCCGATGGGCGGCGGACCTTGGCTATCGCGGCATCCAGGTGCCGGTCGATCCGCGCTTCATCGACCTGGACCGCGCCGCCGAATCCAAGGACTATTGCGACGAGATCGCGGGCGCCTGCCGCGAGGCGGGGGTCGAGATCACCGAGCTTTCGACCCACATGCAGGGCCAGCTTGTCGCCGTCCATCCGGCCTATGCCGCGCAGTTCGACGCCTTCGCGCCCGAGGCGCTGCGGGGCAAGCCGCGCGAGCAGTCCGAATGGGCGGCGGGGCAGGTCATCAAGGCCGCCCGCGCGTCCCGCCACCTGGGCCTGGATGTGCAGGTTGGCTTTTCAGGCGCACTTGCCTGGCCCTATCTCTATCCCTGGCCGCAGCGCCCGGCGGGTTTGGTCGAGGAAGCCTTCGCCGAACTCGCCCGCCGCTGGAAGCCGATCCTGGACGCGCATGACGAACAGGGCGTGGACTATGCCTATGAGCTGCATCCGGGCGAGGACCTGATGGACGGTGCCAGCTTCGAGCGTTTCCTTGAGGAAACCAGCAACCATCCCCGTGCCGCGATCAACTATGACCCGTCGCATTTCGTGCTGCAGCAACTGGACTACCTGGGCTTTATCGACCATTACGCCAGCCGCATCCGCGCCTTCCACGTCAAGGATGCGGAATTCCTGCCCTCGGCCCGTCAGGGAGTCTATTCCGGCTTTTCCGGTTGGACGGACCGGGCAGGCCGCTTCCGCAGCCTGGGCGACGGGCAGGTGGATTTCGCGGGCGTCTTCTCGCGGCTGACGCTGGCCGGCTATCGCGGTTGGGCGGTGCTGGAATGGGAATGCTGCGTCAAGTCGGCGGCCCAGGGCGCCGCAGAAGGGGCGCCTTTCATCGAGGCGCATCTGATCGAGCCGACCGAAACCGCCTTCGACGACTTCGCCGGGGGCGAGGCGCCCGACCGGGCCGCGCTGCGCGCCATGCTGGGCCTGGGCTGAGGGATGCAGCGCATCGCCCTGGGCATGGTGGGCGGCGGGCAGGGCGCCTTCATCGGCGCCGTCCACCGCATCGCGGCGCGGATCGACGACCGCTTCACGCTGGAGGCCGGGGCGCTGTCCTCGGACGCCGGCCGCGCGGCGGCCTCGGCCCAGGCCATCGGGCTTCAGCGCAGCTATCACGATTGGCGCGAGATGGCGCGGGCCGAGGCGGCGCGGTCCGACGGCATCCGCGCCGTGTCGGTCGTGACGCCCAACCACCTGCACCTGCCGGTCGCCCGCGCCTTTCTGGAAGCGGGCATCCATGTAATCCTGGACAAGCCCCTGACCGCGACCCTGCCCGAGGCCGAGGACCTGGCCCGGGTCGCCAAGGACAGCAAGGCGCTGCTGATCCTGACCTACAGCTATTCAGGCTATCCGATGATCCGCGAGGCGCGGCGGCTGGTGGCCGAGGGGACGTTGGGCCGCATCCGATTGGTCCATGCCGAGTTCGTGTCGGACTGGCTTGCCCGTCCCGGCCGCGCGGAACAGCAGGGCTGGCGCGCGGATCCCGCCCTTGGCGGCGAAGGCGGCGCGATCGCCGACATCGGCACCCATGCGGCGCATCTGGCGACCTATGTCTCGGGCTTGCCGATCGAAGCGGTCGCGGCCGAACTGACCGCCTTCCTGCCGGGCCGTCAGATCGACGACAACGGCCATGCGATGCTGCGTTTTGCCGAAGGGGCGCGGGGAATGCTGTGGACCAGCCAGGTCGCGGCGGGGTCCGACAACGAGGTGCGTCTGCGCGTGATGGGCGACAAGGCGGGGCTGGACTGGACCCATGCCGATCCCAACCGCCTGCGCCTGACCCGGCTGGGCGAGCCGTCGCAGATCCTGACGCGCGGCGGCCCCGAATTCATGGGCAGCGCGCGCCTGCCCTCGGGCCATGCCGAAGGGTATCTCGAAGCCTTCGCCTCGATCTATACCGACGCGGCCGACGCCATCGGGGCGGGGCAGGTGCCGCCGGGCCTGCCGGGGATCCAGGACGGCCTTGACGGGATGCGCTTCGTTGCCGCCTGCATCCGGTCAAGCCGCGCCGACGGGGCGTGGCAGCCGCTTTAAGCGCGGCGCCGGACGACTGTCATTCCGTTCACGCCGACCGGGGCCTTGTCGCCGCTGCTTGCCCTTTCGTCATCCCCTGTGGTAATACTTCCAGGTATTACCGCACATTGTGAAGGACGGGCCATGCGCATCACCACCAAGGGTCAGGTCACCATTCCCCAAAGCGTGCGTGACTTCGCCGGGTTTCGACCGGGGGACGAGGTTGATTTCGTCATTGGCGAGGACGGGGTGGTCCGGATCCTGCCGGCGGGACAGGGTGTGCGCCACAAGGCAAGCCGCCTGCAATCGGTTATCGACGGATTGCGCGGCAGCGCGGATACCGGGCTTTCCACGGACGAGATCATGGCCCTGACCCGCGAATGACGCCGGTCCTGGTCGATGCCAATGTCCTGATCGACATCGCCACCAGCGATCCCGAATGGGCGGAATGGTCGGCGGAGTCCCTGATGCGGGCGGGGCGCGATGCCCGGCTTGTCATCAATCCGCTGATCTATGCCGAAGTTTCGGTCGCCCACAGCCGGATCGAGACACTGGAGGCGCTGCTTCCCGAAGATGTCTTTCACCGCGAACCCCTGCCTTGGCCCGCCGCCTTCCTGGCGGGCAAGGCCTTCCTGGCCTATCGACGCCGGGGTGGGGTGCGGCGCTCTCCTCTGCCGGATTTCTATATCGGCGCTCATGCCGCCATCCGTGGCTATCGGCTGCTGACCCGCGATCAAGGGCGATACACGACCTATTTCCCTTCGCTGGACGTGATCTCGCCCCAGTAAGGCGCACACCATTCCAATCCGACCTTTTTTTGCTGGCCCTTTGAAGAAGCGGCCGGCGGTGACGTTTTTCAGCTTGTTCTTGACAGAAGTCACGATCTGGTTTTTACAAATGTCAGGGGGCGGTTGAATTTGGTCTCGGCGTTATGACGGAGGGAGCGATGACACCACGGATCGACGAACCGCTGCTGCGGGCGGTCGGCTTCCGCAAGTCGTTCAGCGGAGTTCCCGCATTGCGCGACGGGCAGTTCACGCTGATGCCGGGTTCGGTCCACGCGCTGTGCGGCGGGAACGGCGCGGGGAAATCGACCTTCCTGAAGATCCTGATGGGCATCCACCATCGCGACGCCGGCACGCTGCTGCGCAACGGCCGCGAGGTTTCGTTCGACAACCCCTCGCAGGCGCTTGCCAACGGCATTTCGATCATCGAGCAGGAACTGAGCCCGGTCCCCGCCATGACCGTTGCCGAGAACATCTATCTGGGCCGCGAGCCTGTCGGCTTCCTGGGCCGCATCCGCTTTGCCGAGATGAACCGCAAGGCCCAGGCGCTGCTGGACAGTTTCCAGTTCGGCATCCGCGCCGACAGCCTGATGATGGATCTGACCGTGGCCCAGACCCAGCTGGTCGAGATCGCGAAGGCGCTCAGCTATGACGCCGAGGTGATCATCATGGACGAGCCAACCTCGGCCCTGGGCGAGGCCGAGGCGGACCAGCTGTTCGCGGCCGTGGCCACGCTGAAGGCGCGGGGCAAGGGCGTGATCTATGTCAGCCACCGCCTGTCCGAGATCTTCTCGATCTGCGACAGCTATACGGTCTTTCGCGACGGCGCCTTTATCGAGACGGGAAGCCTGGCCGATATCACCAAGGACCACCTGATCCAGTTGGTCGTGGGCCGCCCCCTGACCGAGGAATTCGTCAAGGAAAACACCCCCGCACCCATCCCCGTGCTGTCGGTCCGGGGACTTGCCGCCGATCACGGGGTGCGCGACGTGACCTTCGACCTGAAGCGCGGAGAGATCCTGGCCCTTTACGGTCTGATGGGATCGGGGCGCAGCGAAATCTTCGACCGCCTGTTCGGCCTGTCCAGGCAGACCGAAGGCCGGATCGAGATCGACGGCGCGCCTGTCGCCATCCGCTCGCCCCAGGATGCGATCCGGGCGGGGCTGGCCTATGTGACCGAGGACCGGAAGGGCTCGGGGCTGGTGCTGACCAGCGACGTGCGGTCGAACCTGTGCCTTGCCACCCTTGGGCGCCTGTCGGCAGGTCCGGTGATGAACGCGCGGGCAGAACGCGGCGCGGCCCAGCGGATGATCGACGACTTGAAGATCAAGACCGCCTCGGATCGGCTGAACGTGTCCAACCTGTCCGGCGGCAATCAGCAGAAGGTGGTCCTGGGCAAGTGGTTCCTGACCGAACCCCGGATCCTGCTGCTGGACGAACCGACGCGCGGCGTCGATGTGGGCGCCAAGCGCGAGATTTATCGCGTGATGTCGGATTTCGCGCGGGCAGGCGGCTCGGTCATCATGATCTCGTCGGAAACGGACGAGGTTCTGGGCATGGCCGACCGGGTGGTGGTCATGCGCGACGGCGGTGTTGCCGGACAATTGGAACGGGCCGAACTGTCGGCCGAAGGATTGCTGCATCTGGCGGCCTGACCGGGCGCACCTGCGCCTGACCAGGACCGCAGAGGGAGGATGGACGTGGACAACCAGATCAAGGCTGCCGTGCCTGCGGGGGCCGGAACGGAACAGCCGCGCACCCTGTCGTCGCGGATCGGGCCGATGGCACAGCGCTATGGCATCCTGATCGCGCTTGCGGTGCTGTGTGTCGTGCTGTCGCTTGTCAGCGACAACTTCCTGACCTCGCGCAACATCATCAACGTGCTGCGGCAGACCTCGATCAACGGAATCCTGGCCATCGGCATGACCTTTGTCATCCTGACGCGCGGGATCGACCTGTCGGTGGGATCGGTCGTCGCCATGGCAGGCGTCGTGTCGGCCAGTTTCGCCACCACCTCGGCGGCGGGCTTCATCCCCGGCGCGCCCTATGTCGCGGCCGTGCCGCTGGCGGTGGGGGTGCTGACCGGGATCGCCCTCGGCGCCCTGTCGGGCCTTGCGGTGGCGCGCTTCGCGGTGCCTGCCTTCGTGGCGACACTCGGGATGCTGTCGGCGGCACGCGGCCTGACGCTGATCTATTCGGGCGGCCGCCCCATCCCGGCGCTGACCGACGGCTATCGCTGGATCGGGACCGGCGACATTGCGGGCATCCCCGTGCCGATCATCCTGTTCGGCCTGGTCTTCGCTCTGTCCCATTTCGTCCTGACCCGCACCCGCTTTGGCCGCCATGTCTATGCGGTGGGGGGCAATCCGCACGCGGCCAAGGTGTCCGGCCTGCCAGTCCGGCGCATCCGCTTCCTGGTCTATGTCATCTCGGGCGGCCTGGCCGCCATTGCGGGCATGATCCTGACCGCGCGGACCGGATCGGCGCTGCCGCAGGCGGGCGTGGCCTATGAACTGGACGCGATCGCGGCGGTCGTAATCGGCGGCACCAGCCTGGCTGGCGGGATCGGGCGGGTGACCGGCACCGTGATCGGCGCTCTGCTGATCGGGGTCATGAACAACGGCCTCGATCTGCTTGGGGTCGAATCCTACTACCAGCAGGTCATCAAGGGCGGGCTGATCGTGGCCGCCGTGATGCTGGACCGGTCCCGCCGGACCGAGGAGTGAATCCGGCCCGCAGGGGCCGCGATCCGAACCGTTTAGCTTGTCACTGAGGGAGGAAATCCAGATGAAGGCACGGACGACGATGATGACGGCAAGCGTTCTTGCGCTTGCGCTTGGCACCGCTGCGACCGCGCAGGACACGATCAAGATCGGTCTTGCCCCTTACGGCCTGAACGCCGAGTTCATGCAGCTTTGGACCAATGCCGCCGAACAGCACCCCGCCGTCACGTCGGGACTGGTGGAACTGACGGTGTTCGACGGCCGCTATGATGCCCTGGTCCAGCAGGACCAGTTCGAGACGATGATCACCCAGGGCTTCGACGCGATCGTCTTCGCGCCCATCGACGTCGAGGCCGGGGCGACCGCCGTGCAACTGGCCCATGACGCGGGCATCCCCGTGGTCGGGTCGAACACGCGGGTGAACAGCGACCTTCTGACCTCCTATGTCGGGTCCGACGACGTGCAGGCCGGATACCTGGAAGCCAAGGCGGTGCTGGACAAGATGGGCTGCACCGGCGCGGTGGTCGTGATCGAGGGACCGATCGGCCAGTCCGCCCAGATCCAGCGGGGCGAGGGCAACGAGAAGGCCCTGGCCGAATGCCCCGAGGTGACGGTGCTGGAACAGCAGACCGCCAACTGGTCGCGCGCCGAGGCCCAGAGCCTGATGGAAAACTGGCTGACCTCGCATGGCGAGAATATCAAGGGCGTCATCGCGCAGAACGACGAGATGGCGCTTGGCGCGATCGAGGCAATCAAGGCCGCGGGCATGGACGTGTCCGACTTTGCGATCGCGGGCGTGGACGGCGTGACCGATGCGCTGAACGCCGTGAAGGCCGGCCAGATGGCCTCGATCCTGCAGGACGGCGCGGCCCAGGCCCAGGGGGCCATCGACGTGGCGATCAAGGCGGTCAAGCCCGACTATGAACCCATGTCCGAGATCTGGAGCCAGTATCCCGACATGCCGTGGAACGGCGGCACGGACGCGGAATACAACGTACCCTGGACCCCGGTCACGGCCGAGAACGTGGACGACCTGCTGGCGGCACGCCAGTAACCGTCTTCCCCCCCGGCGGCCTCGGTGCCGCCGGGGAATGTCGCGGACCATGCCCCGCGATCACGCACGTCATTTTGCAAGGAGCCTTTTCCATGCCAGCATCCCTCGACTTCTCTCTGGCGGGCAAGACCGCCGTCGTGACCGGCGCCGCGTCGGGCATTGGCCTCGCCATCGCGCAGGCCTTCGCCGCCAAGGGCGCGGCGGTCGCGCTGCTGGACATGAACGCCGACGCGGCATCGCGCCATGCAGACACGCTTGGGAACAACGCCCGGGCCTTCGCCTGCGACGTTTCCGACAGCGGCAGCATCGCGGCGGCGGTCGAAGGCATCGTCGAGGCTTTCGGGGGCATCGACATCCTGGTCAATTCCGCCGGGATCGTTGACCTGGCCCCGGCCGAGAATCTGTCGGACACCGCCTGGCGGCGCACCATCGACATCAACCTGACCGGCAGCTTCGCCATGGCCCAGGCGGTTGGCCGCAGGATGATCCAGGCCGGAAAAGGCGGGCGGATCATCAACCTGGCCAGCCAGGCGGGATCGGTCGCGATCGACGGCCATGTCGCCTATTGCGCCTCCAAGTTCGGCATCATCGGCGTGACCAAGACCCTGGCGCTTGAATGGGGGCGCCACGGCATCACGGTCAATTCGATCTCTCCGACGGTGGTGATGACCGACCTTGGCCGCAAGGCCTGGGAAGGCCCCAAGGGCGAGGCGATGAAGGCCCAGATCCCCACGGGCCGCTTTGCCGAACCCGAGGAGATCGCCGCGGCGGCGGTGTTCCTGGCCTCGGACGCGGCGGCGATGATCAACGGCGCCGACCTGCTGGTCGATGGCGGCTATACGGTGAAATGAGGGGCGATCCGATGGATGCGATGTCAGGAAAACGGGCCATGCAGCGTTTCGTGAACGACCCGGACGATCTGGTCGATGAAACGGTTGCGGGGTTCCTCAGGGCCCATGCGGATCTGGTCCGGCGCGATCCGGCCAATCCGCGCGTGGTCGTCTCTCGCCAGGCGCCGCAAGAGGGGCGCGTGGGGATCGTCACGGGCGGCGGGTCGGGGCATGAACCCGCCTTCATCGGCTATACCGGCCGCAACCTGGTCGATGCCGTGGCCGTGGGCGAGCTGTTCTCGTCCCCCACGGCGAAAAGCTTTGCCGATGCGATCCGCGCCGCCGATGGCGGGGCGGGGGTCGCGGTGCTTTACGGCAATTATGCGGGCGACAACATGAACGTCCGCATGGCGTCCGAGATGGTCGCCGCCGAAGGGATCGAGGTCGCGACGGTCGTGGCCAACGACGACGTCTGTTCCGCGCCCTCGTCCGAACGCGACCGGCGCCGGGGCGTCGCGGGCGAGATCTTCATGTGGAAGATCGGCGGCGCCAAGGCCGCGCTTGGCGGAACCCTGGCCGAGGTCCAGGCGGCGGCGCAGCGGGCGATCGACGCCTGCCGGTCTGTCGGGGTGGGGCTTGGACCCTGCACGCTGCCCGCCGTGGGCCATCCGAACTTCCAGATCGAACCCGGCACGATGGAGGTCGGCATCGGCCACCACGGCGAACCCGGTGCGCGGGTCGAACCCCTGAAGGCCGCCGACCAGGTCGCCGACGACATGCTGAACATCGTGCTGGAGGATCATGGCCTGGCACCGGGAACCGAGGTCGCGGTGCTGGTTTCGGGCCTGGGCGCGACCCCGGTGAACGAGCTTTACGTTCTTTACGACCGAATCGAGGTCGGCTTGGAAAAGGCCGGGCTGACGGTGCATCGCGCCTTTGTGGGCAACTATTTCACCTCGCTTGAAATGGTGGGGGCGACGCTGACGGTGATGGCGCTTGACGCGGACCTCAAGGCGCTGCTGGACGTGGAATGCGCCTCGCCCGGCCTGACGGTTCTGGGCACGGCCGTCGCGCCGGTGGCGCAGACCGCTGCTGCCTCGCGTCGGACCGTGCGCGACGCCGTCGCGGGCGACGACACCCCCCGCGCGCCCGAGGCTGCGGGCGGGCCGCGCCTGCCGCTGTCGGATGGGGCGGGGATCGTGCGGGAAGTGGCATCCGTCATCGTCGCGAACCGGGCCTATCTGTCCGAGATCGACGGGTTGATCGGCGACGGCGACCACGGCATCAACATGGCCAAGGGCTTCGGCCGCGCGGCCGAGCGCCTGGAAGGCCGGGACCAGCCGCTGGACCAGGCGCTGAACGTGCTGTCCGATGTGCTGATGTCGGAAATCGGCGGGTCGATGGGGCCGCTTTACGGCTTCCTGTTCGGCAACATGGCCCGCTCGGCCGAGGGCCGCGCAGCCGTCGATGCCGAGGGCTTTTCCGTCATGCTGAACGCAGGCCTTGCCGGGGTCCGCAAGACCGGATCGGCCCAGGTCGGCGACAAGACCCTGATGGACTGCCTGATCCCCGCAGTCGCGGCCTTCGACGCAAACCGGGCACAGGGCTTCGCCCCGGCCCTTGCGGCCATGGCCGAGGCGGCGCGGCAGGGACGCGACAGCACGGTGGACATGGTGGCGCGGCTGGGGCGCGCCAGCCGCCTGGGCGAACGGTCGCGTGGGGTCCTGGATGCGGGGGCAACGTCCTGCTGCCTGATCCTGACGACGCTTGGCGACAGCGTGGCGCGTCGGCTGCGGGACGGCTGAAGGACGGGTCCGACGCCACCGCTTGCCACCCTGCGCGGCACCATGCCATGAGGTTGCCATGCTGATGTTCACGCGCACCGACCTTTCCGACCTGTTCCGCAGCCTGGCCGAGCGCATGGCGGCGGAACAGGATACCCTGGCCGAACTGGACGGCGAGATCGGCGATGCCGACCACGGCGTTGCCATGGCCCAGGGCTTCGCCGCCGCCTCACGCGCCCTGATCGAAGCCGAGGCTGACGGCCAGACCCTGGCAGACGGGCTGACCCTTGCGGCAACGACGCTGCTGAACGCGGTCGGCGCGACCACCGGGCCGCTTTACGCCAGTGCCCTGCTGCGGGCGGCGCAGGCCTTCGGGCCGCAGCAGGGGGTGCCCTTTGCCCGGCTTGCCGACCTGATCCCCGCCATGGCCGACGGCATCGTCGATCGCGGCCGGGGCAAGCCGGGCGACAAGACCATGGTGGACGCCTGGCTTCCCGCCGCCCACGCGGTCCAGAACGGGCAAAGGCGCGGGCTGGACACGCCCGCCATCCTGCGCGCCGCCGCGCTTGCCGCAGCCGAGGGGGCCGAGGCCACCCGGGCCATGATGGCCGCCCAGGGACGGGCCGCCCGGCTGGGTCCGCGCAGCATCGGCCACCTTGACCCCGGCGCGGCCTCGGCGGCGGCCCTGCTGGACAGTCTGGCCCGCTGGGCCGAAACCGCCGCCGGACGGAGGGGCTGATGGCGCAGAACCCTGCCCAGCGGACCCCGCCGCCCTCGATCCCCTTGCGTTTCGGTGAGGACGCGCTGCTTTGGGCGGCCTGGCTTTACTATGTGGACGGGCTGACCCAGAACGACATCGCGGCACAGATGGGTATATCCCGCGCCTCGGTGAACGCCTATCTGGCCGATGCGCGGACCCGCAACATCGTCTCGATCGAGATCGACCCCGACCGTTATCGCGCGCTGAGCATCGCCCAGGCCCTGCGCGACCATTTCGGGCTTCAGGATTGCCTGGTGATCCCGTCCGGGGCGGGCGACCGGCCCTTGATCGACCGGCTGGGGGCGGCGGGCGCGCAGGCCCTGTCGCGCCTGGTCCAGTCGGGCGACACCATTGCGGTGACCTGGGGGCGCAGCGTGCTGGCCCTGGCCCAGCAGCTTGACCGGGGCGGGTTGCAGGATCTGCGCGTGGTCCAGGCCACCGGCGGCACCACCGCCAAGATCCCCTGGACCCCCGAGGCCTGCGCCACCCGCCTGGCCGAAGCACTTGGCGCGCGCTGCATCCCCATATCAGCCCCGGCGATCGTGTCCGCGCCCGAGATGCGCGGCCTGCTGCTGTCCGAGGCCGTGGTGGCCGAGCAGATGCAGGTGCTTTCCCAGGCCAACCGGATCGTGCTGGGCATTTCCTCGCTGCGGCCGGAAAGCACCATCCATACCAGCGGCTTCTTCGACGACGTGGCGATGCATTCGCATTACCACGCGGCGGTGGGCAGCATCGCAGGGCGCCTGATCTCGGCCCGGGGGGAGCCGGTGGATGGGCCGCTGGAGGGCCGCACGATCGGGATCGAGCTGTCGCAATTGAAGACCGTTCCCTGCCGGATCGGCGTGGCGGGCGGCATGGACAAGGTGCAGGCGATCCTGGCCGCGCTGCGCGGCGGCTATGTCAATGTGATGGTGACGGATGCCGACACGGCGCGCGCCATCCTCGCGTCGGAAGGCTATGACGAGGTGCCGGGCAGCCGGCGCGAGGGGGAACGGCCGCCCCTGCCGGAACGCACGGGGGTCAAGAAATTCCTGAACCGCCCGCAGGACGCCGTCAACGAAACCGTCGCCGGGGCGCTTCTGGCGCATGAAGGCGTGCTTGCCGCCGTGGACGGCGCGCCCAGGGCGCTGCGGGCCGTTCGCGGGCCACGGCCGGGCAAGGTCGGGCTGGTGATCGGCGGCGGGGCGGGCCACGAGCCGGGCTTCTTCGGCTATGTCGGCGAGGGTCTGGCCGATGCGGTGGCCATCGGCAATGTCTTTGCCGCCCCGCCCCCGGACCCGATCCTTGCCGCCACGCTGGCCGCGGACGGCGGTGCGGGCGTGCTGCACATCTTCGGCAACTTCTCGGGCGATCTTCTGAACTTCGAGATGGCCGCCGAAATGGCGGCGGCAAGGGGCGTCCCCGTGCGCGCGGTGGTGACGACCGACGACATCGCCTCGGCCCCCGCCGACAACCGTGCGGCGCGGCGCGGGGTGGCGGGCAATGTCTTCGTCTTCAAGGTGGCGGGCGCTGCCTGCGACCGGATGATGCCGCTGGACGCCTGCGCGGACATCGCCCGGCGGGCGAGCCAGCGGTGCTATTCCATGGGCATCGCGCTGGAACCGGGCGCGCTTCTGGATTCGCGCAGGCCCAGTTTCCAGCTTGGTCCGGGCGACATGGAGATCGGCGTGGGCGTGCATGGCGAACGCGGCATCGCCCGCGCGCGGCTTGCCTCGGCCGATGCGGCGGCCGACCTGATCCTGGACCGCATCCTGGATGAGATGCAGCCCGCCGAAGGCGACCGGGTGGCGCTTCTGGTCAATTCGCTGGGCAGCACCCCGCAGATGGAGCTGTATATCCTGAACCGTCGCGTCCGGCAGCGGCTGCGCGCGCGCGGGATCGAGGTCCATCGGACGCTGATCGGCCATTACTATACCTCGCTCGACATGGCCGGGGTGTCGATCACCGCGCTGCATCTGGACGACGAACTGGTTTCGCTGCTGGACCACCCTTGCCGGTCGCCCGCCTGGACGCAGCCCTAAGGGGCGCGCCGCCCGTCAGGCCAAGCGTTCCAGCAGGTCGCTTGCGACGTCCAGCCGATCCTCGGGACCGGGATGGTGCAGGGTCAGGCGCCGGTCCTCGACCGCCAGCCCTTCCAGCCCGCAAGCCAGCGGCGCGCGGTCATCCATGCTGACGCCTTCGCGGAAACACAGCGAAACCCCTTCGGGACCAAGGCTGAGCGTTTCGACCCCCAGCACGGCCCCAAGGGCGCGCATCCCGGCCGCGCGCAGCAGCGTCTCCACCGGCTCGGGCGGGGGGCCGAAGCGGTCGGCGATCTCCTCGGCCAGGCGGGCCACCTCGTCCGCGTCGGCGGCGCGGGCGATCCGGTGATACAAGTCGAGGCGGTTTTCCGGTTCCGGGACATAGTCGGCAGGGATATGACCGGGTTCGCCCGGCACCTGCGGGGGCGGGGGAACCTCGGCCTCTCCCTTGGCGCGACGCAGGGCTTGGGCCAGCATGTGCTGGTAAAGGCCAAGGCCGATCCGCTGGACATGGCCCGCCTGCCGGTCCCCCAGCAGATCGCCCGCGCCCCGCCGGTCGAGGTCGGCGGCGCTGATGGCCATGCCCGCGCCCAGGCGGTCCATGGCCTGCAGCGTTCCCAGGCGCTTTCGCGCATCCTCGGACAGATCCTCGCCTTCGCCGGTCAGAAGGTGGCAATAGGCCTGCACCGGGCCACGCCCGACCCGGCCGCGCAACTGGTGCAACTGCGCCAGGCCGAACAGCGCGGGGCGCAGGATCACCATGGTGTTGGCGCGGGCCACGTCCAATCCGCTTTCGATGATCCCGGTCGCCAGCAGGACATCGCCTTCGCCCGCGGCGAAGCCCACCATCACCTCGTCGATCGCTTTCGCCGAAAGGCTGCCATGGGCCACGCGCAGCCGCAGACGGGGAAGCAGGCGTTCCAGGCGTTCGGCCACCGGCGCGATATCCTCGATCCGGGGAACGACGACAAAGCTCTGGCCGCCGCGGCGGTGTTCGCGCAGCAAGGCCTGGCGCAGGGTCGTGTCCCCGTCATCGGCCAGAAGCATGCGGATCGGGCGGCGACGGGCGGGCGGCGTGTGAAGGACGCTGAGATCCTGCAGGCCCACCATGGCGGTCTGCAGGGTGCGCGGGATGGGGGTCGCGCTCATCGACAGGACGTGCAGGCCCTGGCCCAGTTCGCGCAGCTTTTCCTTGTGTGCCGCGCCGAAGCGCTGTTCCTCGTCGATCACCAGAAGGCCAAGATCGGCGAAGCTGACGTTCTTGCCCAGCAGCGCATGGGTTCCGACGGCGATGCGGATGGACCCGTCGGCAAGCCCCGCGCGCAGGGCGGCGGCGGGCTTTCCGGTGACCAGCCGGGACAGGTGGCCCACGGTGATCCCGAAGGGGGCGAAGCGGCGGCGGAAGGTGTCGTAATGCTGCCGCGCCAGGACGGTGGTGGGGGCGCAGATCGCCACCTGACGCCCACTCAGCGCCGCCGCCGCTGCCGCGCGCAGGGCGATCTCGGTCTTGCCGAAGCCCACGTCGCCGATCACCAGCCGGTCCATCGGCCGACCCGAGGCCATGTCGGACAGCACCGCGCGCACCGCCGCCGCCTGGTCGGGGGTGGGCTGGAAGGGAAAGCGGGCGATGAACCGTTCATAATCGCGGGCAGGGGGCACCAGTTCCGGCGCCTTTGCCGCGTCGCGCGCCCGGGCAAGCGCCACAAGATGATCGGCAAGCCTTGCCAGGGCCTCGGCCGTGGCATCGCGCCGCTTCGCCCAGGCCGTCCCGCGCAGCCGGTCCGGCTTGACCCCGGCATCGGCGCTGCCATAGCGCCAGATCCGGCCCGCGTCATGGGTCGGCACCATCAGCCGTTCGTCGCGGGCGAAGGTCAGGCGGATGGCCTCGCTGCCCGGGTTGTCGGGGTCCAGGGGTTCCAGCCCTTCAAGCCGCGCAAGGCCGTGGTCTTCGTGGACGACGATATCCCCCAGGTCCAGCCCGGCCGAAGGCAAGGCCTGCAAGGCGACCATCCGGCCGCCCGACCGGGCGCGGCTGCCCAGCAGATCCTGGGCGGTGATGACGGCCACGTCTTCCGAAACCGCCCCTTCCGCCAGATCGGCCAGAAGAACCGCCCGGTGATGGTGCAAGGCCTCGGCCCAGCCGGCGACGGGGACGGGGGGCTGTCCGCCTGCCTGCGTCGCCATGCGGGTGATGCGCGCCGCTTCCCGATCAGAGCCAGCGACAAAGACCACCCGCCGTCCCGCCACCGCGTCGCTGTCCAGAAACTGCGCCAGCCGGGATCGCGGACGGGCGGCGGCGGCGAATGAGGGCACTGGGCTCCACTCGCCCGGCGACGGCGCCTCGATCCGCGACGCCAGATCCGCCCATTCCGCCGGTCCCAGATACAGGGCGTCGGCCGGCAGGGGATGGGCGCCATCGGCCTCGGCCTCGGCGCGCGCTTCCCCTAGCCGCGCAAGCCGCCGTTCCGCCAGGGCCAGGGTCGCCGGAAGCGCCAGGATGCGCGCGTCCGGCATGTGGTCGGGCAATGTCGCCAGGGAGGGCCACGCCCTGGGCAGGCGATGTTCGGCGCCGCGTTCCCACGGATCATCGGCAGGGGGCAGTTCCGTCACCGGCACGATGTCCAGCCTGTCGATGTCGCCGGTGGACCGCTGGGTCACGGGATCGAAGCAGCGCAGCGCCGTCACGACACCGTCCGACAGCTCGATCCGGCAGGGCAGGGCATCGCCGCCGGCAAAGACCTCGATCGTGGCGCCGCGCAGGGCGATCTCGCCGGGTTCGTCGATGCGGTCGTCGGTGACGTAACCGGCGTCCCGGGCAAAGGCGTCCAGGGCGGCCGTGTCCAGCCGATTGCCGGGCCGGATGCAAAGGCTGCGCAGCGCTTCGGGCGGCGGCAGGCGTTGCAGCAAGACGGACAGGGGGGCCACCACGATGTCGCCGGGTTGCGGATCCTGCAGCCGATGCAGGACGGCCATGCGGCGGCCCATGGCGTCGGGCGTCGGCGAGGCCCCGTCGAAGGGCAGGCAATCCCATGGCGGCAGGAACAGCACCCGGCGGTCCGGCAGAGCAGCGGCCAGGAAGGCGGCCAGGCCCTCGGCCGTCCGTTCGTCGCGGGCCACATGCAGGATGCGGTCAGCCGGGCCGATCGCGCGCAAAAGGGTCAGCGCCTCGACGCAGGGAGGAAGGGGATCGGACATCTGCACCTCTGATCGTCGCTGTGGTCAGGGGATCTGCCCGCGTCGCCTGCCTAAATCCGTCTGCCATGCCGCAGGTTCCGCTTCACGCGGGGGCAGGCCGCGCGGATTGTTGCCGCGATCCAGCAGCATGGTTGCAGGGACAAGGGCAATGGGGTGGCTTGATTATCATAATAGTATGATCTTAAATCATTGAGCCTTGCCTTTTGGCATAAGGACTCGTCGGGGGGCGGACGCATGCGAACGGCAGGATCGGTGGCGAAGGGCGACAGGATCGCGGTAATCGGCGGCGGGCTGATCGGGACCAGCTGGACGGCGCTGTTCATGGCCTGGGGACATGACGTCGCCTTGTTCGAGCATGACGCGGCGTCCCGCAAGGCCATCCCCGGGGCGATCGCGGGCCTTATCGGGCAGGTTGCGGAACTGGCGTCGGGTCTTCCTGCGCCGGGCCGCCTGCATCTTGCGGACAGCCTTGAGGATGCGGCCCAGGGCGCGGCCTGGGTCCAGGAAAACGTGCCGGAAAAGGTTCCCCTGAAGCGGGCGATCTATGCCCTCATCGAGGCTGCGGCCCCGGCGGGCGTCACCATCGCCTCCAGCACGTCCTCGCTGGTCTGGTCAGAGCTTTCGGCCGACATGGCCGACCCGTCGCGGCTGATCACCGCCCATCCCTTCAACCCGCCCCACCTGATGCCCCTGGTCGAACTGTTCGGCCCCGACGCCGCGCGCGTCCAGGCGGCCGCCGTCTTTTATCGCAGCCTGGGCCGCCACCCGGTCTTTCTGCGGCGCGAGGCCGTGGGCCATATCGCCAACCGCCTGTCCTCGGCCCTGTGGCGAGAGGCGGTGAACATGGTGGCGGAGGGCATCGCCGACGTGGACCAGATCGACGCGGCCCTTGTTCATGGTCCCGGCCTTCGGTGGTCGGTGGTGGGGGCGCACATGGCCTATCACCTGGGCGGCGGGGCAGGGGGCATCGGGCATTACCTGTCCCATCTGGGTCCCAGCCAGGAAAGACGCTGGCAGGATCTGGGGCAGCCCCGACTGGACGCGGCAACCTGCGCCCAGCTGGTCGAAGGCATCGCGGCCGAGGCCGGGGGCCGCGACATCGCCACGCTGGAGGCCCTGCGCGACGCGGGATTGATAGCGGTCCAGCGGGCCTTGCGGGAAAAACGGCCCTGACCCGCCGGTGCTTTCGACATAAGAACGGGAAAATGGCTTGCCGGAACAGCCTGCAATCCCCGACCCCAGCAAGGTGATGCCGACATGACCAGGACGAATTCCCCCACGCCGCTTTACCACCGGGTCTATGCGGTGATGAGAGAGCGGATCGTGAACGGTTATTATCCCGACGACGTGCCCGTTCCCAGCGAGGCGGAACTGTCGGACAGCTTCGGCGTCAGCCGGATCACCATCCGCAAGGCGATGGAGATGCTGTCGGCCGAAGGGCTGATCACCCGGATGCGCGGGCGCGGCACCTTTGTCACCGACCGGGCGCAGAAATCGGCCCTGAACCGGGCGGTCGTGTCCAACATCAACGGGCTGTTCAGCTATCTCAACACCGTGGGCCAAAGCACGCGGCTGAAGGTCATCAGCCTGGATCGGGGCGAGGCGCCGCCCCGGATCTGCGCGCAGATGGGGATCGCCCCCACCACCGAACTGGTCCGGTCGGTCCGGGTGCGTGAACTGGACAAGCGGCCCTATTCGCTGTCGATGGCCTATCTTCTGCCCGATGTGGGGGCCGGGCTGACCCGGCAGGATCTGGCCACGACCAACATGATCGACCTGGTGCAGCGCGAGGGTGCCGTGGTCGAACAGGTGGAACAGGTGCTGACCGCGACGCTGGCCGACGAATACGCGGCCGGGCTTTTGCAGGTGCCGATCGGCGCGCCGCTGATGCGCGTCAACCGCTTCTTCTTCAACGACCGGATGGTGCCCTTCTATGCCGCCGAGATCCTGTATTGCGCCGACCGCTATGAATACCGCGTCTCGCTGAAGCGCGAACAGGGACGGGATTTCCTGCTGGACGGCTCTCAGCCGGGCTGAGGCGCGAAGCCTTGGCGCAGCACGCGGCCAAGCTGCTGCGCAAGATCGGGGCCGGTCTCGTCCAGCAGGTGACAGGTCTGGTGGAACGGCTCGTCCCCGGCCCAAGCCGCCCGCATCAATGCGGCGGCTTTGGTCCGCACCTCGGACCGGGACAGGGGACGGGAACTGTCACCCTTTGGGGCCATCACCTCGGCTTGGGCCTGGCTGCCGTCGGTCAGGTCAAGCGTGACGCGGGCCGGGCGGTTTTCGGGATAAAGCGCATCCAGCCGGGGATCCGCGACCAGCCGGACACGCGCCGCCATGGCTTGAACCTCGGGGCGGCGCAGGCGGTCCGGCGAAAAGCCGTCATGGTGCAGCGGGCCGAGGCACAGCGACAATGCCGCCGCATGGCGAAAGCTGAACCGCGCGGCAAGATCGGTCCGGGGGTCGGGGGAATCGTATTGCAGCGCCGTGGAATAGACTTCGATCGTGACGGCTGCGATCCGGTCGGGGTCGATCCCCTCGGGCGTATCGCGCAGCGCCTCGATGCAGTCGAGCATCGGTCCCAGATGGGCGCAGACCGGATGCCATTTCAGATAAGCCGACAGGATCTCGGACCGCGACCAGCGACCGTCCGCGCCGATGCCTTGGGTCAGCAGGGCAGGGTCGAACCCTTCCCCGGCGCGCGGCCCGAAGAAGCGTTCCAGGGTCGCGGGCGACGGCGACAGACCGGCAAGCGCTGTGCGGGCGGCGGTGATGCCGTTCTGCGCACCAAGGCCAACGAACAGGTGATGCACCCCCGCGCCTTCCATGCAGGTGTCGCGAAAAGGAAACAACGCCACGGCGGCGGCATTGCCGATGGCCGCTTCGATCAGCTGGGCGCGTGCCGGATGTTCAAGGCCTCGTCCCAGAATGAACGCGGCGGCGACAGCCGCGCCGATGCAGCCGAAGGTGCCCGTGTCGTGTAGCAGCGGCTGCATCCCGCCAAGCGCCGCGCCGATGCGGGCCGAAACCTCGTAGCCTGCCACGACGGCGTTCAGGAACTCGCCGGTCGTGGCACCCGTTTCCTCGGCCACGGCAAGGGCGGCAGGCAGGACATGGCTCATCGGATGACCGCGTGCGCGGCGGTGGCCGTCCTGAAGCTGCAAGACCGTCATCGCCATGCCGTTGGCAAGGGCGGCGGTTCCTGCGGATGCACCCTGCGTGAAGCCCATGACGGAGGCCGGCCCGGCGCCGCCGGCCGCCACCAAGGCGCGGCGCGCGTCGCCGATCGAGGGATGCGCGGCCCCGGCTGCCATGACGGCCATGGTGTCGAGGATGAAGTCGCGCCAGACCGCCTGCTCCTCGACAGGCAGGGCGCCGAAGTCGCTGCGCGCGGCGGCAAGCGACAGGATGCGCGCGGCGTCCGTCATATCAGCCCTTTGCCTGGGCTTCGGCCTGCGCGCCCGCCTTCATCATCGCCCGCAGCATGTCCAGGCGCGGTTCGACCGGCCCAGGGTATGCGGCGCGGCCATGGCGCAGGCCAAGGGCCAGGAAGGTCTCGACCAGCTTGTAGGTCAGGGGACCGGGGTTCACCACGGGAACCGGCAGGTTCGCGGCCAGGTATTTGCCTGCCTGGTGCATCGTGGTCGATCCCAGGCAGATCACCTCGGCCCCGTCCTCCTCGATGCAGCGCATGGCCACGTCGCGCATCCGGGGGAAGACCTGATCCTCTTTCCCGCCCAAGAGGTTCGCGAAATCGGGCGGCTGGTCGAAGCTGCGGACGGATGCGCATTGCCGGTCGAAGCCGTATTCGCGGATCGCCTTGCGATAGCGCGGCAGGGCCGGTTCCCATTGCGCCAGGACCGAGAACCGCCCGCCCAGGGTCAGCGCATACAGCATGGACGCCTTGCCCGCGCCGATCACCGGGATGTCGAGGACCGACCGCAGCATGACCATGCCGCTGTCGGACATGGTGTCGATGCAGACCGCGTCGAAGCCTTCGTCCTGGGCGGTGCAGCCCGCCTCGAAGATCGCCATGTCCATCAGGCCCCAGTCATGCGGCGACATGAACGAGGTCGGTCCGCAGGTCACAGGGCGATAGGTCAGTTCCCAGTCGGCGGGCAGGGGGACGTAACCCGACTGCGCCTCTCGGTTGCGGATGCCCTCGGCATCCAGGGCGAAGGGGACGATGACAAGGATGCGGGTCATGCGCGATCCTCCAGGAAGGCGGCCCCGGCGGTGCCGATGGCGCGGATCATGTCGTGTTTCGGGGCCAGCGGCGCGGGCCAGGTGGCCTTGGAATGGGTCAGCCCCAGATCCAGCGCGACCGAGGCCAGCTTGTAGGTCAGCGGGCCGGGATTGATGACCGGCACGTCCAGGCGGCTTGCCAGCCAGTCATGCGCCTCGTGCATCGTGGTGGATCCCAGGATCAGCACCTGCGCGCCGTCCTCGTCGATGCATCTGCGCGCGGCATCCAGCAGCAGGGGAAAGACCTGATCCTCTTTTCCCGACAGCAGCGCCTTGTTGTCGGGCGTCACGCCGATGGACCGCATCGAGGCGCATTTATGCTCCATCCCCAACTCGCCCAGGGTCTTGGTGTAGAGCATCTTCCAGCGGTCCCACATCATCAGGATCGAGAATTTCTCGCCCAACATCTGCGCGATCAGCATCGAATGCCGCCCCGGCGCGATGACCGGGATGTCCAGAACCGACCGCAGCATCGCCATGCCACTGTCCGACATGGTGTCGATGCAGACGGCATCGAACCCCTGCACCTGCGCGTCAAGCCCAGCATCCAGGATCGAGAAATCGGCAAGCGCCATGTCGTGCTGGCTGGAATAGTTCCTTGGCCCGACGCGCACCGGGCGATACTGGAACTCGATCCCTGGACCCAGGTCCACGGCGCCCATCTGCGCCTGCCGCCGGGCCAGATCCTCGTCGCCCATCGGGAAGGGGACGATCACCAGGACGTTCTTCATCGTCTTCTCCATTCGCGTCAGCCCCCTGCCGCGATGCGCGCGGCGGTGATGCCGGCCAGGCGCCCGAAGGCCGTGGCCGACAGCAGCCCGTTGCCGGACAGGTAGCCATAGTTGGAATCGCCGGACAGGCCGCGCGCCGCGCCGCCCCCCGCCGTCAGGTTCGGCAGCGGCGTGCCGTCGGTCCGCAGCACCCGCGCGTCGTGGTCGATGACCAGACCGCCCTGGGTGTGGAACAGCGCGCCGTTCACCTTGACCGCGCGATAGGGCGGGGCCAGCACGTGGTCGGGCGCGAAGCTGCGGCCCAGCCGGTCGGGCGTGCCGTTGGCTGCTGCGGCGGAGATTCCGTCGAGTTCCGCCTGCAGCGCATCCAGCGGCAGGCCGGTCGCGGCGGCCAGATCCTCGACCGTGTCGGCGGACTTCACCGCGCCCAGCTTGCGGATCTCGCGATAGTCGTGGAAATCCAGCGCGGCTTTCTCGCAGCGGGCGTCGAAGATGTCCCAGGCGACATGGCCGGGCTGCGCCGCGACCTCGGCCCCGTGTTCGGAATAGCCGCGCATCTCGTTCGAAAAGCGGCGACCGTCCGTGTTGACCAGGATGCCGCCCTGCGTGACGACCGCCCAGGTCAGCGGCAGGCCGTGCGGATGGGCGACCGATCCGTGGCCTTGGTATGCGCCCATGTCGGCCAATTGCGCGCCCAATTCCGCGCCCCATTTCACCGCATCGCCGGTGTTCGACAGGTGCCCGCAGCATTCTGCATCGGCAATTTCCGGGATATGGCGGCGCACCATCTCGGCGTCGCCCGCAAAGCCGCAGCAGGCCAGGACCAGGGCCTTGCAGCCCAGCGTTTCCAAGGCGCCGTCGGGGCGGCGGAAGCGGACGCCGGTGACGCGGCCTGTCCCATCCACGAACAGATCCTCGACCGATGCACCCGTCAGCAGGTCGATGCCTGCCCGCGACACCGCCGACAGCAGCGCCTGTTCCAGATCGGCCCCGGTGCGGCTGTCCGGCCCGTGCATCCGCATCCGCGAATGGCCGGGATAAAGAAAGCCCGTCACCAGCCGGAAGCCCACGCCATGGTTGTCCATCAGCCAGTCGATCATCGGCCCCGAGGTCCGCGCCGCCAGCAGCGCCATGTCCTGCGGCGTGCGGCCGTGGGTCTTGGCCACGATGTCGGCGGCGAACAGGTCCGGGTCGTCGTCGATCCCGGCCTCGCGCTGCAGCCTTGTGCCTGCCGCCGGGATCAGCCCGGCGGACAGCGAGGTCGAGCCTTGCGGGCTGTCGTCGCGTTCCAGGATCATCACCTCCTGACCCGCGTCATGGGCGGCAAGCGCCGCGACAAGGCCGCAGGCGCCCGCGCCGACGACCACGACCGGCATCTCGAAGTCGAAATCCACGCCATCGGCGGAGAGAACGGCCATCTGGGTAATCCTTATGGTCAGTAATCGGTGCGGCTGTTTTCCGGCGTGCCATAGCGGGCTTCCAGTTCTTGGACCTCGGCCATGCGGGCGGTGTCGAAGAATTGCTTGAAGCTCATCACATGGGGGGCGACCGAGGCGATGGTTTCCTCTCGCTTCAGCACCTCGAGCGTCTTGCGCGCGGCCTCGCAGGCTGACAGCAGCAGCCAGTTGGGATAGATGATCAGCTTGAAGCCCAAGGCCTCGATTTCCGAGCGCGTCAGGAACGGCGTCTTGCCGGACGTCGCCATGTTGTACAAAAGGGGGATGCCCGGAAAGCGCGGCGCGATGTGGGGCAGGTCGTCGGGCAGGGGGCTTTCGATGAAGATCACGTCGGCCCCCGCCTCGCGATACATCTCGGCCCGGTCGAAGGCGGCGTTGCGCCCATGCAGCGCCAGGGCGTCGGTGCGGGCGATGACCACGAAATCGGGGTCCACGCGCGCGTCCACGGCGGCCTTGACCTTGGCGACCATGTCTTCCGCGCTGATCAGCTGCTTGCCCGACAGGTGGCCGCAGCGCTTGGGCAGCACCTGATCCTCAAGGTGGACCGCCGCCACGCCGCCGCGTTCGTAAAGCTGGATCGCCCGCCGGACGTTCAGCGGCCCGCCGAAGCCGTTGTCGGCATCCGCGATCAGCGGCAGGTCGGAAGCGTCGGCGATGCGGGTGGCGTTGTCCACCATCTCGGTCATGGTCAGAAGGCCCACGTCGGGATAGCCCAGCCGCGTGGCCGAAGTGCCGGCTCCGGTCATGTACATGGCCTCGAAGCCTGCCTCGGCGACAAGGCGGGCATACATGGCGTCCACCACCCCTGGGGCCATGAGGGCCCGTTCGCCTGCCAAGGCCTGGCGCAGGCGGCGCGTGCGTGTCAGCGACATTTCTTCGTTCTCCGTTTGCGTCTGTTGTGCCGCCGGACGACGCGCGCCCGGCGGGCGGGCCGTCAAAGACCCAGATAGGCCTGGCGCAGCTGCGGGTCGGCCAGCATCCCGGCGGCGCCCCCCTGCATCACCAGATGGCCCTGTTCGATCACATAGGCCCGGCTTGCGACGTTCAGCGACTGCATCACGTTCTGTTCCACCAGCAGCACGGCGCAGCCCTCGGCGTTGATGCGCCCGATCAGGCCGAACATCTCCTCGACCATCAGGGGCGACAGGCCCAGGGACGGTTCGTCCAGGATCAGCAGCTTGGGTTCGGACATCATGCCGCGCCCGATCGCCAGCATCTGCTGTTCGCCCCCCGACAGCGTGCCCGCAAGCTGGTCCAGCCGTTCGCGCAGGCGCGGGAAGATCGTGCAGATGCGGTCGAAGTTCTGCTTGCGGTTGGCGGTGGCGCGGCGAAAGGCGCCGAGTTCCAGGTTTTCCGCGACCGACAGGTTGGGGAAGATCTTGCGCCCTTCGGGAACCTGGGCGATGCCAAGCGCCACGATGTCGCGCGGCTTCATGCCGGTGATCTTCGCGCCCTCGAACCGGACCTCGCCCGCACTGGGGCGGATGAAGCCCGAGATGACGTTGTTCAGCGTGGTCTTGCCCACACCGTTCGACCCCAGCAGGGCCACGATCTCGCCCGCCTCGACGCGCATGTCGATGCCCTGCAGCACGGCCATGGAGCCATAGCCCGCGCGGATGCCGGAAATCTCAAGCATGGTTCCCCTCCTGCAGGCGGGCGGCGGCGCCGTGGCCCAGATAGGCCTCGACCACGCCGGGATCCTGGACCAGTTCCCTGGGCGTGCCATGGGCGATCATCTTGCCGTGGTTCAGCACATAGGCGGTCTCGGCCAGGCTCATCACAGCCTGCATCACATGTTCGATCATCAGGAAGGTATGCCCCTCGTCGCGGATCTGGCGGATGATGCCGACGATTTCCGACACTTCTGACGGGATCAGGCCGGCCATCACCTCGTCCAGCAGCAGCAGTTTCGCGCCGGTGGCAAGCGCGCGGGCCAATTCCAGCCGCTTGCGACCGGCGATGGTCAGCGACGAGGCCGGGCGGTCCAGCATCGCCCCCATGCCCAGCCGCTTGCCGACCTGTCTGGCGACGGCCATGGCCTCGGCCCGATCGTGGTGGTGCAGGTATGCGCCGACGGCGATGTTTTCCTGGACCGTCAGGCCCGCGAAAGGCTGCACGATCTGGAAGGTGCGGATCATGCCCATGGCGCAGATGCGGTGCGGGGGCAGGCCGGTGATGTCCTGGCCCATGAAGCGCACCGTGCCTTCGTTGGGCTTGGTGAAGCCCGCGATCATGGTGAAGCAGGTGGTCTTGCCCGCGCCGTTCGGACCCAGCAGGCCGACGATGCCGCCTTCGGGCACGTCCAGGGATGCGTCGCTGACCGCCTTCAGGCCGCCGAAGCTTTTCGACAGGTTGCGGACCTCAAGCATTGTCGTCCTCCTTCTTGCGGAAGGTGCCGATGCGACCGGCAAGCCCCATCAGGCCCTGCGGCAGGAAGCGCAGCGCGCAGATCAGGACCACCGCGTAAAGCACGAAGTTCAGGCCCGGCGCGTTGTGCAGCAGGTGTTTCGCGCCCTCGCCCAGCAGGTGCAGGCCCAGCGTGCCGATCAGCGGCCCCCAGACGGTGCCCGCGCCGCCGATGATCGGGCCGATCAGCGCCTCGATCGAGACGGCGCTGCCATAGACGACGGCGCTGTCGATGAACAGCCAGACCTGGAGGTAAAGCACCCCCGCCAGACCCGCGAAGGCGCCGGAAATGGCCATGGCCTTGACCTTGATGCGATAGGTGTCGATGCCAAGGGCGCGGGCCGCATCCTCGTTTTCGCGCACGGCGATCAGATAGGCGCCGAAGCGCGAGTATTTCAGCCAGGCGGTCAGCGCCATGACCAGGGCCACGATCACCAGCAGGATCGTATAGACCACGGTGCGGTCGTTGAACTGCAACGTCGATAGGCCTGGATCAAGCCGCAGTTGCAGGCCGCTGCCGCCGCCGGTGATGGCGAATGACGACGCGCAGATCCGCAGCACCTCGGCAAAGGCCAGCGTGACAAGCGCGAAATACGACCCCTTCAAGCCATAGCGGAAGGCGAGCGCGCCGATGAAGGCGCCCATGGCCGCACCCGCCACGATCCCGGCCGCAAACGCGATCCAGGCGTTGATGCCATACTGCACCTGCAGGATGGCCGAGGCATAGGCGCCGGTCCCATACATCGCGGCATGGCCGAAGGACGCCATGCCCCCGAAGCCGCCGGTGATGTTCCAGGCAAGCGCCACGACCGCCACGATCAGCGCGTTGATGGTGAAGCCCATCCAGACGGGCGAGGACATGAAGTAAAGGCTGGCCAGATAGATCAGCGCCAGGGCGATCAGGACCGCCTGTCCCATGGATTGCGGTTTCATCACGCGGCCCTCCGGCCCAGAAGACCCGATGGCTTGAACAGCAGGATCAGGATGAAGGCGGTGAAGATGCCGATCTGGCCCAGGCTTTCGCCCAGGAACAGCCCGCAAAGGGATTCGATCACCCCCAGCAGCAGCCCCGCGATCAGCGCGCCGGGCAGGCTGCCCATGCCGCCCAGGACGACCGTGGTAAAGGCCACCAGCACGAAGGTGTAACCCACCTGCGGCGTGACATAGAAGGTCGGCAGCAGCAGGCAGGCGGCAAGCGCCACGCAGGCCGTGCCGATGCCGAAGCAGATGGCATAGGTGTGGTTCACGTCAATGCCCACGATCTCGGCCCCGCGCTTCTCGATGGCGACGGCGCGGATGGCCGATCCGGTCCGGGTGCGGGTCATGAACAGCCACAGCAGGGGCGCGGCGGCAAGGGCCGCGAAGAACGCGATCACCCGGCCCAGCGGCAGATAGGCGCCCAGGAATTCCACGGTGTTATAGGCATAGGGGATGTCCACGCTGCGCGTGTTCGACGTCCAGAAGTAAAGCGCCAGGTTGTCGATGATCAGCGCAAGCGCCAGCGTCACCAGCAGGACGTTCTGTTCCGACCCGCCGCTCATCGGGGCGATCACCCAGCGTTGCAGGACATAGCCCAGGCAGAAGAACACCGGCAGAAGGATCGGGATCGCCAGATAGGGATCCAGGCCCATGTGGACGAACAGGAAATAGGCCGCATACAGCGCCAGCATCAGCAGGCTGCCATGGGCGAAGTTGATGATGTGCAAAACGCCATAGATCAGGGTCAGGCCAAGCGCGACAAGCGCATAGATGGCCCCCATCGTCAGGCCGCTGAGCACGGCGGGCAGGATCAGGCTGGACATGGACACTCGCTTGTCAGGGGTCGGCCGGTGGCCCCCGCCTGCCGGCGGGGGCCTGGTCGGATCAGCCTTCTTGCGGGACCGGGAAGACCGGCTCGGCGGTGGCGTATTCTTCGGGGAAGACCAACTCGATCTCCTCGCCCCGGATCTGGGTATTCACCGGCTGCGAGTTGACGTTGTCGCCATTGACGAACTTGGTCGGGCCGTATGGCATGATCGAGCCGTCGTAGGTCGAGGCCGCCAGCGTCTCGATCATCGCCTTGCGATCGGTCGAGGCGCCGCGTTCCAGCGCGTCGGCAATGACCTGGATCGTGGCATAGGACACCATCACGTCATAGGTCAGGTCCAGACCGGCCTGGGCCACGCTTGCGGCAAGCGCCTTGGATTCCGGCTTGTTGGGGTCGTACCAGTGGTTGCAGTCCATGACATACTGCGCCACGTCGTTGTTTTCGCGCACGAACTTGATGTTGGAGGCGGCCCCGCCCAGGATCGAATAGATCGCCATCAGTTCCGCCCGTTGCTGGCGCAGGGCGCGGGCCATGAGCGTGTATTCGTTCAGATAGTTCGACGGGATCAGGATATTCGCCCCCGACGCCTTGACCCGCAGCGCGATGTTGTTGAAGTCGCGATGCGGCGTGGGATGGGAAATCGTCTCGACCACCTCGATGCCCTGCTGGGGAAGCTGCTCGGCCATGATCTTGGCCATGTTCGACCCGAAGGGGCCGTCCTCGTGGACGATGGCGGCGGTCTTGACGGGATTGCCAGCGGCCGCGTTCAACTGCTTGAGGTTTTCAAGCGCGACGCTGGTGCATTTGTTCACGCCGGGGGTGAAGCGGAAGACGTTGGGCAGGCCGCGTTCCACGATCGTCTCGGCGGTGCCGATGGAGAACACCTGCGCCAGGTCGTATTTCGCCGCCGCCTGCGACGAGGCAAGCCCCAGGGCCGATGCGCTTGCGCCGGTGAAGGCCACCACGCCCGCCTCGGCCAGGGTGTCCACGGCGGAGGCCGCGATTTCGGGGCGGCTTTGGGCATCGACGACGACCAGTTCGATCTGCGCGCCGCCCATGCTCTTGATGCCGCCTGCGGCGTTGATCGCGTCGGCCGCGAATTTCGCGCCCGCCGCGCATTGCGTGCCGTTATAGGCCAGGTTGCCGGTCAGCGGCTCCAGCACGCCGATCTTTACGGTCTGGCCCTGCGCCCGCAGGATCGAGGGCATGGACAGCCCGCTGACAAGGGCGGCCGCGCCCGAGGCCTTCAGCAAGCCGCGGCGATTGAGTGTGAATGTCATTGTCGTCTCCCTGCTTGTTATGTTGTGTGACTGGGTAAAGGCGTGGGCCGGGCGTGGTCAGCGCCCCAGCCAAGGGTTCCGGGCCATCCTTTCGGCCTCGAAAGCCGCGATCCGGTCCATGTAGGTGAAGGTCATCTCGATCTCGTCCAGGCCCTGAAGAAGGCAGTCGCGGGCAAAGGCGTCGATGGTGATCGGGTGGGTGCCAAGATCGCCGGGCAGGATCACCTGCGCGGCTTCCAGGTCCACGGTGACGGTGGCTTGCGGGTCGGCGGCCAGGTGGTCCGCCAGGGCTTCGCAGACAGGCACGGGCAGGCGGACTGGGACGATGCCGTTCTTCAGCGCGTTGTTGAAGAAGATGTCGCCGAAGCTGGGCGCCAGCAGCGCACGGATCCCCGCATCGGCCAGGGCATAGACCGCGCCTTCGCGGGACGACCCGCAGCCGAAGTTGTCCTCGACCAGCAGGATCCTGGCCCTCTCTGCGTCGGGACGGTTCAGCGGAAAGCCGGGGTCGAGGTTGCCGGCCGCGTCGCGGCGGATGTCGTGGAACAGGAACTTGTCGTAACCCTCGGCCCGGTCGGCCTTGAGGAAGCGGCCGGGGATGATCTGGTCGGTGTCGCAGTTGACACCGGGAACATAAGCGACGGTCGAGGTTTCGCGGGTGAAGGCCTTCATCGCATCCTCCTTACAGCCTGCGGACATCGGTCAGCCGCCCGGTGATGGCGGCGGCGGCGGCCATGGCGGGGCTGACCAGATGCGTGCGCGCGCCCGGCCCCTGCCGCCCCACGAAGTTCCGGTTCGAGGTCGAGGCGCAGCGTTCGCCCGGCCCGACCACGTCGCCGTTCATCGCCGCGCACATGGAACAGCCCGATTGGCGCCATTCGAAGCCCGCCTCGCGGAAGATGCGGGCCAGGCCCTCGGCCTCGGCCTGTTCGCGGACCTGGGTGGATCCGGGCACGACGATGGCGGGAATGGCGGCCTTGCGGTCCTTGAGGATGGCTGCGGCGGCGCGCAGATCCTCGATCCGGCTGTTGGTGCAGGATCCGATGAAGACCCGGTCGATGGGCAAACCGTCCAGTTCGGTGCCTGGCGCAAGATCCATGTATTCCAGCGACTTGGCAGCGGCCTTGCGCTTTTCCGCGCTGGCAAAGCTGGCGGGGTCAGGGATGCGGCCGGTGATCGGAACGGCATCCTCGGGGCTTGTGCCCCAGGTCACCATGGGGGCGATGGCACCGCCGTCCAGTTCCACCTCGCGGTCGAAGGTCGCGCCGTCGTCGGTCGGCAGCGCCCGCCACTGGGCCATCGCCAGATCCCATTCCTGGTCTGTGGGCGCGTAATGGCGTCCGGCGACATAGCGGAAGGTCGTTTCATCCGGGGCCACCATGCCCAGGCGGGCGGCGGCCTCGATCGACAGGTTGCACATGGTCAGCCGCGCCTCGATCGACATGTCGCGCACGACCTGGCCCGCATATTCGATGGCATGCCCGCCCGCGCCCGCAGCCCCGATCCGCGCGATCAGCGCCAGCATCACGTCCTTGGCGGTGACGCCCTGGCCCAGCCGCCCGTTCACCGTCACGCGCATGGTCCTGGGGCGCATCTGCCACAGGGTCTGGGTGGCCAGCACATGGGCGTTTTCCGACTGTCCGATCCCGAAGGCGATCGCGCCAAGCGCGCCTTGGGTCGAGGTGTGGCTGTCCGAGCAGACGATGGTCAGGCCGGGCAGGGTGATGCCCTGTTCGGGCGCCACGACATGCACGATGCCCTGTTCGCGGCTGGCGATGCCGAAATGGCGCAGGCCCCCCCATTCCATGTTCTCGTCAAAGGTGCGGATCATCCGGGCGATGGCGGGGCTTGCCGCATCGTCTGCGCTGCGCCCCAAGGTGGGGACGTAATGGTCGGCGATGCCGAAGATCTGCTGCGGACGGCGCGGGCGCAGATTGCGACGCTTCAGGTCGGCGAAGGCGTGGAAGCTGCCCTCGTGGATCAGGTCGCGGTCGATATACAGAAGCGACTGCCCGGACGGGTGCCGCAGGATTTCATGCGCGTCCCAGATCTTGCCGAACAGGGTTCGCGGCGTGGTGTCGGATGCTGGCGTCATGGCGATCCGTTCCTTGTCAATGCAGGCCCGTCAGACCTGGCTTTCGGCCGCGGCGGCGATCTGGCCCACCGGGGCGGTCCAGACGCCGTCATGGCCCAGGATATAGTCCAGCACCTCGCGCAGGTATTCGACGCGATAGGGCATTCCCGACACCCAGGAATGCAGCGGCAGGCTCATCACCCGGCCGCCGTATTCGGCGCTTTCGCGATACAGCACGTCGAAGCGGTCCTTGACCTGCTGGACCCATTCGGGTTCGGACTGGAAATATTCGTTGGCGACCACCCGGTCGTCGGTCTCATAGGCCAGCGGCATGGCCAGCAGCGGGCCTTCGGTGGTCCGCATCGGGTAGGGCAGGTCGTCATTGGCCCAGTCCAGGTTCCAGCGGATGCCGTTGCGGGCCAGCAGTTCGGGCGTGTTGAAGCCTTGCGCCCGGCCCGGCGACAGCCAGCCCTCGACCGGCTGGCCAGTCGCGCCCCGCAGCAGGCGCAGCGTTTCGGCGATGATGGCGTCCTCGTCATCAACGGACAGGCCGGAATGGTGGACCTTGCCCATGTCCAGACCATGGGCCACGACCTCGTGCCCGCCTTCCACCACCGCCTTCAGCAGCGCGGGATAGCGGGTGGCGATGCAGCCGTTGACGGCAAAGCTGGTTTGCAGCCCCTTTTCCGCCAGCAGCCGCAGGATGCGGAACACGCCGATCCGGTTGCCATAGTCGCGGTTGGTGAAGTAGCGGAAATCGGGATAGGGCATCGACAGCGCACCCGGCGCCTTGAAGGGCTTGGCGGGCATGTCCAGCGGGAAATGCTGCACATGGGTGACGATGGACAGCGCGACCCGCGCGCCGCCGGGCCAGGCGATCGGCTTGCGCGCGAACATGTCGGACCAGTCGTAACGGTCGTGGTCCATGCCATAGCGGCGGGCGGGATAGTCCAGGTAATTCTCGGGAAGCGACATCAGCGGTCCCCCTGTGCGTGCCGGGCTGCGGCGGCGGTCATCGCGTCATAGGCGCCGCTGGCGTGGTAAGCCTCGGCGATCTCGCGGCCCGTGGCCTGCCAGACGCCGTCATGGCCGGCGATATAGTCGATGGCCTCGGCAAAGGCGTCGATGCGGTGCGGCTGGCCCACCAGATAGGGGTGCAGCGGGATGCACATGACCATGCCGCTTTCGTCGGATTCCCTGTAAAGCTGGTCGAACTGGCGGCGGATGATTTCGCCGTAATGGCGCGGCGTGACCTTTTGGCTGTTATATACGATCACGTCGTTCATCTCGAGCGAATAGGGCATCGAGATCAGCTTGCCCGACCTGACCTTCACGGGCATCGGCTGGTCGTCGTGGAACATGTCGCAGGTGTACTGGATCCCCGCCTCGGCCAGGATGTCCATGGTCCACAGGTTGTTCGACAGCGCGGGCGACAGCCATCCTGCCAGTTCCTGTCCCGTGTGCTTCCTGACCGTGTCGAAGGCGTCGCGGATGATCTCGCGTTCCTGGTCGATGGTCATGTTATAGACATAGCGGGTGTTGTAGATGCCGTGGGAAAAGAACTCCCACCCCCGGTCGGCGCAGGCGCGGATGATTTCGGGGTGGTGATCACACAGCGCGACGTTCAGCGACACCGATCCGCGAAAGCCAGCCCGGTCCATCGCCGCCATCATCCGCTGCCATCCCGCGCGGTTGCCATAGTCGCGATGGGAATATTGCAGCACATCGGGGTTCGGGCGGCCCCAGGGGGTGCGGGTCGGGTTGTTCGGCGGATCGTATTCGTAGAACTCGATATTGGGCGCGATCCAGACGGCCAGCTTCTTGCCGCCGGGCCAGGTGATCTTCGGCCGCCCCGGCCAGGGCAGGTAATCGTAAAGCCCCAGGTCCGACTGCATCGGTTCCGTGCCCATCTCAGCGCACCTCGGGCTGATAGGACTCATACCAGGCGATCGCCTCGGCCACCGGAATGACGTCGCCATACTTGACCGAGATGTCGTAGAGATTGGCGAAATGCGGGCTTTCGTGCTTGTCGGCCACGCATTCCTCGGGGACGATGACCCGATAGCCGCGAGAGATCGCGTCCACCACGCAGGCCCGCACGCAGCCCGAGGTGGACCCCCCTGTCAGCACCACCGTGTCGCAGCCGTGCCAGACCATCAGCGATTGCAGGTTCGTTTCATGGAAGGGGGATGCCATGCGCTTGTTGATGACGATGTCGCGTTCGTGGTCGATCTTCAGGCGCGGATCGAATTCCGCGCGGCGCGAGCCCACCTTGATGTTCTGCAGCGAATCCGGGGTGTCGGTGCGCGTGCCCCAGACGCCGCAATCCTCGCCCGACTGCATATAGGCGACATAGGTCCAGGTGATCGGAAGGCCCTTGGCGCGGGCCAGATCGGCCAGCTGGTTCACATAGTCCAGTTGCTTGGGGTCGGTTTCGTAAGCCGTCGCGAACTCTCCCAAGCCGGTATAGGCCAGTTGCAGGTCGATGTTGATCAGCATCGGCTTCTTGCCAAAGCCGAAGCGGCGGCGTGTGGGATTTGCCTTGGCATGTTCGTAAAGCTGCCGGGCCGTCAGCGACGACATTTCCATTCCTGGACCTCCTCTGCCTGCGCCTGCGGATCGGGCCTTGGCTTGCCCTCGGGGCCTGCCTCCTCCACGCCGGATCCACGGCTGCCTTTCATTTATTGTTATCTCTTTAAGTCATTTGTAAAGGAAAATTTTCAGCCGAATATCAAGAGGAAGATATCGCATGCGGCGGTTGGGGGTTCCGCTGGGGGATGCGGCAACCCGCGCGTGGACCACCTGCATTTTATGCTGCGAGAGGTCTTGGCAGATCGGAAAACGACATGTCCGGCGATGCGGCCGTCGCCGCCGAGTTGGACCGCGATCCGGTCTGACTGCGCCTAACTGACCTCGGCTGCCAGCCAGTCGCGGAAATGGATCAGCGGGCGCGATTCGGCCCGTGTCCTGGGCCAGACCAGCCGATAGGCCCCGCGTCCGGGAACCGCCTGTTGCAGGACAGGCAGCAAATGCCCCTCGGCGATTTCCTGGCGGGCCAGATAGTCGGGCAGAAGCGCCACCCCCAGTCCCGATATGGCCGCCTGGATCATCATGGAGAACTGGTCCATCACCATCCCGCCCGAAGGAACCGCCTGCGCCCCCTGCCCATGGAACCAGTCGGCCCAGGCACCGGGCCGGGTTTGCAGATAGAGCAGCGCCAGACCCGCCATGTCGCCCGGCTGCGTGATCGGATTGGCCGCCAGGAAGGTCGAACTTGCGCAGGCCGTCAGGCTTTCGCCGAACAGAAGCAGGCTGTCGTCGGGGGCAGTTTCGCCCTGGTGATAGATGATCGCGGCATCGAAGGGTTCGTCGCTGAAGGACACCGGCTGGAAGCGCGTGGTCAGGTTCACCATGATCCCCGGATGGCGGGTCATGAAGCCCGGCAGGCGCGGGGCCAGCCAGCGGGTGCCGAAGGTCGGCAGCACCGCCAGGTTGATGCTGCCCCCTTCGGGATTGGCGATCAGCGACATGCCGCCGCGCTGGATCAGGTCAAGCGCGGCCGAGATGTCGGCGTGATAGCGCGTGGCCGCTTCGGTCGGGATCAGGCGGCGGCGGTGGCGCGAGAACAGCGGCTGGCCCATCTGCTCCTCCAGCGTCTGGACCAGGCGGCTGACGGTGCTTTGCGTCAGGCCCATTTCCTGCGCGGCGGCCGTGACCGACCCGTGCCGCATGACCCCGTCGAAGGCCAGAAGCAGGCTGAGGTTCGGCAGGTATCGCCTGATCCGCATGATCATTCATCCTATACATGATCTCATGGAAATTTATCATTTTTGATGTGGCTGACAATTGGATACCCTTGCCGCAACAAGGCAGGAGCTTGCGATGTCCACCAAATCCCACAAAGGCGCGGCGTTCGACTGGGCCGATGCGTTTCTTCTGAACGAGCAACTGACCGAAGAGGAACGGATGATCCGCGACAGCGCCGCGGCCTTTGCCGCCGACCGGCTGGCCCCGCGCGTCACCGACGCCTATCTGAACGAGACGACCGACCCCGAGATCTTCCGCGAGATGGGCGCGGCGGGGCTGCTGGGCGTGACGGTGGACGACGCCTATGGCGGGGTCGGCGCCTCCTATGTGGCCTATGGGCTGGTGGCGCGAGAGATCGAGCGGATCGACAGCGGCTATCGGTCCATGGCCTCGGTGCAGAGTTCGCTGGTGATGTTCCCGATCGAGGCCTATGGCAGCGAGGAGCAGAAGCAGAGATACCTGCCGAAACTCGCCAGCGGCGAATACATCGGCTGCTTCGGCCTGACCGAACCGGATGCCGGGTCCGACCCGGCGGGCATGAAGACCCGCGCGAAGAAGACCGAGGGCGGCTATGTCCTGAACGGCGCGAAGATGTGGATCTCCAACAGCCCCATCGCCGATGTCTTCGTGGTCTGGGCGAAATCCGACGCGCATGGCGGCAAGGTGCGCGGCTTCGTGCTGGAAAAGGGCATGAAGGGACTGTCTGCGCCCAAGATCGAGGGGAAACTGTCGCTGCGCGCCTCCATCACCGGAGAGATCGTGATGGACGACGTCGAGGTCGGCGAGGACGCGCTGCTTCCCAACATCGAGGGCATGGGCGGGCCCTTCGGCTGCCTCAACCGTGCGCGCTATGGCATTTCCTGGGGTGCGATGGGGGCGGCCGAGGATTGCTGGTTCCGCGCCCGCCAGTATGGGCTTGACCGCCACCAGTTCAACCGCCCCCTGGCCGCCACGCAGTTGTTCCAGAAGAAGCTGGCCGACATGCAGACCGAGATCGCGCTTGGCCTGCAGGCGTCCCTGCGCGTCGGCCGCCTGTTCGACGAAGGCCGCTTCGCGCCCGAGATGATCTCCATCGTCAAGCGCAACAACTGCGGCAAGGCCCTGGATATCGCGCGCATGGCCCGCGACATGCATGGCGGCAACGGCATTTCCAGCGAATACCACGTCATCCGGCACGCCCAGAACCTGGAAACCGTGAACACCTACGAAGGCACGCATGATGTCCACGCGCTGATCCTGGGCCGCGCGCAGACCGGGATCCAGGCCTTTGGCTGATGCGCCGCTGAAGGGCCTGCGCGTGGTCGAACTGGCCCGCATCCTGGCCGGTCCATGGATCGGCCAGACGCTGGCCGACCTGGGCGCCGAGGTCATCAAGGTCGAGGCGCCCGAGGGCGACGACACCCGCCGCTGGGGCCCGCCCTTCATCGACCGCCCCCGCGCGGATGGCACCACTGAAAAGGTCGCGGCCTATTTCCACGCCGCGAACCGGGGCAAGACCTCGGTCACCTGCGACTTCAACGACCCGGCCGACCTGGACCGGCTGCGCGCGCTGATCGACGATGCCGACGTGGTGGTCGAGAATTTCAAGGTCGGCGGGTTGCGCCGCTTCGGCCTGGACTATGACACGCTGGCGGCGCGCAATCCGGGGCTCGTCTATGCCTCGATCACCGGCTTCGGGCAGGACGGGCCGCGCGCGTCCCAGCCGGGATACGACTTCCTGATCCAGGGCATGTCGGGGATCATGGACCTGACCGGCGCGCCCGACGGAGAGCCGCAGAAGGTCGGCGTGGCCTGGATCGACATCTTCACCGGGCTTTACGGCGTGATCGCCGTTCAGGCGGCGCTTTCGGAACGGGAACGGTCCGGTCGCGGTCAGCATCTGGACCTGTCGCTGCTGGATTGCGGAGTGGCGGTGCTGGCGAACCAAGCGACGAATTACCTGCTGGGCGGGACGGTGCCGCACCGGCTGGGCAATGCCCATCCCAATATCGTGCCCTACCAATTGTTCCCGGCATCCGACGGGCACTTGATCATCGCCTGCGGCAATGACCGGCAATTCGCCGCATTGTGCCGTGTGCTGGACCTGCCCGACCTTTCGACGGATCCCGACTTTGCCACCAATCCCGCCCGCGTGGCGCATCGGGACAGGCTGGTGCCGAGGCTGTCGGCCGC
Source organism: Paracoccus sp. SY (assembly GCF_002901215.1). Lineage (NCBI taxonomy): Bacteria > Pseudomonadati > Pseudomonadota > Alphaproteobacteria > Rhodobacterales > Paracoccaceae > Paracoccus > Paracoccus sp. SY. The sequence goes on along the minus strand of NZ_NWMQ01000027.1, from coordinate 452 downwards.
CACCCTGCGCCGGACGCGCGCCGACCTGATCGCCGCGATGGAGGCTGTGGGCGTGCCCGCCGGCCCGGTCAACGACGTGGCCGAGGCGCTGTCCGAACCCCAGATCGCGGCGCGTGGCCTGCAGGTCGCACCCGAAGGCATTTCCGGGCTGCGCACCCCTATCCGCTTTGGCCGCAGCAGGCTGACCCATGACCGCGCCGCCCCGGCCCTGGGTGACGGGGAATGGCGGTTCGCCGAGGATGTTGGGCCATGACGATTCAGACGGTTGGTGTGATCGGTGCGGGCCAGATGGGCAACGGGATCGCGCATGTCTTTGCGCTTGCCGGATACGACGTGGTGATGACCGACATCAGCCAGGATGCGATGGACAAGGCCCTGTCGCTGATCGACCGCAACCTGGAACGCCAGGTCGGGCGCGGCAAGATCGGTGCCGATGCGAAGAAATCCGCGAT